>NZ_JACJIT010000004.1:0-543247 GCF_014138475.1 Agrobacterium sp. RC10-4-1
TTCTATCTTAGGGATGTGACTAGTCATAATGGGCACATTACTCCTCACACTTAACAAGTGGGAGATCGCGTCCAGATATTTATGGGGCCACTACACATGGATGCAATCGTCCACGGAAACCGAGCGTTCGTTTTCGACCTTCCACGGAGGATTCCTGGTAGCCATCCTAGCGCGCCGCCAAACGTCCTGAGTGACACGTTTAAAGTCGCTACCTCTAACTCTCAAACCCCATCAGAACCCTTTGATGCGAGCTGTACGGTGTGGGTACGCACTGATGGGGAAGACACTGCAACGGTGATAACCAAGGCGATAACTTGGCGACCACTGCGGCTACTGGACGAGATTTGATTACCCCTCACCATAGGAGGAGGAAACCTATCCCCTCCGGTTCATATATAGGTAGACCATGATCAGGCTCATGCTTGTATCTCGTCAGATGAGATCGTAGGGATGGTTTCCATCATCCACGGTAGAGACTAACCCATGGTATCCCCTGATCATCGTTCTTCCGATCATCCCCCTTACGATAATGATCCAATCTCGTTTGTTAAGATGCTCTTCAAAGGATGGAAGAGCCTTGGTCCTGGAAACCTCTGGTTCTGGATTGTCCCGCTTATGGTGGTGTCCATGGTCGCCGGTATCGTCCGCAGCGTCCTCATGTGATCGCGCAGTTTTCCGGCCCTTCTCTTTCTCGGGCTGACGCCCTCGCAAGAGAAGTCAAGGGTGACCATCAGATACAGTCAAAGGCAGCTCGGTAACCCTGGCTGCTCCTGAACTTGGCAGACTTCCCATACTGCTTGCAGTGCTTCTCCGCGATTGGGAATGCATCCAACTCATTCCAGACATTGGAGACCATCACGCTCTCCTTGTTACCGACCACCCGTTGACCAACTGGGGAGCCATAGACGTTCGCCTTGGACGGCTCGGTGGAACTCTGGCAACCAGCCAGGGCGGCAAGGGTGAGCATCAGGGAAAGCTTGAGGCGCATTGGGTTCTCCTAGGGTTCCCGGCTCTTTTACCGAAAAAATCCGAGGCGGCAATCGATAGAAATGCTTGCGCGTGGTCCCCCCTCGGCCCCCTCATTCTACCTCGGGCGGCGCATGGTGACCCCTGCATTGCCACGGATATCGCCACATGACACGCGGAAGCCCTGCATTTGTGGCACTCCAAGGAGACTAAGCATCGCATGAGGTGTCCTGATGGGTGCACATGGGGTGCAAAGGGCAGGGCTTAGGCCGTCCACCGCTTTCTTTCTGTGTGTCTCCCTTTGTCGGGGCGTCTACCTGTTTTCCTCATCAGTCCACCTAACGCCACCTCATGCCACCCTTGGCGCGTCCTCATGCTCTCCTCATGCCATCCTAACGCTGCCATAGCGCCACCTCATGCACTCCTCATGCTGCCACATATCCACCAATGCACACGCCACATGCTGCATTCGCATAAATTATTATCATTTAATTTCAGATAGATAGTCTATATTACGCGGGAGACTGTCTGTTTTTTTCATTTTCGATGTTGATCAACTATGCAGTAGTGGATATATGTTTTGGCAACGAACAGCGGTTCGGGGCGGCGGGTTATCCCTCCGGGTTCTCTGGAAAACTGAATAGCGCTAGTCCACCGTGCGCACGGAATAACGGGGACATTGTACGGGGCTGATGCTGTCCCGCTGATGAGGCCGAAGCAGGCCGAAACAATCACATAGGAGCAGGGCATGCGCAAAATCACATTCGCAGAAGCAAAGCGTCAATATCCTAATCGCTTCACAATGGAGCATGTCCCGCAGTGGGCTAAGGCCTCTCACTATCATACGGCCCGTAAAGAGTACCTACACTATGCCCCGCAGCATGGCAGCGATAGGGAATGGTACGAGAACACGGTGTTTCCCGGTGAAGGTCCAGAGGCAGATAGGAACCATTGCTTCTCGACACCATCATGGCCGCTTGGTCACGGCTGGTTGAAAGAACCCTTTCACATGAACAGGGACCAACGCGCAATCATGGCCTGATCTAACCACTATCGCATAACTAAGCGAAACCGGAGGATTTCCTCTGGTCGTCCTAGGGTCGCGCCTAGGGCCTGATGAGCTAGCGGAACAGGTAAGGCGGGTGGCCCCGCTGATCTAGCCGGAACGACCCGACGATACAGGGCCAACTTGTGGGAGAAAGAGCCATGACAACATGGACCTTCACCCTTCGCTGGAGAACGAAAAAGGCCAAGGTCTCGATCACCTTGGCCCTATTCATAACCCTATAGCGTAAGGGGGCCGGGGGGCCTTAGCGGCTCCTCGGTTCCCACAAGATAGTCAACTCAGCCTATAGCGACAAGAGGAACTATCATGGATGTCTACAAATACACCCGCTGTGCCTTCAAGGATGGGCAGCGGCACGAAGAGGCTTGCTCGATCACGGGCGATGACCTGATTTGCACCATGGGGCAGAACAACCAGCTTGCCTTTCTCTCCCTAGTCAACAAGTGGAACCGCACCGGCCTTATGGGCGTGGCGAATGGCGGTCCCGTTTACGTCTTTGTTGCGGAGGGCTGAGATATGCAGGACGAAGGCTGCAACGGCTGGACGAACCAAGAAACATGGGTCGTCAACGCTTGGCTCACCAACGAGGAGCAAATCTACCACTTGGCCACCTCACTTGCCGTAGGCGCTCCTAATGCGCTGGTCGCGGGGGAGAACGTCAAGGCGCTGGTAGAGGAGATCGCCGCAAACTGGTTCGGTGACACCCGACCGGGAATGATCGGTGACCTCCTGAATGCCGCCATGGCGCGGGTCAACTGGACCGAAATCGGCGCTTCTTTGCGCGAAGAATAATCCACCAATGCAAACATATGCGAAACCGGGTGTCGCTTCGGCTGGCCTCCGGTCGTCCTAGGGTCGCGCCTAGGGCCTGATGAGCAGCGACAAGGAGCAGACATGAACGCCAACATTCTGGCAATGCATGCGGTTGAGGGCCGGACCTTCACCGCGTCGGAACTCTTCAATTGTTGTTCCAAATCGGAAGAACCGGACTGGTCCCAGTTTGATGGGCTGGAACTCGGTGGCTGCGTCAATGTTTCCGAGAGTGAGGATGAGACGTGGTTTGAGGGCGGCTATGATCGCACCGAGGCCGAACTCTTCACTGTATACGGGCACTACCCGGTCGGCGGTGTCGAGGCGATCACGGACGCATGTGACTTTGAGACGGCTATGGAGATCGCCCAGCACCTCCGAGGCCGCTCCGGTCTGCAACTGACGGTCATGTGCTGACATGGCCCGATACTCCTCAACAATCGACATATGGACCCTCACGGACGAACAGCGGGCAAAGCTGCCGGTCGGCCAATGGGTCACCGCTGGCCCCGATAGTGCCCGAGGTCGTTTCCTCGGCGCTGGGCGCTCAACTCAGGTTGTCGCGTGGCTTCCCAATGCTCGCGGCTCCGGGGACTACCGGGGCTACATGGCCACGCTTCGGAATTATGCGCGGGGGCTGGTGCAATGAACGGTTTGTTCGACACCTATCAAGCCCAGCATCAGCGGAACCTAGCCAGTGCCATGCAACGTAAGCTGTGCGACAGGGTCATGAGAAAAGCTGTTGAGTGCAGGGGTGAGCCATTGTGGAAGCACAGGGCATACATGCTTTGCTACGGAGCAAGCTTGAGATGGGTTCTCACAGGAAAGCGTGTCCATGACCGCTGAGACCTTCCTCCTCATCCTCACCTGTATCTGGCCGGTGGTCTGCATCGTCTCGGCCATCTGGTTCTCCAGACAACCCAACTGATACCGAAACCGGCTCCCTAGGGTCGGTCGTGGGGCTTGGCATGCCCCGCCTGATGATGGTTGCCATTCCCGGAGATCAACATTGACCCAAACACCATTTCTCGCTTGGTGGCGCTCAACGTGCCCTATGTCGCCCCTTGGTGACGCATATGCAGCCTACCGGCTGGCCCGAGGTGACGCATGAACGACATCACGACATCAGGGCGTTTCCGCAAGTGGCGCGTTCGTCGCCGCAAGAGGTTCACGCTGGTCTATTTCATCGACTGCATGACCGGCCAACTGGTCGGCTTTCACGCTCCGGTGAATGGTTAACGAAAGCTCTTGCTAACATAATACGCGGCCTTTATATCCACGTCCGGGAATGTTCCCGATCTCGAAAAGGTGCGTTACAAGGCAATGATTGGCTTGGAAGTGAAACTGCCGGGGGGCAGAGAGAGTTTTATCGAAGTCCGCAATGAATGGCTGGGCTTCGGATGGATTGGAGATGCGGACGACCGGGAGGTGTTTCTCGGTTACCTTCAAATCACGGTTTCGCGGACGCGGGGCCGAACTACGGGCCACTGGGGACCGCGCAAGGCGTTGACCTTGGCGTTCTTAGTCGGCCTCGCTGTTCCCATGAACTACGGGAAGGCGGTCGAGTTGATAAGCGATTGGGCTGTCATCTTGAGGCCCAATCAGGAGTTGGTTTTAGAAAAAAGCCGGTAGTTCGAGAAAAAGGGCTGGACAACATAGCCCCTCGGCGGTCTATCCATGAACGGGTAGATTTTCACCGGCGATATGACAGGAGAGGCCCATGACGACCACTACTGAAACGACCAAGCGCGATGCAGCTTTCACAGTGTCTCGCGTCATCAATATGCTCCGAACCCTAAGCCCTGATATGCCAATGCAGCAAGCGGACGTTCTGTTTCAGGTCGTTCTTTATCCGGGCCTCACCATGGCCGATATCTGCAAGAGAACCGGATTGTCTCAATCATCGGTCTCGCGCAACGTCTCTGCCATGTCGAAATTCCATCGCCTCGGGAAACCGGGGCTGGACCTTGTGGAAGCCGTCATCGACCCTCGGGAACCCCGGCGTCGTCTGATATTCCTCACAACTCATGGCAAGGCATTCATCACGAAATTGCTCCGCAACGTCGATGCAGAATATTCGGTCGATAAGGAAACGGATGCGCGCCTTGAGATCGAGCGCATGCACGAAGAGGCAATGGCCAAGGAAGAAACCAGCTCGACCCGTGGACGCGCTAAGCGGCCTCAGTAAGTAGCTGGTGCCCGCAGCCGGACTTGAACCGGCAAGCCAGAGGCGGCGCATTTTAAGTGCGATGTGTTTACCAATTTCACCATGCGGGCGGCTGCTTCTCGGTATGCCGGATGCATTCCCATGTCAACTTGAAGGAGAGCTAAATGGCGAAGAAACGTGGTTCCTCTTGGGAAGGGACCGTAACTCATAAAGGCGCTCGGCATCGCCGCAGCTTCGCAACAGAAAGCGAGGCAGAACTTTGGGAACTCGACAGTAAGGCGAAGCTCATCAGGGGCGAACCCATCGACATGGGTGAGAAGGCCGCAAAGCGTAGAGGCGACCTCCCGTACACGCTCGGGGAGCTGGTCCAGCACGTCTATGAAACCCATTGGGCACCTATGCCATCGGGTGCAAAGCAGCTCATCAACGCGAACCTCATCGTTGCCGAGATCGGCGCAAGTCTTCCGGTCGCAAAGCTGGGGAAAGCTGACGTTGACCGCGCGCGCTCGAAGCTGCTGGCGGCTGGCAACGCTCCGGGGACAGTGAACCGTAAGGTCGCGGCGCTTTCCAAATGCCTCTCAGAAGCCGAGGACTTGGGCATCATCGAGCGAAAGCCGAAGTGCAACAAGTACAAGGAGAGTGAACACCGGGTCCGTCGCTTCACACCGGACGAGGAGAAGAAGACGCTCGCGTTCTTTGATCGCATCGGGCACCAAGACATGGCGGATTACACCGTCCTCTCTCTGGACACCGGCATGCGCCAAAGCGAAGTCTTGTCGCTCCATTTCGAGGATGTCCAGAATGGCCGTGTGACCGTTTGGGGTGTCGGGGCAAGCGGGCAGCGTACCAAGTCCGGCAAGAGCCGCACCGTGCCTTTGACAGCTCGTGCCCAGGCGGTCTTTGATCGTCGCCGGGAGTACACAGCAGGCAAGGCGGTGTTCCCGAGCCTTTCGAAGAACTCGGTGGCCCACTACTGGGGTCGTCTGTCGGAAGCGCTCAATCTGGAGAGCGACAAGCAATTCGTGCCGCATATCCTTCGTCATGAGTTCTGCTCGCGCCTTGCTTCCAATGGTGAGAACGCTGCGGCCATCCAGAAGCTCGCAGGCCATGCAACACTGCTCGTCACCCAGCGATATGTGCACCTCTTTGGTGATGAGTTGGATGATGTCATTGGCCGCATGGAAAAGAAGGAAACCGTCGCCGGGAGCCGTGCCACAACGGTCATCGTAGACGAGATCGAGACGGACACCCAGGCGCTCGCTAAGCTACTCTCGCAGTTGCCACAAGATCAACTCAAGGCGATCTTTAAGACTGTGATTTCAGCATCTTAGGCCGCACACCTGAAATAATCTTCGTGTGCGTCTTGTGGCTTATGTCGTGGCCACACCCTCCATATCACGACAAGTATAGACTTCGGCCATATCGGAAACCGAAGCGTTATCAACGGCTTGACCAGACAGTATTGGCACCCAAGGGGACTTAAAATCTGCCGACCATTGGTCTTGCGGGTTCAAGTCCCGCCGTCCGCACCATACCCCCGATTAAATTTTCTTTTTTGCTTCCCTGCGGTTTCCCGGCGTCTGGAGGATTTTATGCCGAATTTTCCAGGTTTTCGGCATGGTTGGCGCTGAGATCCGCAGGATTGCCTTAAAAGTGTGCTTGATCACGCAGGCGGCATTTTTCCGTTGAAATCACCCGAAAGAACCTATTGACCTTGCCACGATGGGAAGCCCTATCTTTTTTTTAAATGAGAAAAGAGGGGTCATACGCATGTCACAAATGGAGATCCGGGCGAGCCATCAGATTGCGATCGATGGCATGACATGCGCCTCCTGCGTCGGCCGCGTTGAAAAGGCGATCGCCAGGGTGCCCGGGGTTTTCAAGGCTTCGGTCAATCTTGCGACGGAACGCGCTGACATCTCTTTTTCCGGATCACCTGACGTGCCGGCCGTGATCGCGGCGGTGCGGAATGCCGGCTATGGGGTCGAAGAAAGAACGATAGAGCTTGATATTGAGGGCATGACATGCGCCTCCTGTGTCGGGCGTGTTGAAAAGGCCCTGAAGGCTGTTTCCGGTGTTTCGGAAGCGAGCGTCAACCTGGCGACCGAGCGCGCCACCATCCGCGTCGCCGGCAATGCCGCTTCTACCGCCACCTTGGGGGAGGCGATCAGACGGGCGGGTTACACGGCGAAGGAAATCGTCGCCGACAGGGCCGGCGAAGTGGAACAGGACCGACGCGCCGTGGAGTTGCGCAGCCTGAAAATCAACCTGGCCGTGGCCGCTGCTTTGACCCTGCCAGTCTTCGTTCTGGAAATGGGCTCGCATCTTGTCCCCGCGATCCACGACATCGTGATGGAAACGGTCGGCATGCGGGAAAGCTGGTATCTGCAATCCGTTCTGACGACGCTGGTACTCTTTGGACCGGGTCTGCGTTTCTTCAAAAAAGGCATACCCGCACTTCTGCGGCTCGCGCCGGATATGAATTCGCTTGTCGTGTTGGGCACCGCCGCCGCCTGGGGATTTTCGGTTGTCGCAACGTTCCTGCCCGAAATATTGCCGCGCGGCACGGCGAATGTCTATTACGAGGCCGCTGCTGTCATCGTCACGCTCATCCTCCTTGGCCGGTTCCTTGAAGCGCGCGCCAAAGGCCGCACCAGCGAGGCGATAAAACGATTGCTCGGGTTGCAGGCCAAGTCGGCGCGGGTGTTACGCGACGGCGAAACCATGGACGTGCCGTTGCAGGATGTGCGCGCCGGTGATGTGATCATTGTCCGTCCTGGCGAGAAAGTGCCAGTCGATGGCGTGATCCTCAGTGGCTCGTCCTATGTCGACGAATCGATGATAACCGGCGAACCAGTGCCGGTTACGAAAACGGCGGGTTCCGAGGTCGTGGGCGGTACGGTGAACCGCAACGGCTCTTTCACCTTCCGCGCCACCAAGGTGGGTGCCGATACGCTGATCGCCCAGATCATCCGCATGGTCGAGGAAGCACAGGCCGACAAGCTGCCCATTCAGGCGCTGGTCGACAAGGTCACCAACTGGTTCGTGCCGGCGGTGATGCTGGCCGCAGCCGTCACCTTCCTCGTGTGGTTCGTCTTCGGGCCGGATCCGGCTCTGACCTTCGCTCTCGTCAATGCGGTTGCGGTTCTCATCATCGCCTGTCCCTGCGCTATGGGCCTTGCCACGCCTACCTCGATCATGGTCGGCACTGGCCGCGCCGCCGAGATGGGCGTGCTGTTCCGGCGCGGTGATGCGTTGCAGACGCTCCGCGATGCCGAGGTGATCGCCGTCGACAAGACCGGCACGTTGACGCTCGGCAGGCCGAAACTGGTGCATTTTACAACGACCGAGGGCTTCGGTGCCGATGAGGTGCTGCGCCTTGTGGCATCCCTCGAAAGCCGATCCGAACACCCGATTGCGGAGGCGATCGTCGAAGCCGCGAAACATGGCGGCCTGGCGATTGCCGATGCGGAAGGTTTCGAGGCAACGCCGGGTTTTGGCGTGGCGGCGGTGGTTGAAGGGCGCAGGGTTGAAGCGGGCGCGGACCGGTTCATGGCGAAGCTCGGTTACGATACCGCGATGTTTGCGCATGAAGCAGACCGGCTGGGCAGGGAAGGGCAGTCGCCGCTTTATGCTGCAGTCGACGGCAGGCTGGCCGCGATTATCGCAGTGGCCGATCCGGTGAAGCAGACGACCCCGGAGGCGATCGCGGCGCTGCATGCGCTCGGCCTCAAGGTCACGATGATCACGGGTGACAATCGCCGCACCGCAGAGGCCATCGCCCATCGCCTCGGCATTGACGAGGTGGTGGCGGAAGTGCTGCCGGACGGCAAGGTCGAAGCCGTCAAAAGGCTTGCCGCCGGTGGGCGCCGGGTCGCCTTCGTAGGCGATGGCATCAACGATGCACCGGCGCTTGCGGCAGCCGATGTCGGCCTCGCCATCGGAACGGGCACGGATGTCGCGATTGAGAGCGCCGATGTGGTGCTGATGTCGGGCGATCTGCGCGGTGTGGCCAATGCCATCGCCCTGTCCAAGGCCACGATCCGCAATATCGGCCAGAACCTGTTCTGGGCCTTCGCTTACAATGCCGCGCTCGTTCCCGTGGCGGCCGGAATATTGTATCCTGTCAACGGCGTGTTGCTGTCACCCGTCCTTGCTGCCGGCGCAATGGCACTTTCCAGCGTCTTCGTCCTGACGAACGCGCTGCGCCTGAAAAGCTTCCGTGCGCCGCTCACGGACAGACCCGCGGGCTTGCAGCTCGCAGCAGCGGAATAGGAGGGGACACAATGGCGCTCCCCCGGTCCATCCACTTGCCGCAGATTGATCGCAGCATCGCGGTGGCGGAGGGCGAGACTGTCCTTCAGGCCGCCCTGGCATCGGGCATCGCTTACCCGCACGGCTGTCGCATGGGCCGCTGTGGGGCCTGCAAATCGAGGCTGATCTCCGGTGAGGTCCACCTTCTCAAGCACACGCCTTTTTCGCTGACTGAGGAAGAGAAAGCAGATGGCCTGACGCTTGCATGCCGAGCCATACCATTAAGCGACGTGGTGATCGGCTGGCTGAATGGCGCTGACGCGCTCTCCGACAGTGATGCAGATCTGTTGTCCACCCCGGAAAGATAGGAGCAGGATCCATGAACATCGGCACAGCCGCCACCGCATCCGGCGTTTCTGCAAAGATGATCAGACATTACGAGACGATCGGCCTGATCAAATCGGCGAGCCGCACCGATTCCGGCTACCGGGTCTATACGGCCAATGATCTGGAAACACTGCGCTTTATAAGGCGCGGCCGCGACCTCGGTTTTTCAATCGAAAAGATAAGGCAGCTCATGACCTTGTGGCGTGATCCCGGCGGCGCCTCCTGCGACGTCAAACGCATCGTCATGGAACACGTCGTCGATCTCGAAGCCAAGATGCAAACGCTTCGCGACATGGCCGATACGCTCCGCCATCTGGCGACCTATTGCCCGGATAATGGCGAGCCGGAGTGTCCGATCATTCAGGATCTGGCGCAATCGGAAGATCCCGATTTCGTCCCGGCGGCGGTGGTGCCGAAACGTTCGGGCATGTTGAAGGGCACGTCCGGCCCGGTAGCGGAACTACAGCGCCTTGCGAAATGAGCGGCCGTTCCAATCGTGGACGTCGTCGATTGCGGTAAAAATGCCAATGCGGTGAAGGAGACCAGCCATGTGGATACAGATATTACAGCGCTTCCTTATCCTTTGCCTGATGTTGGCGATCGTTTCCGTCATCGCGTTTCTTTTGCCCTATATGGCCGGTGGCGATCCGGCCCGTACCATCCTGTTTTCGCGCATGCGCGATACGGCGCTTGATCCACACGCCGTTGAAGCGCTGAGAACCAGCCTCGGGCTCGACCGTCCGCTCTATGTGCAATATTTCGCCTGGCTGTCGAACGCGTTACGCGGTGACCTTGGCTTCTCCTTCACCAGCAGCCAACCCGTCGCCGGTGAGCTTTTACGTTCCCTCGGCGTGTCGGTGACACTGGCGCTGACGGCGCTGGCAATAGCGGTGGCCGTTGCCCTGCCGCTCGGCACGCTTGCCGCAATGCGTCCCGGCGGAAGGCTGGACAATTTCGCGACGCTGATGATCCAGACCTTCGTCGCCACGCCCGAATACTGGTTCGCGCCCATGTCTGCGCTCGTCTTTGCCCTCTATCTTGGCTGGCTGCCCTCCGCGGGATGGGACAGCTGGCGTTCGCTGGTCCTTCCTGCGCTGACGCTGACCCTGCGACCGCTCGCCTATTTCACGCAGGTGACGCGCGCGGCGATGGCCGAAGTTTTACGCGCCCCTTATATCACGGCGGCGCGCAGCCGCGGGCTGGGCATGCATGGCACGGTCATGCGGCACGGCATCCGCAACGGCTCGCTTCCGGTAGTCACGTTTTTTGCCCTGTGGCTTGCGGGCCTGCTGGGCGGATCGGTGGTGGTGGAGGTGATCTTCGCCATCCCCGGCATGGGTCGGCTTCTCTACGATGCGGTGGTCAACCGCGACATCCCGATGCTGCAGGGCGGCTTCATCTGCATCGTCGCGCTTTCCATCCTGATCAATACCCTGGCCGACAGCTTCTATGTCCTGATCAATCCAGCAATGCGAGGTCGCCATGACCATTAGTCACTTTCCACAGGCTGCCGCCATGACGATGACCGCGCCCAGACGTCCCTCCACACTCAACCGGTTCATGGATTTCATTCGCCGGCGGCACTGGACCTTCTATGCGGGATCGGCGATCTTTCTCGCCATCATCCTGCTGCTCATCATTGCGCCGTGGATTTCGCCTTATAATCCGGCGCAGCAGAACCTTCGGCTGCGGCTGAACGCGCCGAGCGCCGCCCATTGGCTCGGAACGGACCATCTGGGGCGTGATGTGCTCAGCCGTCTGCTCATAGGCGGCCGTTTCACGGTCACCATCGCCGCGATCACCGTCATTCTCTCGGTCGTGATAGGAGCCTTGATCGGCATCGTCAGTGGCCGCAGCCGCGGCATAGTCGATCAGATTTTGATGCGCATCGTGGACCTGCTCATAGCCATACCAGATGTCGTGATCGCGATTTTCCTCGTCGCCATCTTCGGGCCCGGATACGGCACGCTGATCGCCTCGCTGACCATCGTTGGCTGGACGCCTTTCGCACGGCTGGCACGGGGACTGACGCTTTCGATCAATTCCCGTGAATATATCCGCGCGGCAGAGGTGCTTGGATGTACGCGGAGCTTCATCATCTTCCGGCATATTATTCCCAACACGATCTGGCCCATTGCCGCTGTCGCGTTCCTGCGGTTCGGCCACAAGCTGATCACGGTGGGCGGACTGTCATTTCTGGGGCTCGGCGTACAACCGCCGGCCGCCGACTGGGCGCTGATGTTGTCCGATGCGCAGGCCTACGCCGAACGCATCCCCGTTCTGGTTATCGCACCGGGTCTGGCGATTTTCCTGGCGGCGCTCAGCGTGACCTGGATCGGCCATGGCCTCAACCTTGAAACCAAGAAAACGAGCGGTCATTGACGCCCGCGAAGGGGCAATGGTCGATTTGACTGCCGTCAAACATAGATGACGCCACGAACAATGAAGGAGAGTAATATCGTCTGAAGCCGCATGAAAATCCGTAAATGCCTCCGATTCAATAAAAATAAGGGGAACTCTTATGAATATCGAAGGACACACGCATGCCAGCACGGCCATGTCTTCCGAATGCGCACCGCTTCTGGAAATTGAGGACCTGCACGTTTCGGTGCCGGCGCAACATGGCCGGAAATTCGTCATCTCCGGGCTGACGCTTTCCGTCAATGCCGGGGAAGTTGTCGCTCTCGTCGGCGAGTCCGGATCCGGCAAGAGCATGACGGCGCTATCGCTGATGCGGCTCCTGCCACAGGGTGCGGAAATCGACTCCGGCCGAATTTCCTTTGCCGGGCGTGATATTCTCGCCCTGTCATCCGCCGAACTCGACGCGTTGCGCGGCGCAGATATCGGTATGCTGTTTCAGCAGCCACAGGCCATGCTGGATCCCACCAGCCGGGTGAGGACGCAGGTTGCCGAACCGCTATGGGTCCATCGCAAGATGAGCCGGCACGCCGCTCTCAATCGGGTCGTCGGCCTTCTGTCCGATGTCGGTATTCCCGATCCGTCTGCACGGGCGCAATGCTTCGCGCACGAACTTTCCGGCGGCATGGCGCAACGTGTCATGATCGCCGCGGCACTCTCGGGCAATCCGCAACTGCTGATCGCCGACGAGCCGACGACAGCGCTCGATGTCACCGTTCAGGCACAGATATTGCGCCTGCTCGATGACGAGCGCCGCAAGCGCCGGCTGGCCACGCTGCTCATCACCCATGATCTTTCGGTTGTCGCCGCATTCGCGGACCGGATCGCGGTCATGTATGCCGGCCGCATCGTGGAGGAAGGGCCCACCCAGGCGATCCTCAAGGCGCCGCAGCACCCCTATACCAAGGCGCTCATCAGCTGCTCGCTTCTGACCACTGACGGCGAGGGGCAGTTGCTGACAATCCCCGGCTCCAGTTCGCAGGCCCACGACATGTCCTGCGGCTGCCGGTTTCACCCGCGCTGCGCGCTCGCCAAATCCCCCGGCATGGGCAGCCGCTGCATGGCAGCCGAACCGAATCTGAATGCCCTGCCGGAAGGACGCAAGGCCCGGTGCTGGGCAGTGGGTGACGAGCAGGTCAATCATGATCATGCTGGCCACGCAATGTGCTGAAGGAGGTGACGATGTTATCGCCAACGATGAAACAGGCCACGCCATCGGCCGGCAGCGACAGCCGACCCTATGTGATTGCCAAAAATCTTTGCAAATATTACCCCATATCGGGCCTTGGTCACCGGGTGGTGAAATCCGTTGACGACGTGTCGCTGACGATCGGCGAAGGCGAGGTTCTGGGCCTCGTCGGCGAATCCGGCTGCGGCAAAAGCACCGTCGCCGGATTGATAACGCGGCTGACGAACGCGACGAAAGGCGAGGTCAGCATCGGTAATCATAATATACTGCAAATCCAGGGCGAAGAGCTTCGGCGGATGCGTCGGGTCGTGCAACTGGTGTTTCAGGATCCCTATTCGGCACTCGATCCCCGTATGCGCATCGGGCAAAGCATGGAAGCACCGCTTGCCCAGCACGGCATCGGCTCTCGCGAGGAACGCGCGACGCGGGTTTTCTGGATGCTGGAGGAGGTCGGTCTTGATGCCTCATTTTACGATCGTTATCCCAGCCAGTGTTCCGGCGGGCAATTGCAGCGCGTCGTCATAGGGCGCGCACTTCTTCTCAATCCGAGTTTCCTCGTTTGCGATGAGCCGACATCGGCACTCGACGCCTCCATGCGCACGCAGATACTGAACCTCCTGATGGACATGAAGCGTCGCCACGGTCTGACGGTTCTGATGATTTCCCATGACCTGCGTGTGGTGCGTTATCTGTGCGATCGCATCGCGGTAATGTATCTCGGGCGCGTCGTTGAAATCGCCGACCGTGAAGAGCTTTTCCGGACGCCGAAGCATCCCTACACCAAGGCCCTCATTGCATCGTCGATGCTGGACGAGACGGGGTTGTATGCACCGGAAATGCTCCTGGACGGTGATCTGCCGAGCCCTCTCAATCCTCCCGACGGATGCAAATTCCACACGCGCTGCAAATACGCGACCGCAATATGCGGAGAGGTAGAACCCGTTCTGGAAGGCGTTTCCGGCGAGCATTTCGCGCGTTGCCACCGCTGGCAGGAACTGGGTTGAAGGACGACGCAGCTACAGTTCTCTGGTGCTGTAAAAACAGATGAATTGTGTGTTTGAAGCTTAATATCGGAATAAAATTCCGAGTATAAAACGTAAAATAGATGATATTCGAATGGATAATCGAAAGATATCCATAGGGTATTATTGTTGTAATTTTATGGAATAAGCGAATTTTCGAGAAAATGTAAGAGATGTGAGCGTTGTCATCAAAAATAAAAGGGGAATTTTCTATGATGAAGCACGCACTTTTGGCGACGTGCGCCGTTGTTGTCTCATTCGGGGCACATGCGGCGACAGCCGGAACGATCACCTATGACGATTATACCGGCGTCAAGACCGGCTGGCAGATGGCTTCCGACGATGCCTATCTCGGCTCGCGGGCGGGATGTTTCGAAAGTCTGGTTCGTGTCGGGTATGACGCGACACTGGAGCCTGGCCTTGCCGAATCCTGGACGCAGACCGCGCCGAAGGTCTGGGAATTCAAGCTGCGCAAGGGTGTGAAATTCCAGAATGGTGAGCCGCTCAATGCCGCAGCCGCGGTCAATGCACTCACCAATCTTCTGAAAGCGCCTGTTCCGGCGCGCGCCTTCTCGCCCAAGCTGATCGCCGCTGTTGATGCCGATGGTGACGATATCGTGAAGATCACGACCATCGAGCCATCGGTGCTGCTGCCGGCGCAAATGGGAAGTCCGGCAACGTCGATCCTCGCGCCTTCAGCCTATAAGGATGGCAAGGTCGATCCGATCGGAACCTGCACCGGACCCTTCAAGATTACCAAGGTCGATGCCAACCAGTATATGGAGCTGACCGCAAACCATGACTATTGGGCCGGTATGCCGAAGCTTTCGGGCGGCCGCGTGAACTTTATTCCGGACGCCGATACGCGCGCCACCCAGATAAGAAGCGGTGAAGTGCAGATTTCGCGCATGATCCCGCCCTGGACGGTGAAGACCGTTGAAGCGGCCAAGGGCGTCAAGGTTGCGCCGATCACCGTGCCGCGGATCACCGAAATGCTGCTCAATAATTCAAAGGCGCCTTTCAAGGATATCAAGGTTCGGCAGGCGATCCGGGCTGCCATCGATACCGCCGGTATTGCGGACAGCATCTATGAAGGCGTGGTAAAGCCCGCAACGATGCCCTTCGCACCGGGTGAGCCGTGGGCGCCGCAAGACGTCACACCCGCTTATGACCTGGAGAAGGCAAAGGCTCTGCTGAAAGAGGCCGGAGTTGCTCCCGGCAGCCTGAAGTTGACGCTTCTCGCCTACACGGAAAGAACCGAACTCAAGGATGTTGCCGCCGTTATCCAGGCCCAATTGCAGGAAATCGGCATCAAGGTCGATGTTCGCGTTGCCGATTACACAGCGATCGAGCCCGATCTCCTTTCCGGCAACTTCGACATGGTTCTTCTGTCGCGCGGTTACGCCACTGACGTTGCAGAGCCGATCGGTTTCCTGAACGCCGACTACACCTGCACAGGCGGTTACAACATCTCGCATTATTGCAGCGAAGAGACGGACAAGCTGATCAAATCGGCCTATGCGGTGGCCGAGCCGGCCAAGCGTTACGCCATCTATGCCGAGGCGGCGAAGAGGGTTTACGATGAAGCGGTCACCGTCTACCTCATCCACGAGACGGCTTTCGACGCCTATTCGGACAAGGTCGAGAACTTCAAGCCGCATCCGATCAACTATTTCATCATGACCAAGGATCTGGCGGTGAAATAAGCCGACGTGACATTGCTGACGAGGTGTGGCCCGGTTCGCAAGAGCCGGGTCTCTTTTATAAGAAGGCCCCTGAACCTCTTCGCCGTCATTGCGGCCCTGTGCCGGAATCCAGCCAGTCCAGGTCCTTGGACTGAAAGGAGTCTTCCCGCCGTGCAGACGCGCGTCAGCTGGATTCCGGTTCAGGGCCGGAACGACGGAGGAGGGCGGATTCGATTCATTAAGCTGGGGAAACCTCCTCCGTCACCCTTGATTGAAAGGGAGAGGGCGTTTGCCGTCCAGAAGGAGAGAGGGATGGATGCCGTCCAAACCCGTCACACAATTCAGCGCGAAGCGGGGCAGGCAGTGCGATCCGGCGGCGGCTGTATGAAAGCGCCGCCGGTATCTCGTCTGATCAGGCGCGTGCTTCCGGCGTGTACCCAGCCGCGGTGATGATTTCTGCGATACGTGCCGCATCGGAGATGCCGCCAACCACGACTGTGCGGCTTGCCGGATCGGCATGTACGGCAGCGCCGGGAACGGTCTTCTCGATCGCACCCTTGATCACACCGGCGCAGTGCCCGCAGGTCATGTCTTCAACGTGGAAAGAAAGGTCGGCATTGACAGGTGCGGCAGTGGTTTCCGGGTGATGCTGGTGAGCGGTGCACATAGGCGGTTCTCCGTGATTGGGAATTCGTAACAGGGAGAGCGTGGACTATTCCAACGTGGGAAGGTCAAGCGCTTTATTCGCCCGAAGCCCGTGATTTCAGCTCTTCCAGAAAATCGGCATCAGCAGCACCAGAACCGTCAGGATTTCCAGACGCCCCAGCAGCATAAGGATCGACAGGAGATAGAGCGCCGGTTCGCTTATCGTGGAGAAATTGCCTGCCGGGCCGATGATCGGGCCGATGCCGGGGCCGACATTGGCAAGCGAGGTCGCCACAGCCGAGGTGGCGGTGAGGAAATCATAGCCCATCAGGCTCATGGCCAGACTGCCGGCAATCCAAAGTGCGATGAAACAGCTGATGAAGAGAAAGATGGTGCGGATGGTTTCCGGATCGACCACCTGCTGGCCGTAGCGCACGGAATAGACGGCGTTCGGATAGATCAGCTTCTTGAGCCCGGCCCGCGCCACGTTGAAGATGATCAGAAAACGATAGGCCTTGATGCCGCCGGCCGTCGAGCCCGAGCAGCCGCCCATGAAAGTGGCGAAAAAGGCGACGACGACGACGAAGGGCCCCCACAGCGTGTAGTCATCGCTGGCAAAGCCGCCGGTCGACAGAATGGATGTCATATTGAAGAAGGAATGGCTGAGCGCATCATCCAGCGGCACGCCGTTCCTGAAATGGTGGTAGACACCAACGGCAACCGAGATCGCGCAGAGGTAGCCGAGGAAGACCGCGATCTGCGGGTCGCGCAACGTCTCCAGCCGGCGCCGCACGGCGAGCAGGATCATGACCGAGAACGGCAGGCTGCCGAAGATGAGGAAGATGGTGGCGATCCACAGCAGGGCCGTATTGTTGAAATAGGCGAAGGACGCGTCATGGGTGGAGAAGCCGCCCGTCGCAACCGTCGACATGGCATGGTTCAGCGCATCGAAATGCGACATGCCGGCAAAATCATAAGCGATGGTACAGGCGAGCGTCATGACGATGTAGATCGCCACGAAAGCCCGGGTGAAGCTTGCCAGCCGGGCGAAGGGGCGGTCGTTGCCGGTGTCGGAGGATTCCATGCGGAAGAAGGTCATGCCGCCGACGCGCAGCAGCGGCAGGATGAAGAGGCCGAGTGCGACAATACCGATGCCGCCGAGCCAGCACAGCAGCGACCGCCACAGGAGAATACCCTGCGGCGCATTGTCGAGACCCGAAATGGCTGTGGATCCGGTCGTCGTGATGGCGGAGACGGACTCGAAAAGCGCCTGGCCGGGCGTCAGGCCGAGTTCGGACAGATAAAGCGGCACTGCACCGACGATGGAAAACACCAGCCAGAGCAGGTTGACGAGCAAAAAGCCGAAACGCTTGTTGAACGAAGCGATCGGCCCGCGCGTGGCGAGCGCGCAGGCAAGCGCGAACCCGCCACACATGAAGCCGGAAAGCGCGAACACCATCCAGTCGTCATTGCCGTAATAAAGATCCGTCAGTGCGGGCAGGAACATGGCCGTGGCGAGATAGAGCCCGAAGATGGACGCTACATATATGACCGAGCGCAGAAGGTTACTGTTCAAGAAATGAAACCCGGAGTTCGTGGCCGCGCTGAAATGAGTCTTTGTCTCGGACGCCTTCCTATGGCATAGCGGGTGCCATTATGAATTTCAATGGATTGACTATCGTGGACAAGCAGCTTGTGGAAGCAGCGCGGCGGGAAGTGCGGGAAATATTCCCGGAAACGCCGCTGCAGTTGAATGAACATCTCAGCCGTCGGTATGGCGCGTCGATTTGGCTGAAGCGTGAGGATCTGTCCCCGGTTCGTTCCTACAAGATTAGAGGCGCATTCAATTTTCTTCGCAAGGCGGTGGCCAAGGCCGGCAAGGGCAAGATTTTCGTCTGTGCTTCGGCTGGAAACCACGCCCAGGGTTTTGCTTTCGCCTGCCGCCATTTCGGCGTTCATGGCGTTGTTTTCATGCCGGTGACCACACCGCAGCAGAAGATCGAAAAGACCCGCATCTTCGGCGGCGAGTTCATCTCCATCCGTCTGGTGGGCGATATATTCGACCAGTGTTACGCTGCTGCCCGCCAGCACGTGCAGGACAATGACGGCTACATGGTGCCGCCGTTCGACCATGAGGATATCATCGAGGGCCAGGCGACGGTTGCCGCCGAGATCATGGACCAGCTCCCGGATGGCACTAAGCCTGACATCGTCGTGATGCCTGTCGGCGGTGGCGGTCTTTCGGCTGGCCTGTCCGGATTTTTGGCCGGGACGGTCCGCAAGGAAAACTTCGTGTTCTGCGAGCCGGAAGGCGCACCGAGCCTGAAGAAAAGCCTCGAACGTGGCGAACCGGTGACGCTGAACAAGATCGATAATTTTGTCGATGGCGCCGCCGTCGCCCGCATCGGCGACCTCAACTTCAAGGCGCTGAAGGATTTCCCGGCCGATCAGGTCCAGCTCATCCCGGAAAATGCCATCTGCGTGACGATCATCGAGATGCTGAATCTCGAAGGCGTGGTGCTGGAGCCCGCAGGCGCGCTCTCGATCGCCGCGCTGGAAAAGCTCGGCCGTGAAAAGCTGGAAGGCAAAACGGTCGTCGCCGTGGTTTCCGGCGGCAATTTCGATTTCGAGCGCCTGCCGGATGTGAAGGAGCGCGCCATGCGTTACACGGGCGTGAAGAAATACTTCATCCTGCGCCTGCCGCAGCGTCCCGGTGCGCTTCGCGATTTCCTCAACCTGCTCGGGCCCGATGATGATATCGCCCGTTTCGAATATCTGAAGAAATCGGCCCGCAACTTCGGCTCGATCCTTATCGGCATCGAAACCAGCGCGAAGGAGAACTTCGCCGGCCTGCTGGAGCGCTTCGAAGCGGCCGGTCTCGGTTATGAGGACATCACCGAAAATGACATCCTGTCAAACCTGATCATCTGATCGGAAGAGGCAGGGAAGGGCGGGTGTCATCCGCCCTTCAAACGTGACACGAATTGAGGGAGTGCAAGCCATGGCATCGTTTTTTTCCAAAATCCTCTCGGCCTTCGGCTCCGGCCAGCCGTCTTCCGACGCCCCGCAGAAGACGGCGCAGGCAGAACCGCATGCGCATGGCGACTATCTGATCTATGCGACCCCGATAAAGGAAGGTGGCCAGTTCCGCCTGGCTGGCCGTATTGAAAAAAAGGCCGGTGACGAGGTGCTGGTGCATGAATTCGTGCGGGCCGACGTCTTCACCAGCCTCGATGATGCGGTGGAGTTCACCATCCGCAAGGCGAAGCTGATTATCGATCAGAACGGCTCATCTCTCTTCCCAGGAAAATGATGACGGCTGCATTGAGTGCCTGAACGCTACGGCCTTCAGGGACGGGCAGTATTTCTGTGCTTTGTTATCTGAATCAGGTGCGTGGCCTACGTGGCAAAGAATAACGGCCGGGACAGGGTCCACGGCCGTTACGGAACGGAGCTCGGTCAATACCCGGCGGTCATGCCGGGATTGCCTTTGAATGAATGCCTCAGGCGGCCTGTGCCAGTTCTTCCACCTTGGCTTCGGCAGCCGCTACAGCCTTCTCGACGGCTTCGGGGCCGAAAGCCAGACCCTCGACGTAGATCACTTCCACATCGGTCATGCCCATGAAGCCGAGAACGGTCTTCAGATAGGGAACGGCATGGTTCATCGAAACGGCCGGGCCTTCGGAGTAAACGCCGGCAGCCGCCAGGACGATGTACACCTTCTTGCCAGTGGCGAGACCGACCGGGCCGGTTTCGGTGTATTTGAAGGTCTGGCCAGCGCGGGCGACGTTGTCGATCCACGACTTCAGGCCGGAATAGATGTTGAAGTTGATGAGGCCGGTGCCGATGACGACGGTGTCGGCGGCCAGAAGCTCTGCAACGAGCTTGTCGGAATAATCGGCTGCAACCGCTTCTTCAGCCGTGCGCTGATCGGGTGCCTTGCGGATTGCGGCTGTCTTGACGGTGTCGAGATGTGGGATCGGGTCAGCTGCGAGATCGCGGTGGACAAGGGTGTTGGAAGCCGACTTGGCCTTCAGCTTGCTGGCGAGCTCACCGGCGAACTTGTTCGAAACCGATTCCTCGCCGCGCGGGCTGGAGGTGATGAGAAGAATGTTGGACATGGTCTTTTCCTTGCATATGCGATGAATTGACGGGCGCCTTGGGAGGGCGGGAGAGCACGATGCCCTGCCTTTGCGCTCTATATGAAAAATTACTGCCATCAAGAAAACTGTGATAATGTGGAAGCAATCTATCGATGAAATGGATGGGACATGGACGCGAACCCAACGCTCGATCAATTGCAGGTATTCTTGACGGTTGCCGAGACCGGCAGTTTTTCCGCCGCATCGCGGGCGCTCAATCGTGCCCAGTCGGTGGTCAGTTACACCATCGCCAATCTCGAAGCGCAGCTTGAGGTTACGCTTTTTGAGCGCAACGGTGTGCGCCAGCCGAAGCTGACGGACGAAGGGCGCGCCATGCTGGAGGATGCAAGGCGCATCGTCGCTGGCCTGCAGGAAATGCGTGCCCGTGCCAAGGGGCTGAAACAGGGGCTGGAAGCGGAACTTTCCGTAGCTATCAGCACCATGGTGCCGGCGGAGGCCGTGGTGGCTGTGCTGCGGGATTTTCGCAGGCAATTCCCAACCGTAGCCCTCAGCCTCAATGTTGGCGAGCTGGGCATGGTCATGGACATGGTGCTCTCCCGCAAGGCAGGCATCGGCATTGGTGGGGCGATGCTGCGTCAGGATGATGAGCTCGTCGTCGAAAAGGTGGGCCATTCCTTCATGCTGCCGGTCGTCGCGTCGGATCACCCGCTGGCGCAGATCGAACGCCCGCTGGTTCTCGCCGACGTGCGCGAGGAGGTTCAGCTTGTCGTCACCGATGCCTCCGGCCTGACCAAGGGCCGCGATTTCAATGTTCTCTCCTACAAGACATGGCGGGTCAGCGACATCGCCACCAAATACCAGCTTATCAAGGGCGGTCTCGGCTGGGGCGGTCTGCCCGCATCGATCGTCCGCAACGATCTTACCAATGGCAGCCTCAAGGTGCTCGAACTCGAGGCCTATGAGCAGGGGGAATATCCGCTGTTTGCACTGCGACGGGTGGATTCGCCTGCGGGTCCGGCGGGGCAATGGCTCGCCGAGGCTTTTCAGCAGCGCCTGTCCGCCTGCCCGAATCATAAGGATTTCAACGGTATGCTTGCTGCCAGCAAACAGAGGACCATTGCTGTCGCCGCTGAGTGATATTGGCTAATTATATGTGGACCGGCCGGGCCTGCTTCTTGCCCCGGCTGGGAGAGGAAACGCGCGGCAACCTCGGCGCTATGCCAGCAGAGACCAATTGACGTGGGCGGATCGCCTGCCTATACCTAATCACGGTCTGCAGTTCACCGAGGCATCGCCGTCCCGCATGGGAAGCTAAACCTGCATATTTATGGTTTGACAGCACTTATCCCGTGCCTTGTCGGAAGCCGGCGATCAGCGACACCTTTTCGGAATGGCACTTGAGGGTAAGTCATGCCACGTTCGATCCTTTCCATTGATATCGCCGATCTCTCGACCTTTGCCAAATCCGTGCGCGCGCAGATCGGCAGGCTGGACCGCCAGCCGAGCCATGTGGAGATGCTCAATCTTCTGAGCCGGGCTGCCGGTTTTCGAAATTTCCAGCATCTGCGCGCTGACCGCATCTCTTCCGCCGAAAGCACAACCGCTCAGCCTGAGCTGCTGCCAGCCGTCAATGAGGGCAGGGTGCTGAAGACCGTTCGTGTCTTTGATGCCGCCGGCCGGCTGATGCAATGGCCGGCCCGCCGGTCGCATCAGGAACTGTGCCTCTGGTATCTCTGGGCAAAAATTCCCGCCGGGCAGAGTTTTTCCGAGCGAGAATTCAGCAGCTTTCTGGATAGCCTGCACCTGTTCGGGGATGCGGCAATGCTGAGGCGCGACATGGTTGGCCTGAGACTCATCCGCCGTAACCGTGACGGCAGCGACTATCGGCGTGTCGAACAGAAGCCGCCGCAGGAACTGCCGATGCTGTTACGCACGTTGGCTGGGCGCGACTAGGAAAATACCTCCCGGCGACAGGTCGCCGGGAGGGCACGGTCGTTAAAGAATCAGGCGGAACTTCGCGAAACCTTCCGCGCCGTCGCCGGCATCCTCGATCCTGGCGCCCTTGATGTCGGCTGCGTAATGGCGTCCCTTGGGCCCGGTCTCGAAGACGGCGGTGGTGTTTTCCACCGGTGCAAAGGACCAGTTGGCATCCGCGGACGGGTTGATGGTGCCCTGATCGATGATATAGCGCACGATCACGTCGCGGTTTGTATCGGGCGCGACGAAGATCACCTTGTCGCCGGCGATATCGGGGAATTTGCCGCCGCCGCTTGCACGGTAATTATTGGTGGCAACCACGAATTTCTGTTCGGGATCGATCGGCTTGCCATTGAACTGCAGATTGACGATGCGGTTGCTGTCCGGGTTGACCGCCTTGCCGTCCTTGTCAAATTTCGCCGGTTTGGAAATGTCGATCTGATAAGTCACGCCATCGATCACGTCGAAATTATAGGACGGGAAGTCTGGGTTGAGCAGTGGCGCATCCTTGGCACCGGCCTCAACCGTATTGAACATGCCGGCGGACATTTCCAGCCAGTTCTTCACCTGCGCCCCGTTGATCAGCACTGCCTGCACCGTGTTGGGATAAAGATAGAGATCGGCGACGTTCTTGATGGCGATGTCACCGGCGGGGACATCGGTGTAATAATCCGCGCCGCCACGACCGCCCGATTTGAAGGGGGCCGCTGCCGAAAGCACGGGCAGATCCTTATACTGCCCTTCCTTCAGCATGTCCTTGATGTACCAGGTCTGGGCGTTGGAGACGATCTGCACGGACGGATCGTCTGCCACCAGCGCGAAATAGGAATAGAGCGGCGCGGATGTCTTGCCGACCGGGCGGCGCACATAGGCAAGGGCCGCTTCGTGATCCACCTTGGCTGCGGCGAGAACCTCCGGCTTTTCGGTATAGTCAGCAACGACCTTGCGATTTTCATCGCGATGGTAGATCGGGCGGGCTTCTGAGGTGAAGTCGACGATCTTCCAGCTCTTGCCATCCTTTTCAAGCAGCAGGTCGATAAGGCCCATATGGGAGCCCCAGAAGCCGGCCATGACCGCCGGCTTGCCCATCAGCGTACCCTTGACCGCATCAGCACCCTCGATGCCGTCCCAGGTCTTCGGGCCGGGGAAGACAAGGTGCTGGTGGCCGGTGAAGATCGCATCAATGCCTTCAACGGCTGCGAGATACAGCGATGCGTTTTCCATGCGCTCGGTCTGGCCCTTGCCGTCGATGCCGGAATGGGAAAGGGCGATGATGATATCCGCGCCTTCCTCCTTCATGACAGGCACCCAGGCTTTCGCCGCCTCGACGATGTCACGCGTCTGCGCCTTGCCCTCGAGATTCTTGGAATCCCACATCATGATCTGAGGCGGCACGAAACCAATGATGCCGACCTTGACCGGGCTGGTGACGCCGCCGCCATCGCGGATCTGTTTTTCCAGAATGACATAGGGCTTGAAGAACAGCTCGTCGTTCTTCGGATCGGAAGCCAGCTGCCCCTTGGTGAGGTTGGCGCAGACATAGGGGAAACCGGCGCCCGCCAGCGTGTTCGACATATAGTCGAGACCGTAATTGAATTCGTGGTTGCCGAGCGTGCCGCAATCGTAGCCCAACACGTTCATGGCGTTGATGACAGGGTGCTTGTCGCCGGCCTTCATGCCGCGCTCATAGGCGATGTAGTCGCCGAGCGGGTTGCCCTGCAGGAAGTCGCCGTTATCCACCAGCATCGAGTTCCCGGCTTCGGCGCGGATGGTGTCTATGATCGAGGCAGTGCGCGCCAGACCCATCGTGTCGTTCGGCTTGTCGGCGTAATAATCATAGGGAAAGACGTGAACATGGATATCGGTCGTTTCCATGATGCGCAGATGCGCCTGGTTGGCCGCCGCACGCGCAGCAAAAGGGTGCAACATCACCAGCGCCGAAGTGGCTGCAATGCCACCCAGAAGCGAGCGCCGGGTAATGGGCTGGAGGGCGAGAAGCGACGACATGGGAACTCCTTCGGATGAAGCTTGCTCTGTCTTTAAAGACGACAGGGTAGAAGCAATCGCAGAGGAGTCCATCACCAAAATGACAGGCCCATGACAGATGGGCCGGTTTTCAACCGTTTGATAAATTTTTTGTCAGTGACGTGCGGCGCAGGTTCCGCCGCACTGGAAAATGCGCGTCATTTGTTCCGCGCATTGTAATGCTCCGGATCAGCGGGCCAGTGTCGGTTTCACGTCTTCGTGGAAGAAACGGAAATAGGAAGAGAGCTGCGCCAGCGTGTTGGTGGAAAGCTTGAGCTGCAGACCAAGACGGTTCATGTGTTGCCACTGCACGACGCCCTCGATGAAGCCCAGATCCTCACTCTGCACCTTGACCCGGCTACCCTTGGCGGCAGCGAAAGGCCCGTCCAGCTCGAGCGCCATTCCGGTTGCCGACAGATCGACGACACGTCCTCTGGTCGACTGGCTGAAATAATGCACAGTCGCAAAGATCCTTGTCTTGCTGCGAGGCGCGGTCCGGGTCGCCATATTGAGGTTGTTTGTCATTTTGCTACTCAAATCAATTGTTTCCGATGCATGCAGATTAACCTGTAAAAGTTTGAAACCCGTTTAGCCGTTCGGTTAAAATTCTAGACAATGCTGTGATTATGCTTTGGCGATACGGCATTGGTAACAGTTGTTTCGTGCGGAACGGACGTGGACATAGGCGACGTCTTCGCGCCCCAGAAGTGCCCGCGCCCGCGAGGCGATCTCGCCGGTGGCCGTTACCGCACCCGTGCCATAGACAATACGGTCATCGTCGCCATATCCGCGCACGATATAATCGGGGCTGTCCAGCATCGGCGGAAGGATATCTGTCAGTGGATAACGATCGCAGGCTTCGGCATGCAGGAAGACCGGCCCAGTCTCGGCGTAGGGCTGCAGCGAGGGAAACGGCCGGTAGGCGAGTACGAGCATGGCTTCACCCGCGCCGATCTGGTCGAGGCAGTGGCGACACGGCATGCCGCCGGGAGAAACGGCTGTTTCCGGTCGATTGCCATAGGCATCGGCGGCGCCCGCGCGGAAATCCTCGGCGTCCTTAGCCGGCATTGCGGTGAAAACGATATTGGTCATGGCGGCCTCTTCTGGCTGGGATCGGCGTTGCTTCTTTGCAGCTATGGTCCCGAAACGCGCTGCTATCCACCCGATTCTTGACAGCTGATGCAACCAGCCCATTGCGTGACTCGTTAGGTTCGGGAATCAGTGACGCTCCTCGTTCCCGGAAGGTCTGATTTTATGTTCCGTCGTTTTCTGGCCGCCGTTCCGCTGGCTTTCGTATCGTTGACGGCTCCGATTGATGCCGAGGCGCAGGTCGCCTCCGGTCTCGACGGCCTGTCCGACGATCAGCTCCAGCAGGCGGTCAATTTCGTCATCGGCAACGCGATTTTTTCGCTCTATCACGAGGGCGCGCGCATGCTGATCTCGGATTTCGGCACGGCGGACACGGCAAGTGTGCAGGCCCCGGCCGACCAACTGGCAGGAACGCTGATCCTGCAGGCCAATGAAGAATGGCTTGACACCGCGCTCGTGAACGCCACCGACAGCTGGTATCTCGCACGTGAGGCGGAGACGCTTCCTGAGCACGAAGCCCCTGTCTTCTCCGCGCTGGTGCCCGACAGGAGCCGCGACCGCAACATGGCCTGCCTGATGGTGGGCCGCGACAAGGACGGTTATGGCGACCTCGCCGCCATGATGGGGCTTCCCAATGCCGAATTTGACAAATGCGCCGCGGCCTATCCGGCGGTCGCTTCGGCCTGGGAGAATTTTCTCGCGCCCCACCGTAGTCAGACGCCTTCCAGGTTCTCCGTCAGCTACGTGCCGCCGCGCGATCCGGAACTTGAACCCTATGCCATCATGATCAAGGAATCGAAGGTCCTCGATCTCATCAGCCGCAGCTTTGGCGGTTATGGCCTGAAAGGGGACGTGAAGCTGACGGCCAAGTCCTGCGGTCGCCCCGATGTCTACTGGTCGGCGGAAAAGCGCGAGATCACCTATTGTTATGAACTCGGCAAGTTCCAGGCGGAACTCATTGCCGATCATCTATTGAACACGGTCACCGAAGACAAGGGCGCAGCCGGCGGGCAGATCCCAACTGCCGCGGTTAATCTGGAACGGGAAATCTGAGGCCAGGGTTGCAGTCGCGGATAGCCTGGCCTCCTCATGATGGAGGAGAGTGCCGTGCCGAAGGTTGTCGTTCGCAATTTCGCCATCTCGCTTGACGGATATGGGGCAGGACCAGATCAAAGTCTGCAGAACCCGCTGGGTGTGAAGGGTGAAGAGTTGCACCAATGGGCCTTCAAGACCCGCACCTTTCACCGCATGTTCGGTAAAGACGGCGGCTCGACCGGCACCGACGAGGAATTTTCCGAAAAGAGCTTTGAAAATATCGGAGCATGGATTTTAGGCCGCAACATGTTCGGGCCGGTGCGCGGCGCGTGGCCGGATGAAAACTGGAAAGGCTGGTGGGGCGACGAGCCGCCTTATCATGTTCCAGTCTTCGTCCTGACGCATCACGCGCGACCGTCCTTCACGATGCAGGGCGGTACTGTCTTCCATTTCGTGACCGACGGCATCGAGGCGGCGCTCGACATGGCGCTGGCGGCGGCAAATGGCAGGGATGTCCGCATCGGCGGCGGGGTTTCCACTATCCGGCAATATATGACGGCGCGCCTGATAGATGAGCTGCATCTGGCGCTGGCGCCGGTTTTTCTCGGGCGCGGCGAGCCATTATTCGAAGGCATGGATTGGCCCGCCCTCGGTTACCGCTGCACGGGAGCGGTGGCGGGCGAGGGCGCGACACATCTGATTATCGACAAAGCGTGAGCGCCGCGTCCCATTTTACCATCCCTCCCGTGAACGACACGGGATGATAAGGCGCGTAAACCGCTACCCCTCAATTGCGTAGCGATATCTCCAAGAGCTCCGTATCGGCCAACGGCTCCACCCAGGCCTCATAGGTGCCCACGGGCGAAAAGCCCATCATCTGGTAGAGCTGCAAGGCGCGCGGATGGTCGAGCGTGTTGGTCGTCACCGTCACCCGCTGCGGATTGTCCTGCCAGGCGGCGTAAAGCGCCTGCAACAGGAACCACTTGCCGACACCAGCGCCGATCGCTTCTTCGAGCAGCCCGAAATAGGAAAGCTCTGTCACCTCGTCGCTTGTCTTGTTCAGCTCGAAGAAACCGGCGGGCGCACCGTTCATATAAAGAACCGTAACGCTGTTTTTCGGATCGCGTAGGATGGCTGAAAGTTCAGCATCGCTCATGCGCATGCGCTTTTGCCAATGCCATCGCTTTCCAACCCGCCAGTACAGATAGCGGTAAAAATGCAGGGGAATATTGTTGACCCGCATCAGCGCCGTCTGGATGTTGACGGGGATCGGCAGGCTGACCTTCGGCGGTGCCGTCATTTCGAGCTGCGTCACGTGCGCCTTCAATGGGCCGTGCGACAGCGTGGGGATCGCATCCGCCGGACCGGTAACCACCGGCGTGTCCTGTAATCCGCCCCATTCCGACCATGAGCCGTCATAGAGAGAATTGTCCTGATGACCGAGCGATTCCAGCGCCAGGGTAATGACGGCCGCCGTCACACCCGAACCGCAGCTCGTCACGACGGGCTTCGTAAGATCGATGCCGGCATCGGTCACCATTTTGCGGATTGCCGTAAGGTCCTTGAAGTGGCCGTTTTCGGAAAAGGCTGTCGCCGGCAGGCTGCGTGCACCGGGCATATGGCCCGAACGCATGCCCGCACGCGGCTCGGCCTCCTCGCCGGTAAAGCGGCCGGCACCGCGGGCATCTGCAATCTGCTTTTCGCCGCTGTCGACAATACCGCGCATGGTGCCAAGCGAGGTCACACGTTTTTCGTTGAAATCGGGTGTGAAGATTGTGGGCTCAATTTCCGGCGCGCCGGTTTCCAGCGGCCGGCCTTCGCGCTTCCAGCCGTCCAGTCCGCCATCCAGCACATAGGCCTTGCGCACGCCCATTACCCGCAGCATCCACCAGACGCGGGGTGCGGAAAAGAAGCCCGGACCATCATAGACCACGATCGTATCGGTCTCGCTGAGGCCGAGCGCGCCGGCCTGTTCCGCGAAAAATTCAGGCGAGGGCAGGGAGTGCGGCAGGCCGGTCGTGTGATCGGCGATTTTATCCTGATCGAAGAACACGGCGCCAGGAAGGTGACCTGCCGCATATTCTTCTGCGCCGTTGCGCTTATGCGCCGGCAGATACCAGGAGGCATCGACGATGCGAAACCCGGGCGTGCCGAGCTGTTTCTCAACCCAGTCCGCCGAAACGACGAAACGGCTCTTATCCGTGCTCACGATGTCTCTCCCGATCTCAGGCAACAGCTTCAGGCGCGCCGAAACGAATGCGGAACCGCCTGTTCTCCTTGCCCTTCTTTTCTATCTTGGCAATGTGAATATCGCCTACTTCCTGCGTTTCGGATACATGGGTGCCGCCGCAGGGCTGGCTGTCTATGCTGGAATTTTCGCCGATGCAGACGAGGCTGACCCGACCGAGCCCCATTGGCGGGCGCACGTTCTTGGATTTGACGATGCCGGGATTGGCCTGAAGCTCCTCGTCCGTGATCCATTGCAGGAAAACGGGATGATTGGCTCTCACCAGTTCCATCAGCCTGGCGGTTACGTCGTCTTTGTCAATGGTCTCCGACATGTCGAAATCGACACGCGACTCGTCCTCACCAACGGCTGCTCCCGTGATCGGCCATTGGCAGACGACGGAGAGCAGATGGCAGGCCGTGTGCATGCGCATCAACTTGTAACGACGCGGCCAGTCCACATGCAGCGTCAGCTTTTCCCCGACTTCAGGAGACGGCTGATCCTCAAGCGGGACATGGATGATGACGCTCTTGTCGGTGCCATGCTTTGTAATGCCGAGCGCGATGCGCGAACCATCAGCGCGCTCGAGAAAGCCGGTATCGCCAGGCTGGCCGCCCGAGGTGGCATAAAAACAGGTCTGGTCGAACTCGATGCCGCCGTCCTCATGCACCGCCGTGACGATCGCTTCTGCGGTGGAAAGATAAAAATCGTCACGGAACAGGGCATTCACAGGCATTTCGGCATGTCCTCAAACGGTTTCGTACGGAACCGAAATATCGGTTTTCGTCGCCAGCCACAGCGGAACAGGAAGGCCCTTGGACCGCAGGAACTCTGGATTGAAGAGCTTCGACTGATAACGATTGCCGTAGTCGCAAAGTATCGTCACGATTGTATGCCCCGGACCAAGCTCACGGGCAAGCCGGATTGCGCCGGCGATATTGATGCCGGTGGAGCCGCCGAGGCACAGGCCTTCCTTCGTTACCAGATCGAAAAGGATGGGCAACGCTTCCGCATCCGGAATGCGATAGGAGAAATCCGGTGTGAAACCCTCGAGATTGGCGGTGATGCGCCCTTGCCCGATGCCTTCCGTGATGGAGGTGCCTTCCGATTTCAGGACGCCATTCTTATAGAATTCGTAGAGGGCCGCTCCCTCGGGATCGGCAAGGCCGATTTTGATGTCGGGATTGAAATCGCGAAGGCCGTCCGCCACACCCGCCAGCGTTCCGCCGGAGCCGACCGCGCAGATGAAACCGTCGACCTTGCCATCCGTCTGGTCCCATATTTCGGGAGCAGTGGTCTCGATATGAGCCTGTCTGTTGGCGATATTGTCGAACTGGTTAGCCCAGATCGCGCCGTTCTCATCCGTCGCCGCAAGCTGTCTCGCTAGCCGGCCGGAGACTTTCACGTAATTGTTCGGGTTGGAGTAGGGAGCTGCCGGGACTTCGACCAGCTTTGCGCCGAGAAGCTTCAGCGCGTCCTTCTTTTCCTGGCTCTGCGTTTCGGGAATGACGATGACCGTCCTGTAACCGAGCGCATTGGCGACCAGCGAAAGGCCGATGCCGGTATTGCCCGCCGTGCCTTCCACGATGGTGCCGCCCCGGCGCAATTGTCCGCGCCTTTCGGCGTCGCGGATGATGTAGAGCGCGGCGCGATCCTTTACGGACTGGCCAGGATTGAGGAATTCCGCCTTGCCGAGGATTTCGCACCCCGTCGCTTCAGAAGCAGCTTTCAGACGGATGAGCGGCGTATTGCCGATGGCACTGAGCGCAGAGGGGTGAATGGTCATGATTGAGCCTTCTTGTCTGAGCGGAAATTAGGTGCCGTTATGTCCCGTTACAACCGCTTCAAGGCAAGAAATTATCTTCCCGGCTTCGGCTTCGCCACGCAAAATTTTGCCGATACCCAGTTTTATGTCTTCTTCTTCACTCTGGCATAGGCAGCAAGTGCTCTCTCCCGCGCCCTGCCATGGTCGACAATGGGGTTCGGGTAGGTTTCCCCGAGCGTGATGCCCGCTTTGGTCAGCACCTCTTTCGGGGCCTCGAATGGTTTATGAATATATTTGCGTTCTAGCCTTGCGAGCTCCGGTACGAAACGGCGGACATAATCGCCGTCCCCATCGAATTTTTCGCCTTGCAGGATAGGGTTGAAGATGCGGAAAAATGGCGAGGCATCCGCTCCCGAACCCGCCACCCACTGCCAGTTGGCGGCATTGGAGGCCGGATCGGCGTCCACGAGCGTATCGCGGAACCATTTCTCACCCTTGCGCCAATCGATCAGCAGATGCTTGATGAGGAAGGACGCCACGATCATGCGGACGCGGTTATGCATCGTGCCGTGGCGCCATAGTTGCCGCATCCCGGCATCCACGATCGGATAGCCGGTCATGCCGCGCGTCCAGGCCGTGAAGGATTTGTCATCGTCCCGCCAGTTGAAGGCGTCGAAACTGTCGTTCCAGTTCTTTTCGTCCAGCTCGGGAAAATGAAACAGGAGGTGATAGCAGAATTCCCGCCAGACGATTTCCTTGCGAAAACGGCTGATATCGTTTGAGGCGATGTGGCGGGAAAGTCCCTTCGTCGCATGCCAGACGGTGGCGGGTGAGATTTCTCCTAATGCGAGGTGCGGTGAAAGCCGGGAAGTCGCGTCCTTCGCCGGCAGGTCACGGCCCTCTTCATAACCTTTCAGTGCGCCGTCAATGAAATCGGAGAGCTTCTCCCGGGCCCCGTCTTCGCCAGGCGTCCAGATATCGCTAAACTCCCTTGCCCAGTCAGGCCTTTTGGGCAGCAGCTGCCATTCGTCGAGCGTTTCCGATCTTGGCCAGTTCCTGGGCGCGTTGAGTCTGTCTGGCGCATCCGCAGGCGCGTGGGGCTCTTCGCCGCCCTCCAGAGCGCGCCAGAACGGTGTATAGACCCGGTAGGGACCACCGGATTTGGTCTGCAGCTTCGATGGCTCATGCAGCAGATGCCCGGAAAAGCTTCGTACCGTCAGGCCTTTATCCCGGAGCGCGCGTTTTAGGGTCTTGTCGGTCGAAATACCTTCAGGATCATAGCGGCGGTTCCAGAATACGGTGTCTGCGCCGGTTTCCGCGATCAGCCTGCGCAAAACCTCCTCGGCGTCGCCGCTGGCAAGCACGAGGCGGCTGCCTGTTTTCTTGAGCGCGGCATGAAGCGCAGTGAGCGAGTGGTGAAGCCACCATTTCTGCGCACGCCCCAGCGCGCCGCAACATTTTTCCCTGATATAGACGGGGATGACGGGACCTTTATGGTCGGCCGCCGCAAGCAAAGCGAGGTTGTCCGAAAGGCGCAGATCCTTGCGGAACCACACGATGACGGGAGAGGCTTTTGTCTGCATGGGAGGGCCCGGTTCACTTCCGTTTGAACGAGTGTTGAAACGCTTTGTTCCGCAAATCGGCTAGAATGGAAAGATGGGGCACATGGTTTCTCGAGGGTTATTTTTTCGCTCTTGAAACCGCAGGTGAGGGAACCAACTGGAGGAGCCGGCGTTTGTCGCGGGTTAATAGAGCATGGAAGTGCAATCAATGTTGCTGAATGACGTTAAGTGGGAAAAGCCCGTTACCATCTCCCTTGAAAACGGTGCCCCTCGAATTTTCACAGGCGTTTACGAAGCCTTCGATTTTCTCCAACATGAGTGGCCCGAGCGGGGAGACAAGGCGCACGAACAGGCGCTTCGCCTGTGCCGCGCCTCGCTCATGGGCGATGTGGGGGGAGAGATAGCCCGCACGGCCTTCGTCGCCGCCAGCCGGCAGGCGCGTTGCCTCGTTGAGGAGCCGGAAAAAATCGCATCCTGAGCCGATTTTGGAACTGACGTGTGAAAGGCCACCCGCCCAAAACGGGTGGCCTTTTTTGTTGTGTGGCAGGAAACGGGTTGTTTCGAATGCGGGATATGGCATCGTGCAGGCGTAAAGGCGAATGAGTGACGGTGATGGGCAGCCACTACGGCTATATTGTTTTTCCAACGGCGCTTGGCCATTGCGGCCTCGCATGGGCGGGGCGAGGTATCGTGCGTCTGCAATTGCCGGGAGCGGACGCCGGCGAAACGGAAAAGCTCCTTCAGAAGCGCCTGCCGTCCGCCTCCATCGCCGTTCCCGAGACGCGGACACGTGAGGTGATTGCGATGATCACCCGTTATTTCGGCGGTGAGGCAATCGATTTTAAGGCCGTGGACCTTGATCTCGCCGGGCAGGAACGATTTTTTCTCGACGTCTATGCCGTCGCGCGACAGGTCGGCTGGGGCAACACGACGACGTATGGCGGCATCGTGAAGACACTCGGTCTTGGCATGGAGAGAGCACGCGACGTCGGCCAGGCAATGGCGAAAAATCCGGTGCCGCTGATCATTCCGTGTCACCGGGTCCTTGCCGCAGGTGGCAGGCTTGGCGGCTTCTCCGCACCGGGCGGAACCACTACCAAATTGCGGATGCTGGACCTTGAAAATGCCGGCCGTAGCCGTGCGGATGATGCGCAGGGCAGCCTGTTCTGAAGCAATGACAGATCAGCCCGCATGAATAGGCGTCTGATTTCTGCCCATTTCTCGTCAAATTGTCGCTAAATTGTCACAATACACGAACGCCCGCTAACATAAGGGCGAGACGTTTGAGAGTATCCGCGTTAATTCTATCCGTTGCCTTGTCTTTTACAGTCGTGGCACCGGCCTCGGCTGGCATGCTGAACCAGGCTGAGAAATACACCGGGCTGCATGAGTCCAAGAACAACAAGAGCCTCAAGAACATTCTTGGGGCAAATCCGAGAAGTACGCCGTGGTGCGGCCTTTTCCTGCATGCCGTAGCCAGCAAGGCCGGCCGGCAATCACCCAAATCCTACGGATTTGCGAAATCCTGGAGTTCCTTCGGTTATGCCGTCCCGGTTGGCCAGGCAAAGCCCGGTGATGTCGTCGTCATCCGCAACGGCCGGGGATATCATGCTGGTATTCTAAAGAGCATGAGCGGCAAGACCGCACAAATCCTGGGCGGCAACCAATCGGGCAGGGTGCAGGTCTCGAATTTTAACCGCAAGGCCATCGTTTCGGTTCGGCGATAAATTCCCTGCATTTCCTTGATAAAGGCGGGCCTCGACCCGCCTTTTCCTTTTAAGGCTGTTCTCTCGTGCCTGGCGCCGCCTCGCGCTGGTCGTCGTCCTCCAGATCGGTGGCGACAATGAAAGCATCCTCGTGCTGCCTTGCAGCCTGCCGGCGTGCACGCAGGTTCATGCTCTCGTCCGGATAAATCTCGCCTTCCTTGTCTTTCAACTCGCTGTCTGTCTCGAAACGCGCAACGTCGTCGTCTTCAATATCAAGCGGTTCGGTTTTCGGCTTCTGCGGGGTGTTCATGAAGCGATCTCCTGCTGGTTTCTGCAGGCCAAACGCTCGGCAGCCGATGCCGGTTCCCTTTCTCGCCAAAATGCTCATTCGTCGCAGGTCGATGCGGAACTAACTCTGGCTTTTTTTGTTTTTTCAATGGCACAATTGAAGCTGGTGCAACGCAAAGAGGGAGGTCCGTTATGAGCCACGACCGCGAAGCCGCAATCCGTGAAAAAGCGCGCGCAATATGGGAGAGGGAAGGAAGACCCGACGGGCATCATGAAAGACACTGGATCGAGGCGGAACGGGAAATCTCCGCGGAGGCGGAACCGGCAAAACCCAAAAGCGGAAATGGCGTGAAGAAGTCCGCTTCCGCCACCGCGTCAGGGGAGAAGGGACCTGCAAAAAAGTCGCCCACGAAAAAAGCCAATTCGACAAAGGTGAAATCTCCTGCGGTAAAATCGCTGGAGAAAGAGCAGAAATCCACGGACAAGAACAAGGAAGACGATTTGACCGAAAGCCTTGAGGAGAGTTTTCCGGCCAGCGATCCACCGGCATTGACCAACGCCACGAAGGCAACAAAACGGGCGGTCAAGAAAAGCTGATGGCCTGACGGCCGCAGAGAAGGAAGTCACGAAAACTTCTAGGTCACGTCGGGCGAATTGCAGCTGCACTTCGCTCGGCTGACACGCTTTTGAGAAAAATGGCTCCCCGGGCCGGATTCGAACCGGCGACCTGTCGATTAACAGTCGAATGCTCTACCGCTGAGCTACCAGGGAACGTGCGCTGCTTGGCGCGGTGTGAGCGGGGTAATACAAATGCTTTTCCGATTTGCCAAGCGCTTTTTTCAAAAAAAACGCATTCCTCTTGTTTTATCCCTCCGGAGTCCCGATTTTCCGGGCTTATCGACGCTGAAAAAATTATCCACAGGCCAGATGCTGAAGGGCGGATTGGAATGAAATTCGGAATCGACCACAGAACGGGTCGTCTCAATCTCGGAAAATGGAGCCTTGCCATGCCGCGTTCGCGCGTCGGCAGGATCGCAACAGGTTCGGCGCTGGTCGTGGGCGGTACGCTGGGCTTTTTGCCCATTCTGGGTTTCTGGATGGTTCCCGTCGGCCTTGTCGTGCTTTCCCACGACCTGCCGGCTGTTCGTCGCCAGCGGCGAAGGCTGGTGATCTGGTGGGCATCGCGACGGAACCGGCGGGAGCCCCGCGACCCGGACCGACAGTAATCCTGCTACGCCCCGATGGAGCTGCTGATACCCTGGCCTGCCCAGAAGGCGGCATAGGCGAGTGCAGCGAAATAAATCGTCGTCAGCCCCAGAAAGAGGTAACCGCCCAGCACCGTGACGCCGTCCCGCTGGATCATGCCCGCTGAGAAAAGCAGGATCGCAATGCCCGGCAGGGTGTTGGAAAAGGGAATGAAGCCGAGCGGCATCATCAGAAGCACGCCCGCCGTCATCAGGGCGAGGCCATTTATCCTGTTGGCGATGACGCCCGTCGTCAGCGCCGGAATGCGTGGACGGATAAAGCGGTCCAGTCTCGATACGATCGCCACACCCTTCTGCAGCGCCGGGACCAGCTTTGCCGTTTCCATCTGCCGGTCAAGAATTTTCGCCGGCAGCCATGGCAGGCGGTTCAGCGTGATCGCGAGACTGACGAGAATGATTGCGGCGCCGAAAACGGTGCTGACTCCGGGAATGGAAACCGGGATCAGAAATGGCAGGGAGGCTATGGCACAGATGAGCAGCAGGCCCTGTTCACCGATCGCTTCCATCAATTCGCGCAATGTGATCGTCTGGCCCTGTAGTTTTCCTATCAGCTTTTCAAGCGTGGTGCTGAGCTTTTCAGACGTATCAGTGAATGCGAATTCGTTCGACATGCCGCTTCCCGGAAGTTGTTCAACTCCAGGATTGATACCATTCCTCTGGCCCGATGCCTATCACAGATGGAAACGCGCCTCTTCACATTTGGTCATGCCGTCCGAAAGATTTAATGCGAAACCCAGTTGCTATAGGCCCCTGCAAGAAGAACCACGAGCAGAATGACAAGTATGACCGGATTTATTGATGTAACGAAGTTGACATAGTCCATGATAACTTCCTCCTCTTCCCGCCACCTCTTATTCTACAGCAAAAAGGCGAGTTCATCTACCTAGAGATGAAATTTCGCATCGCAGCAACCAATCTCCGGTATGGATTGGAATCGTGGGACTTTTTCATTTTCCGCGATGCAAAAATAAATCTTCCAACATTTGCCATTCTCTTGAGTTGTCTCTAATCCTGCTTCGTGACGGGTTTCCGGACCCGCCGCCTGCCGTTGATTGACCGGGTGAAATTCCGCCTGTGTCTTGCCTCCGTCTGCCTCCTGACCATTCTTCCCCGGGGACATGAAAATGCTGAAAAACATCTATGCCTGGACGATGGCGCTCGCCGCGCGCAAAACCGCCGTGTGGTGGCTGGCAATCGTGGCTTTCGTGGAAAGCTCCGTTTTCGTTGTTCCTGCCGACGTGCTTTTTTTGCCCATGGTATTGGCGAAGCCGAAAAAAGCGATGTTTTACGCGCTCGTGGCCACGGTCGCCTCGGTTCTGGGCGGCATAGCGGGCTGGTTCCTCGGTCATTATGCATTTGAGAGCATTGCCCGGCCGATTCTTGAATTTTACGGCAAGCTCGACAGCTTCGAGCATCTGAAGAACTCGGTGGATTATGAAACCATCGTTCTTCTGCTGGTGACATCGGGCCTTGCGCACCTGCCGCCAATCAAGGTGGTTACCATTCTGTCGGGCGCGGCCAATATCAGCCTTGGCCTGTTCATTCTGTCGGCGGTCGTCACGCGCGGCGCGCGCTTTTTCATCCTTGCCGGTTTGCTGCAAAGATACGGTGAATCGGTCCGCCATTTCACCGAAAAACGCCTCGGCGCCATCACGGCCGCGGCGGCGGCGGCACTTATCGCCATCTACGCGGTTTACGTTTTCGTGCGTTGATCGAAAGCAATTTTTCTACTCTTACAATACTGTCGCATAACTTTCAGCCTACTGTCAGAATCCACCTGTATCGGTTCCCCTGTCCAATCAGGGAACCGTTTTATTATGCGAAGATTCTGGAAGTGCTCCTTTGGGGGCATGGGCCTCGTCGTGCTTGCGGCAGGCGGATATCTCTATGCCATTCAACTCCTCGGCAACTTCCACGAGGTGATGGCCGGGCAGCTTTATCGCTCCAACCAGCCGAGCAGCGAGCAACTTGTTCGCTACACCAAGGATCACGGAATAAGGACTGTGATCAATCTGCGCGGGTCAAATGAATCCCAGGCGTGGTACCGGGATGAGGTCGAGACCTCGCGCAAACTCGGATTGAATCATATTGATTTTGGCATGTCCGCGAGCCAGGAGCTCAACATGAGCCAGGTAAACGAACTGGTCGCGATCATGCGCGACGCGCCGAAACCGATTCTCATTCATTGCAAGGCGGGTGCGGACAGGACGGGCCTCGCGACCGCGCTTTATCTCAGTCGCGTCGCGCGTCTTGGAGAAAAGGAAGCAGAAAGTCAGCTCTCGGTTCGCTATGGCCACATCGGCATTCCCTATCTCTCGCAAACCTATGCCATGGACCGGACCTGGGAAAATGTGGAGGATATGCCGATCACTGACGACTTTGCCATCGCTTCCAATGAATATTGAGCAAGGCTTCGACCGGACGGGAAGCAACTGATAACGCCCCGTTTCTGAAGCGCCATTGGCTGTAATGCTTCTGTGAATTGTCCACCCGCGCTTCGGCTCTCTGTCGGCAGGGGAAGCTTTTATCGGAGCGTGGAATCTGTGCGACTTGACCGCGTCATGGGTATCGGAGACCAACTGTGGATAAGGCGATTTCTAATCGCGATCCATGTCCGGCGTCCACCCGCGCGTATATCCTTTTCCCATGATGGCGACAGCAAGGGACAGCTGCTCCTGCAAATGCTCGATTTCGCCGAGTAGCGCCTCGACGGCCGCCCTTGCATCACCGTCATGACACTGGATGACGTATCCCGCTATGTCGTCAGGCCGTATGGGGGTGATCTTTTTAGCGTCGGACATGGTAGGTGACCTCTCTTTTGTTCACTAAATGTTCTAATTTTAGCAGAGAGTCAACACGGCAATGCACATCGTCATTTGACGGAGGGCGACGGCATATCGCGCCCGCTTTTTTTGTAGAATTTGCCGGTGAGCACCTAAGCAAAATGGGCCTGTGAGCCTGGGGTCGCCCTACAGAGCTTTAACCCAACCCAAGCGCGGCGTCGCGCGATGGGTTAGTGGACCGAAGGATCCTCGCTATCCAGAAAGCTGCGAATCCCGTCTTTTTCGCAGGTAGCAAGGAATTCTTCCCATGCGTCTTTGTCGGTTGCGAAAGGTTCGTCCCAGGTGGTGACATCGTCGTGCTCGCTGATAACTTCCAGGGTCCAGTCTTGCTGGGTGCCCGCGGGCCGGTAGATGTCAACAAGGACAGTGATACCCTCGTCTTCAAACTCGCCTGAAAATTCCGAGTGTTCTATTTTCGGTTTTTTTGCCATCTCAGCACACTTCGTTCTCAAGGCTTGAATAAATGCACACCCGAACGGGATATTTGAAACCTGCGCATAACGCTCGTTACTGGAGCGCTAAAACAAATATAGCCAGCTCTGGGGGAACTGGCTATCTATCTGATTTAATGGTCGGAGCGGCGGGATTCGAACCCACGACCCCTTGACCCCCAGTCAAGTGCGCTACCGGGCTGCGCTACGCTCCGAACCTGAAAGCCGTTTATATAGAAGCCTGTTAGGGCGCAAGCGGAAAATGGCCTTTTCTAAAAAAAACGAACAAAGGATGTGGACTGCGGGAATGGGATCAATGGAGCACCGCGTTTTGCCGGCTGCGTGGCTGTCAAACACCTGACACATCATCTTTTCATCATGGCCGGAACCTGCCGCGATCTTTAACGTTCATTCGCAGCGGAATTGAAACTCAGGGAGACAAACAATGTCCGAACTTGTCGTTGTCGGTTTTGACGGAACGGAAGAGGCCGACCGGGTCCTTCTGAAGCTTGCGAGCCTGAAGAAGGAGTATCTGGTCGATCTGGAAGATGCCGTTGTCGTGGTTCGCGATGAAAATGGCAAGGTTCATCTGAAGCAGAGCGTCAACCTGACAGCGATCGGTGCAAGTTCCGGATTTCTGTCCGGTGGCCTGTGGGGCGGCCTCGTCGGCCTGCTGTTCCTCAACCCGCTGGCGGGATTTGCGATCGGCGGTGCCATTGGCGCGGGAACGGGCGCGCTTGCGGGCTCGCTGACGGATTACGGCATCGATGACGATTTCATCAAATCCCTGAGCGAGACCATTCCAAACGGGTCGTCGGCTCTTTTCGTATTGATCCGAAAGGTGCAGCCGGAAAAGGTTCTGGCGGAACTGGAAGGGCTGCGCGGCAGGGTTATCAAAACATCGCTCTCGCCGGAGCAGGAAGCCGAACTACAGAAAGCACTTTCGGGCGGGAGCCATCAGCCTGCTACACCGGTTGCCTGAAACGGATAAAAGCAACGCTGCGGCATCATCGATGTCGCAGCGCTTCTGCGTCAGCCGTTGCTGTCAAACGGTGAGTGTGCCGTCCTTAGCCTGCGGCCAGGTGAGATAATAATAACGGCTGCCGACACTGCCAAAAAACGCGTTGTCGCCGGAAATGCCATCGATATAAGCCCCGTTAGCGCCCTTTGCATAGGCCGCTCCATCGCGTTTCAGATGATCCTTCAGGAAGTCGCTCCAGCCCGCCGTTGCGATCGCTGTGGCGGGTTTCGAGGCGGTCTTGGGGTCGTCTGTCACATCCCACGCTTTGATCTTTACGCCGTCCGCCGGGTTGGACACCGTCAGCGTGCCGGCAGCCAATGCTTCCAGCATCGACTTGGCCTGCGCCGCCTTGGCGGGATCCCCGGAAAGTTCTTCGAGCGTCGCTTTCAGATCCTTCATGAAGTCCGCCCGGGTGATGTCCCCGGAAGCGGCCGTCTTGTCCGTATCACCGCTCTCCGCCTCATTGTCCGAGGTTCGTGCATATTGCGCCAGAAGCTGCGTCAGCCGCGTATTGCTGGAAGAGGTGGAGGTGGTGGTGTCGATGCCATAGGAATTGAGCAGCGTCGTCCGTGATGATGTGGAAGTCGCAGCGGAGTTGTCTTCCTGTTCCCTGATGGCCTTGAGGGCCAGTTTGGTGGCGGTGAGACGTGTGGAAAGGTCGATGGAGGAGACCATTGCGCGGGATGTCCATGATCGGACCAGATACGCATCATCCGTACCGGGCCGGCGCGGCGTGAATCTGCGATTCCTGCCATTTGTCCTCTTTCATAAGAAGACCGGGTGCGTTCCGGCCGTTTTTGGGCTGGAACGCACCCGGTTTAATCGTCGGACTTTGCGCGACGCTTGCGGCTCAGTTTTCCTGAACGGAAACACCATTCGGGCCGATATTCATCTCGATCCCCTTGGGCTTGCTTTCTTCATGCCAGACGTAAATGCCAAGGCCTGCGATGACGACAATCAGCGCGCCGATGATGAGATAGAGATTATTGGTCTGCGTCATAAGATGTCTCCCCGTTTGACAATCAGAATCGGGGGCTAAACGCATGAAATCGTGGAAGGTTCCGTTAGGTTAGCTGTTTATGCGCCAACCGCGCGCCGGCGCAGGCCTTCGCGTTTTTCCAGTGCCATGCAACCCCACAATATGCCGAGCAGCAGGAAGAAGTGTCGCCAGTGGTCGGTATCGATGACAGCACCGATCATCACATGCCCGACGAAAGCCACCCACGAAATGATCAGGAAGGCCTGCCACGGGCGCGGGCGCAAGAGATGTCTGAAACCGGCGGCGATGGTCCAGCAGATCAGGACGAGATAGATGACGAAGCCGAACCAGCCATGTGTCGTCAGGCTTTTCAGCCAGATATTGTGCTCGGCTGCTGGAAAGATATTGTCGAACACCATCGGGCCGATACCGAGCGGATGTTCCATCGCCAGCAGGAAACCGAGATAATGGCGGGCGAACCGTCCCAGATGGCCGCCATCATAAGATTGCACGGCCGAGGCGCGGCTGGAGAACAAATCGGCCACCTGTTTGAACTGCAGCGCGATGAGGACAGCCGCTACCATCAGTCCGGCGGCGATGAGAAACAGCACGAGGATTTTCAGGCGAAACGCCGCCGTACGTTCCTTCAGCATCATGACGAAGACGAGCAGTACGGTGGCAAACAGAAACAGCCCCCAGGCCGCACGCGAAAACGACAGGAACACGCCAAGCGACAGGATCAGCAGGCCGAGGATTCGCCAGGGTGCGTGCATCGTCTTGCCGGTCAGCAGGCCGTAGATGAGATAAAGCGATGGTGTCACCAGAAAGGGACCGAAGACGTTCGGATCCTGAAAGGCGCCTTTGGCGCGATCGTAAAGGGTGAAGACTTCGAAGCCCGGAATGGCGTGAAAATAGCCGATGATGCCGAGCAGGGAGGTGATCACCGCCGCCGCCAGCCACGCCCGGAAAATCAAAAGCAGCCGCTGGTATCGGTCCTCGATGATTGCCGCGTAAAACACCGAAGTCAGCGCCAGAAAAGTCGAAACGGCGAGATAAAGCGGCCCCTCATCCAGGTCGGCCATGGTGGTGAGCGAGAGATATCCGCCGATATTGAAGGCGAGCAACAGGCACAGCAGCAGGACGACGGTGCGTGAAAGTCGCAGGCCAAGCAGAAACCACAGGGCCACTTGCCCGACCATCATCAGCTCATAGGGCGCTGGCTCGGAGATAACGAAGCCGGAAAGAAACACGCCGAAGGCAATGAAGAACGAACCGATGAGCCGCATGGCAGCCAAAGGCGCATCGAAATCCGGGGCGTGCTGATAACCGGTGTGGGTCAATAGGCGTTTTCCGATTTGAGCAGCCGGATCGGCGTCAGGAACAGAATCTTGAGATCGAGAAACAGCGACCAGTTCTCGATGTAATAGAGATCATATTCGGTGCGGAACTTGATCTTGTCGCCATGGTCGATTTCTCCGCGCCAGCCATTGATCTGGGCCCAACCGGTTACGCCGGGCTTGACCTTGTGTCTTGCGAAATAATGCTCCACCACTTCGGTATATTTCAGGTCGCCGGTCTGGGCATGAACCGCGTGCGGGCGGGGCCCGACCAGCGACAGGTCGCCATGAAGAACGTTGAAAAGCTGCGGCAGCTCGTCCATCGAGGACTTGCGCAGAAAGCGGCCAACGGGCGTTACGCGCGGATCGTTCTTGGTGACGGCCTTTTTTGCGGTCGGATCGCTGAGTTCCGTATACATGGACCGGAACTTCCAGACGTTGATGGTTTCATTGTTGAAGCCATGGCGCTTCTGCTTGAAGAGGATAGGCCCCTTGGACGTCGTTTTGACGGCGATTGCCGCGCCCACCATGACCGGCCACAGAAGGGCGATACCGATGAGGCTGAAGGTGATGTCGAACAGCCGCTTCGCGACGGAATCCCAGTCCCGGATCGGTTTGTCGAAAACGTCAAGCATCGGCACCTTGCCGACGTGGGAATAGGCACGCGGGCGAAAGCGCAGCTTGTTGGCATGCGCCGCAATGCGGATATCGACCGGGAGCACCCAAAGCTTGCGCAAAAGCTGGAGAATGCGTGCCTCGGCGCTTAACGGCAGGGCAATGATCAGCATATCCAGTTTGGTCAGGCGGGCGAATTCCACCAGTTCGGCGAAAGTGCCGAGCTTGGGATAACCCGCGACGACGTCGGGAGAGCGCGCGCTTTGCCGGTCATCGAAAATGCCGCAGATGCGGATGTCGTTGTCGGATTGCTGCTCGAGCGAGCGAATGAGATCCTTGGCAGCATCACCACCGCCGACGATGACCGCCCGGCGTTCCATGACGCCATTGCGGCCCCAGTGGCGGATGGCGAAGCCAAGGATCAGTCTTCCGGTGAAAATGGCGATCGCGGCAATTGCATACCAGATGCCGAAGGCTTGCCAGGAATGCAGCGCATCGGGAAAAAAGAGCAGAAGGAAACAGGCTGTGCCAACGAAGGACAGGCAGACCGCGCCCTGAATGCGAGCGAACATCGACAGTGGCGTGCGTAGCGTCGGCAACTGATAACAGTCGCCGGCCTGAAGAAGAAAGACGCAGAGCGCGGCCCCCAGTACGCCGCCGCCAAAAACCGCCAAGAAGGTCTCAATACCCCGATCGGCGGCGACGCCGTTGATGATGGCGGCGATCACCACGAGCATGGTGAATTCCAGAAGCCGCAACTGGCCTATCACCATGTTCGGGGAGTGATTGCCGCCGCGAAGCTGGTTGGCAATCTGCCGTGCGAGAGGGTTGAGAACGACGGCTTCCGATGTCGAAGGCCCGTTGGCCTCTTGCTCGGAAATCTGTTTGCGCAACGACGCCAGATCGAATTGCAGTCTATCCTTGTCAGCCTTGGTCATTGCTTGGTCCGCACCCTCCAGCGCATCGGCGCGAAAATCGGCATCGATTTCCGACCGGACGATACGCAACTTCAAAGTGGTGGAGCGGGCCTGATGCATCCGGACGGACGCACGGCGCTCCACGATCTGGAAACTAGCCGAAACATGCTAAGAAACGTTTATGATGGGTTTCTTGAGGATGACGGAATATACAATCAAAAATCGTGTCTTTGAAATGATTTTAGAGCAACAGCAGGTCGCGATAGAGCTTCATCATGTCATCCGCCATGACCGGCGTCGAAAACTTCGCCCTGAAGCTGTCGGGGTGGGGCATGATCCGTTTCGCCCAACCGGCATCTTCGGCATCCCTGGCCATGACCCTCGCCAGCGCCTCGACGTCGCCGGCCGGGACGAGCGCGTCGCTTTCTTCTCCCAAGACTTCGGGAATCCCGCCGACATCGGAGGCGATGACCGTTTTTCCCGCTGCAAGTGCCTCCAGCACGATATAGGGCATGGCCTCCGCGCGAGAGGGGACTACCACCGTCGTGGCCAGGGCGAAGGCCTGTCTGGCGGGCATGGCGGCATGCATGGAAATGCGCCGGGAAAGACCGGCCTTGTCGATCATCGCCGCGTATTTGTCCCTGTCCGGCCCATCGCCGACGATGACACCGGACATCGGCCGGCCGATGCCGCGCTCCATTTCCGCGAAGGCCTTGATGAAGAGGTCAGGCCCCTTAAGGTCACGGAGCATGCCGATATAGAGGAAATGCGCCGCGCCCTCTTGCGCGGGGACGGGTTCGAACTCGTTTTCCTGTACGCCGTTATAGATCATCGCGGTACGGGTGCGCGGTTTGCCAACCTTGGCTTCATAGGCCGCCTGCTCGAACTTGCAGACGAAACAGAGCGCATCGGTGAACCGTTCCTGAAACCGCTCCAGCCGCAGGAAGAGCTGTCCTTTCAGGGTGTTGCGGGCATAATGCAGGCTTCCGCCGTGCGGTGAATAGAGGCGGGCTACGCGATACCTGTTCGCCCGCAGCAATGAGCCGATCAGCCGGGCCAAAGCGCCACCCTTGGCGCTGTGCCCGTGCAGAATGTCCGGCCGCAAACTTTTGATGTGTTTGTAGGCTTTCCAAAGCGCCAGCAGATCGCCCGGGGTAATGGAGCGCCGGATGGGCAGGCGCGTCAGGCCGAGCTCCAGCATCGGCGCAATCTGCGCGAAAAGCCTCTCCTCATGCGCGCCGCCGGTGGAACTGTCGCAGACGATGCCAACCTTGTGGCCCTGCCTGACATGTTCCTCGATAAGATCACGCACATGGCGGAAAACGCCGCCCACCGGCGAACGAAAACAGTGAATGATGCGCAGGGGAGGGCCGTCGTCCGACACGTTCGCCGCGCCCCTTTCAGAAGAAGCGTTCACGTACATAGACGGTATCACCCGCAAGAATGGGTGCGGTGATACCGATCCGGCCCGTCATCACTTCCGCGTTTATCTTGCGGGTGACGTCGACATCTGCCTGATTGGCGCGCGGGCTGAAGCCGCCGGCAATGGCGATGGCGTTCTGCACCGTCATGCCCGGCACATAGGAATATTGGCCAGGACGGCCCACTTCGCCCATGATGAAGACGGGGCGATAACGATCTATCTCGATCGTGACATCGGGATCGCGCAGATATCCCTGCCGAAGCTTGGCCGCGATCGCGGCTTCCAGCTGTGGCAGCGTCTTGCCCCGCGCGGGCACCTGGCCGACGAGAGGGAAGGCGACATAGCCCGCCTGATCGACCGTATAGGTATTTGTCAGCCCGGCCTGTTCGAACACGTTGATACGCAGTCTGTCGCCGCTGTCGACGTGATAGGGTTGCAGTGCGGCCTCATTGAATGACCGCGGCGCAGGCTGATAGGCCGAACAGCCGGAAAGGGCCGTCAGAACGGCAAACGTCAGTGCGGTGACATGTCGTGATCCGGCGAGCGGCATCTCATCTGGCTCCGAGTCGAACTTTGATCATTCTTATCGTTCTGTTAGGGTTAATGCACGGTAAACGCGCAGCGTCAGGCCCGGTAATATCGGCTTTATTTCGTCGGAGTCTCGGTGATTAACGGTTGTGTTACCCGCAAGACTTAAACTTCGCGAAAATTGACCATCTTTATTTGAGCGCCCGAGGTTTATCTCGGTTACGGAGCCCGTATGAACGGCGATCGCATTGACGACAGGGATGTGGATATTGATCTTGCGCAACTCGTCGCGGCCATATGGCGGCGTCGGGGAAGAATCGCGGCCATAACGCTGCTGGCCGGCGGCGCCGCCTTTGTCGTTTCCAGCATGATGTCGCCCGCCTATAAGGGCGAGGCGCGCGTGCTCATTGAATCCCGTGCTGCTTCCTTTGGCGCTTCCCAGCAGTCCAACGCGCCGGCCGAGCCAGTGCTGGACGAACTGACAGTATCCAGCCAGGTGCAGATCCTGCAGTCCGTCGACCTCATCAAGCAGGTCGCCAGGGACATGAAGCTCTATGAACTCGAGGAATTCGATCCGGAGGCGCATCCTTCGCTGGTTTCGAGCCTGCTGGTTGCCGTCGGCGTCAAGAAGGATCCACTTCAGGTTCTGCCTGAAGAGCGGGTGCTGAAGGCGTTCCGCGAGAAATTGCAGGTCTATCAGGTCGAGAGTTCTCGTGTCATCACGGTCGAGTTTTCTTCAGAGGACCCGAAGCTCGCTGCGGCCATCCCGAACGAGATGATGAAGGCCTATCTCGCGCTGCAAAGCGGCGCGAAGCTCGATACCAGCACGGAAGCAGCGCGCTGGCTTGAGCCGGAAATAGCCACGCTGCGCGAAAAGGTGCGGGAGGCGGACAAGAAGGTCGCGGATTATCGTGCCTCCTCCGATCTTTTGTCGGCCGGGCAGGGCGAAACGCTCGCCACACGTCAGCTGAGCGACATCTCCACGGAACTCGGCCGTATCCGCGGCGAGCGCGCCAATGCGGAGGCGCGCGCAGAAGGCGTGCGCAACGCGCTTGCCAGCGGTCGTCCTCTCGATACCTTTCCCGATGTCGTCGCTTCTCCCACCATCCAGAGGCTGAAGGAAAACGAAACCAACATCCGCAGCCAGATTTCCGATCTTTCGTCTTCGCTGCTGGAAGGCCACCCCCGCATAAGGGCGCTGCGCAACCAGCTCGATGGCATCGAAAGGCAAATTCAGGAGGAAACCCGCAAGGTGCTGGCAAGTCTCGAAAATGAGGCCAATGTCTCACGCCTTCGGGAGCGGCAACTGGTGCAGCAACTGAACGTGCTGAAATCGGAAAGCGTGCGTGCCGGTGAGCAGCAGGTGGGCCTTAACGACCTGGAGCGGGAAGCATCCGCGCAGAGGCAGCTTCTGGAAACCTATCTCGCCCGCTATCGCGAGGCGACGTCGAGGGCTGGCTCTGCGGATTCCACGCCGGCCGATGCGCGTGTGATTTCGACGGCAGTTGAGCCACGCGAACCCTATTTCCCGAAAACCGGTGCCATCACCATCGTTGTCACGCTCGCAGCATTTCTGCTGTCCTGCATTGTCGTCATGCTGGTGGAACTCTTTACGGGTAGGGCGCTGAAACCGGTCGGAAGAAGTCAGGTTCCACCACTTTCCGATCCGCCACCACCTGCACGCGGGCCGGTTGAAGCGGATGAGACGACGGATGCGCCTGAGCAGCCGGCGCCGGCACCTGCTGAAAATGTGGCGCCGGGCGTCCGCGCCATGCCGGTTGCGGCACAACAGCCCGTCGCCGTAGAAGAGAAACGGCGTGACCCGCCCGCAGCCACTGCCATGCCGCCGGTATTGGCGGCAGAAGATGTCGCGGCTGCGAAAGAGGCGGTGGTGGATGAGGATGCCGATGCCGCCAGTGACTTTTCGATCGACGCCGTGGCGGGCTTTCTGTCCACACGGCTCGCCAAACCCGTCGCCGCCATTGTATCTCCGGCCGGTGACAGCGGTTCGACCACGAGCGTCATGCTGGCGCGCGCATTGTCTGAAATGGGGCGTTCGGTCGTTCTCGTCGACATGACGGCATCCGCCTGCCCGACACGGCTGATGTCGCCCGAGGCCGGACTTCCCGGTGTCATGGACCTTCTGGCAGGAGCGGCCGCCTTCGGTGAAACCATTCACGGCGACCGTCTGTCAGATGCGCATATCGTTCCACGCGGCAATGCGCAGCCCCGCGAGGCGATGCGTGCTCTGGACCGCCTGACGATGATCCTCGGTGCGCTTTCCGACGCTTACGACACGGTGCTTGTGGAGTGTGGAGCGGTGCAGATTTCGAGCCTCGAAAAAATGCTGCGCAATCTGCCGGCAGAAATCATTGTCTCGGTTCCAGACAAGGACGGGGAGATGCTGGAGAAAACGCTCGAAGAACTGGTTGCTCATGGCTACGAGCAGGCTCTGCCGATGACCGGCATGCGAAAGCCGGACCACCTGAGCGCGGCCTGACCGGCTGTTCAGTCGAGACCCCTTGTCGAAGCTGCTGTCGGCCGGCCGGCGCGGAAACGCTGAATGAGCGCATAGAGAGCCGGATTGGATTTGATCAGGCTTTTCGTTCGGGCGATCGCGACATAGGCTGCTGCGGCGACGCGACCTTTCACCGTTATCGGCAGGAATATATCGTGCTGCACGGTGAAAAGCGGGCACCAGCTGCGCTTGTAGAGCTGGTCGCCGACCCCGAAATCGAAGATCGCAGCCCTTTGGTGGCACGCCCTTTCAATCATAAGCCAGAACAGCAATTCTCCGGGGCTGAGTTCCGAAACGGATTCATCGATCGAACCGAACTGGCAGATGATGTGGTCCTGCTTGCGCGAAAGACCGGCTATTGCGGCGATGACGCCCTCGTTCTCGCCGTGCAGGCGAATGGCATGCAGCTCCAGCAGACTGTCTGTGCCCGTCTCGGGAACATTGGCCAGGTCGTAAAAAAAATCCTTTACCGATTGGTCGCGAAAGACATCCGGAATGCCCTGCGATGCAAAACGGGCGGCTTTCTGCCGAAAGAAGGCCTGCAATAATTCACATCTTTCCTGTGGAGAATGCGCGATCACATGGCTGTAACCGCCCATTTCCTCGGTTCTCCGGCTCTGGATCCGGAATTTCTTCCGCCGTCTCTTGGCATTGACCTGCCGGAGCGTGGCCTCGAAACTTTCGAGCAACGGAAGCTGGAAGGCCGGATTCTGGTTTTCGACCGAAGCTAGATGCGACAGGGGGTTGGTCCTGCCGCGCCACGTCAGCGGTATGTTCTGCAAAGCCAGAATGTCGGCCCGGCCATGCAGCAGCTTCCGCGCCTCGCGGGCAATCGCCGCCGCGATTTCCTCTCCGGCCTGTTCGGCAAAGGAGGGGTCGAAAAGCCCGGTATTGATATTGTTGAAACGGCCGCCGGGGAAACGCGCCTTGCGAATGCCACCCTCCAACACGATTTCAAGCGGAAGCAGGAAGATCGTCTTGCCGCCCTGCCGGCCGCGAAGCGTCAGGAGCGCGCTGTCCTGCGTTTGTGCCCAGATGGAGCACCACCCAAAACCCTGATGCAGGGAGTTGAGCGGATCGTTTTCCAGCCGCTTCCAATCGACATGGATGGTGGAAGCGTCATCGACGAGATCGACCGACAGACGGTCAGCGCCCCGCCGCTCGTTTTGCACGGCGGTCGGCGCTTGCTCGTCGCTGGTAAAGACCGGCCCCTCAGCCGCCATCCACTCTCTCCGGTTGTTTCGGTCGGACTATATCTTTGAGCGGCAAACAATCGGTTTATAAAATTGCGACCTTAAGGTGTCACGCGGTGGTCCCGCATTAGCCCTGTCTTTTTGGCCCGGCCATCCATTTGATGATCAGCATCGCCGGCAAAATCCACAAAATTCCTGTCAGCACGAAATAAGCGAGATGCACCCACCAGGGCGATTGCGCCAGCGCCGCCGATGCAATGGCCGTCGCCACCACGGCGTAAACGACGACGAGGCAGATGATGACGATGGTGCCGATAAGCGATCTGAGGCGAGGGTGCATGAAATCTTCCGTGATTGAACAGGTGCATGACTATAGCGCCGCGACCGGATGCCGCAAACCCTGAGGCCTTGTTTTGTGGTGCCGGTTGGGGCTAATCAACATGGCTGTATGAAGGAGACTGAAAGATGAGTTCGAGCGGCATGACGATGGCCAATGGTTCCGCGGAAATGGTGGTGCAGGCTGCCCTGCAGAAGCAGGAAAAGGACCGCCGCCTGCTGCGCGTCTGGCTGCGCCTCGTGCTTTTCACACTCTTCTGTCTGGTGCTCGTTGGTGGCGCAACCCGCCTGACCGAATCCGGCCTGTCGATTACCGAATGGAAACCGATCCATGGCGCGATACCGCCGCTCTCCGTTGCGGAGTGGGAAGAGGAGTTCCAGCTCTACAAGCGCATTCCGCAATATCAGGAAATCAACAAGGGCATGTCGCTCGACGAGTTCAAGACGATCTTCTGGTGGGAATGGGCGCATCGCCTGCTTGCCCGCGCCATCGGCCTCATCTTCGCTTTGCCGCTCGCCTTCTTCTGGCTGACAGGCCGCGTCGAAAAGCGCCTCCGGCTACCACTGGTCGGTCTACTGGCGCTTGGCGGCTTCCAGGGCTTCATCGGCTGGTGGATGGTCTCTTCCGGCCTCGTCAACCGCACGGATGTCTCGCAATATCGTCTTGCCACACATCTGACCATCGCCTGCCTCATCTTTGCGGGCTGCATGTGGATTTTGCGCGGCCTGTCCCATCATTCCCCCGAGGCCACCGACGAAAAGACGGGCAGGGGCTTTGCCGCGCTGTTGACGGTGCTCTGTCTCTTCCAGATCTATCTCGGCGCGTTGGTGGCGGGGTTGAATGCCGGCCTGTCCTATAATACGTGGCCGCTGATGGATGGTTCGCTGGTGCCGGGCGATCTCTTCCTGCAGCAGCCCTGGTGGATCAACCTCTTCGAAAACCCCAAGACGGTGCAGTTCATTCACCGCCTGGGCGCCTATACGCTGTTTGCCGCCACGCTGTGGCATATGGCATCGATGGCGCGCGCCTTGCCCGGTACGCCGCACGCCCGCCGCTCGGTGCTGTTCTTCGTGCTCGTCTGCATTCAGGCGGCGCTGGGAGTAACCACGCTGCTCATGCATGTGGATATTCATGTCGCGCTCGCCCATCAGGGCATGGCGCTGGTCGTGCTCGGTTTTGCGGTTGCCCACTGGCGCGGATTCATTGGAGAATATCCGCCGCCAGTTGCGGTTGAAGTCAGGGACTGAACTCGCTCAGAACTGTTTCAGGACGGCCTTAATGGTTGCCGCGACAGCGAGTTCGTTGTCGCGTTCTTCCGCATTTTCGTCCTCTTCATGCCACGCGGCAGAAAGGCAGCCATAGGCAAAGGCATATTGCAGCAATAGCCGTTCGTCCCGTTGGAGAGCCTTCGCAAAAATCGCCGCCATGGAGGCGATGCGCGCTTCGCTGCGGGTGAGGTCAAAACGGTCGAGCGGATTGGAGAACATGTTGGCGACATCGAGCGCCGCATCGCCGATCAGGCCAGCGGGATCGATGATGATCCAGCCGCGATCGCTGCGCATGATATTCTCATGGTGCAGATCGCCATGCAGCGGCTTGATATCCCGCTGCTGGCCGATCAGTTCCTGCGCAAGCGTGGCGGCCTCGATATAGGCGCTGTCGATGCCGTCGGAACGATCCTGTTCGGCCTTGCGGAACAGACTTTCGAAATAGAGAGGCAGCGTCAGCAGACTTGAGGGCGGCGGCTGCTCGGACGGCTGGTGATATCGAAGCAGGACTTCCGCTGCGATTTCCGTGGTGGAATCGTCGTCACCGTCGCGGAACAGCACGTCGCGCAGGGTCTCCGTGCCAGCATGTTCCATCAGAAGAATATCATCGGAGCGGTCAAGCAACTCCACGCAGCCGATCCCGGCGCGCCATTCGATGAAATCCGCGCCGCGAAGGCTGTCCGTCAATACTTTCTTCTTCAGAACCTTGGCGACCGCAAGGGAACCGTCATCGCGCACAAGCTCGTAGACCACCCCGGCAGGCGTATCCGCAATCTGCTTTACGGCCTCGATATTCCACGAGGCCGGAAAAGAGGGCGTGGTCATGGTCACGAGCAACGTCTCATGCGGAAAGCATCAGTTCCATGTTCTGCACGGCAGCACCGGAGGCACCCTTGCCGAGATTGTCGAGCAACGCGACGAGGTTGATATGCTCGCCGCCCTCGGTGCCGAAGACGAAGAGCTTCATCGTATCCTTGCCAGCCAATTCCTCGGCATCGATACGCGCCAACCCCTTGCTCTCGGCCAGAGGCACGACGCTGACGATATCCTGCCCGGCGTAATGGGCGGTGAGTGCCGCATGGATCGTTTCGATATCAGTGCCTTCCTTAAGGTCGGCGGCGAACAGCGGCACCTGGACGATCATGCCCTGCGGGAAGCGACCTACGGAGGGCGAAAACAGCGGCGCGCGGTCAAGCTGGCCGTGAATGGTCATTTCAGGCACATGCTTGTGCTTGAGCGTCAGGCCATAAAGGAAATTATTGGCACTGATGGCGTCGTCGCGGCTCTGGTCTTCCATTTGCGCAATCATCTGCTTGCCGCCGCCAGTATAGCCGGAGACCGCATTGACGCTGACAGGATAACCGTCGGGCAGGAGGCCAGCGGCCCGCAGCGGGCGAATAAGGGCGATCGCACCAGTCGGATAGCAGCCGGGATTGGCGACGAGACGGGCAGAGCGAACCTTCTCGCCCTGGTCCTTATCCATTTCGGCAAAACCGTAAGCCCAGTCCTGATGAACGCGATAAGCGGTGGAGGTATCTATGATGCGGACATTATTGTTGCCAGCCACCATGGAAACCGCTTCCCGGGACGCGTCGTCCGGCAGGCAGAGGATCGAAATGTCGGCGCTATTGAGCATATCCTCGCGCATCGCCGCATTGCGGCGCTCGGCTTCCGGAATGGACAGCAGCTCGATATCGCGGCGACCGGCAAGGCGCGTGCGGATCTGCAGACCCGTGGTGCCGTGTTCGCCATCGATGAAGATCTTCGCTGTCATGTCCTTGTCCTGACTTTTCAGAGGGTTGCGAGGGTAGTCGGAATCAGTTTGGCAAGTGCCGTCGTCTTTGTCAGCCAGCCTTGGCCAGCCGTTCGGCACGCAGGCCAAGCATATACATCGCAACGGTCGCTCCGGCAATGGCGGTAATATCCGCATGGTCGTAGGCGGGTGCCACCTCCACAACGTCGGAGCCGCGAATATCGAGCTGGCCAAGCCCACGCAAAACGGAGAGAATTTTAGCGCTGGTCGGCCCGCCGGCGACGGGTGTGCCGGTTCCCGGCGCGAAGGCGGGATCGAGGCAATCGATATCGAAGGTGAGATAGGTGGGCATACCGCCCGTGTGCTTGACGATCAGCGACGCGATATCGCTGGCCCGCATGTCCTCCACCTCGTAACCGTGAAGAATGCGGATGCCGAAATCGTCAGGCGCGTGGGTGCGGATGCCGATCTGGATCGAGCGGTCGGCATCGATCAGCCCGTCGCGCACGGCGCGGGCCACGAAGGAGCCGTGGTCGATGCGCTTGCCATCGTCGAACCATGTATCCTGATGCGCGTCGAACTGCACCAGCGCGAGTGGGCCGTGCTTGGCCACATGCGCTTTCAGCACTGGCCAGGTGATGAAATGATCGCCGCCGAGCGTCAGCAGGTAATCCGTCTTGGAGATGATCCTGCGCGCTTCCTTTTCGATCGTGTCAGGCGTTTTCCAGTGGTTGCCGTAGTCAAGCAGGCAGTCGCCATAATCAATGGTCGGCATATGGACGAAGAGATCGCGCGCGAAAGGATATTGCGGATCATTATCGAAAATCGCCGAGGCGCGGCGGATCGCCTGGGGCCCGAAACGTGCGCCGGGACGGTTGGAGGTCGCCGCGTCGAAGGGAATACCCCACACGGCAGTCGAAACGCCTTTGAGGTTCTTGGTATATTTGCGCCGCATGAAGGAGAGGACACCGGCATGGGTCGGGTCCGTGGCGGCCGATGTCAGGGACATTGCGGTGAAGGCATGGTCGATGGTTTTGGCCGGCATTGATCACCCCATTGCGATTTGCGCCGAGGTTGCTGTCTTCCCGATGAAAAAACAAGGGAGGAGGCCATGAAAAAAGGCGAAGCCGAAGCCCCGCCTTTCGAAGTTCTGAACGAACCGTTCCTGGAAGCGATTAGCGCTTCGAGAACTGGAACGAACGGCGGGCCTTGGCCTTACCGTACTTCTTACGCTCGACAACGCGGCTGTCGCGGGTCAGGAAGCCACCCTTCTTCAGAACGGAGCGCAGGCCCGGTTCGAAGTAGGTGAGGGCCTTGGACAGACCGTGACGAACGGCGCCGGCCTGACCGGACAGACCACCACCGGCAACGGTGGCGATGATGTCGAACTGACCCGTGCGGGCAGCGGCAACGATCGGCTGCTGGAGGATCATCTGCAGAACCGGACGTGCGAAATACGTGGTGAAATCGCGGCCGTTGATGATGATCTTGCCAGAACCCGCCTTGACCCATACGCGGGCTACGGCGTTCTTGCGCTTGCCGGTCGCGTAGGAGCGGCCGAGGGTATCAACCTTGCGGACATGCACGGGAGCCGAAGCTTCCGAAGCCGGGGCGAGGTCTTTCAGAGAGGAAAGATCGGCCATTATCAGGCGCTCCTTACGTTCTTCTTGTTGAGCGCGGCAACGTCGAGAACGACCGGCTGCTGTGCTTCGTGCGGGTGGTTGGAACCGGCGTAAACGCGCAGGTTCTTCATCTGACGACGGCCGAGCGGACCGCGCGGGATCATGCGCTCGACGGCCTTTTCAACGACGCGCTCCGGGAAGCGGCCTTCGATGATCTGGCGAGCCGTACGCTCCTTGATGCCACCCGGGTGACCGGTGTGCCAGTAGTACTTCTTGTCGGAATACTTCTTGCCGGTGAGGGCAACCTTTTCCGCATTGATGACGATGACGTTGTCGCCATCATCAACGTGGGGGGTGTAGGTAGCCTTGTGCTTGCCGCGCAGGCGGGTTGCAACGATGGTGGCGAGGCGACCAACAACGAGGCCTTCGGCGTCGATGATGACCCACTTCTTCTCCACCTCAGCGGGCTTCTGAACGAAAGTAGACATGAATTTCACTTTCTAACGTGGACCCGTCATCCTCTTCATGAAGAGCATACGGGCGTTTCTTGTTGCTTGGTTTGGTTGCCGATAAGGGCTACCGCAAATGACCCTATTCCGGCTGGAATCCGATCTGGCGCGCTTATACGGTGCGCGAACGAAAGCGTCAATATGATCGATTTTGGAGGTCGCAAAAATAACCAAGTAAAAACAAACGGTTGGTGATGGGGTATTATTTTACCCCATCATCTGACCTCGTTTTACCCCAGCCGCATCACCAGAACGCCCGCTGCAATGATGCCTCCGGCAAGGTAGCGCCAGATGCTGGCGCGTTCTTTCAGGATCACCACTGATATCACCAGCGCGAAAAGAATGGAGGTTTCCCGGAGTGCTGCGACGACGGCAACAGGCGCTTTGGTCATGGCGTAGAGCGCCAGCCCATAGGAGAGTATGGAGCCGCCGCCACCGATAAGGCCACGCCACCAGTTGCGCCGGACATGCTGGACGACGGGGCCAGCGCCCCGCTGGTAAAACGCGAAACCGAACAGCAGCACGGGTGGCAGCAGAGACATCCAGAGCGTGTATGAGATGGCGTTGCCGGAAAGCCTTGCGCCGACACCGTCGACGAAGGTGTAGGATGCAATCACGAAAGCGTTGAGCAGGGCGACCATGATCGCCTTTCCGCCCCCGCGCCTTGCCTCGAAAGCAAGCGTCAGGATCCCCGCGGAGATGACGCCGATGCCCGCAATCGCCAGCGGGCTCAAAATCTCGCTCAGGAACAGGCTGCTCGTCGCCGCCACGATCAAGGGTGCCACGCCGCGCATGACGGGATAGACAAGGCCGATGTCGCCGATCGTATAGGCGGCGGCGACAAGGCGGAAATAAGCGAATTGCAGGACGGCTGAGGCGATCAGGAAGGGAATGGCGACTGGCGAGGGAAACGGCAGGAAAGGCAGAAACGGCAGCGAACAGGCTGCAGCCCCCGCCGCAATCAACGAGGCGTCCAGCGATTTATCGGAACCGGATTTGACCAGCGCATTCCATCCGGCATGCAGCATTGCGCCCAGAAGCACCAGAATAAGAATGTCGAATGTCACAGTCAGAGACTCGCTCGCGGGCTTTTCGGGCAATCTACAGCATTGGCCTCAGAAACTGGAAGTCATTTTCCGGACGGGTAGGTGTACGCTTTCAATTGCCTCGCCGAGGTCGTCCCCAATCCCGTGCCTACGGGCTTGTTTTTATGGATTATGACACGCGTCAAATTTTTGATTTCTATGCGTCATGAAAAAACGAGATCCAATATCGCGCATGAGACACGCTTTCCTGCTTCTGATTTAATCCGGAAAATAACGTCTGATGCACGGCTTGCGGCTCTGCCTCGCGCTGCGGATTTCCTTGAAAAATGACAGAGCACACCATTTATCCCAGTTGTCGGTATTGCGCCTGGCGTTTCAAATGAGCGTGCGGGCGACTAAAATCGTATGATCATCAATGAAAATAAATTTCAGAATCCCCATCGAAACTCCACTATAACGTTGCAGACTTATAGAATGGTTGGTTTACGAAATAACTTTTTGAAAATTAGTCGCGGCTAAATAACCGGTGAACGGAATGAAAACAAACAGGAGACGAAGAGCGCATGGAATGCACGCTAATGTTGTTTTCCCCTGTTTCGATGGCCGTTCGGCGCAATTTTTGAAAAGTGGATGAAAATACTCAATACATCCGGTGTGTGCGCGATTTTGTGAAATCATTTTGCGTGGATGAAAACGGGGTTGCAGAGTGCCGATCCGGCGGAGATATTGTTTGTTGCGCTTTCGGGGTTCCGGAGAAGACCGGAGCGTCCCAGATGAGAATGGCATCGCATGAAACGGCGTGAAGGTTGCCGGCGCTGGAACCATGCGGGAGAGGAGAGGCTGGTGGGCATTGAAGCAACGCTCCAGACGCCTGCGCCTCTCTGGATCAGGTGGTATGCCAAAGGAATAAGTTGACATGCAGCATGATACTTACGAAGCGGATTACCTCAGGAAAATCCTGGCGAATGTCGAAACCATCGCCCTGCTGGGAGCTTCGCCCAATCCGGATCGGCCGAGCCATGGCGTCATGCGCTTCCTGCTGTCCAAGGGCTATCGCGTGTTTCCGGTCAATCCGGGTCAGGCGGGCAAGGAGATACTGGGACAGGCGGTCTATGCCCGGCTGGCCGATATTCCCGAGGCTGTTGATATGATCGATGTGTTTCGTGCGCCGGAATATCTTTCCGCGATTGTCGACGAGGCGATCTTGCTGCCGCAACGCCCAAAGGTGATCTGGGGTCAGCTATCCGTGCGGGACGATAATGCCGCCGCCAAGGCCGAGGCTTATGGCATTGACGTGGTGATGAACCGTTGCCCGGCAATTGAGTATCCGCGTCTCAATATCGCACGATAGTTGGTACGGATTGGGCTTATCATTTGGCGTCAAGGCATTATGATCCCTCCAGAATTCCATTGGAGGAAACATCATGCCGAGCAGCAATCCCGGTTTTTCAACGCTGGCCATCCATGCGGGCGCACAGCCTGATCCTACGACCGGCGCACGGGCGACACCCATCTATCAGACGACGGCCTACGCTTTCCGTGATGCGGATCATGCCGCCGCCCTGTTTGGGCTGAAAGAGTTCGGCAATATCTACACCCGCATCATGAACCCCACTCAGGCGGTTCTGGAAGAGCGTGTGGCCGCGCTTGAGGGTGGTACCGCAGCGCTTGCCGTCGCCTCCGGCCACGCCGCACAATTGCTGGTTTTTCATACGCTGCTGCAGTCCGGCGACAATTTCATCGCCGCCCGTCAGCTTTACGGCGGATCGATCAACCAGTTCGGCCACGCCTTCAAAGGTTTCGACTGGCAGGTTCGCTGGGCCGACGCCACCGATCCCGCCAGTTTCGAACAGCAGATCGATGAGCGCACGCGCGCCGTCTTCATAGAAAGCCTTGCAAATCCAGGCGGCACCTTTGTGGATATCGCCGCAATTGCCGAAGTTGCCCATCGGCACGGCCTGCCGCTGATCGTCGACAACACGATGGCAAGCCCATATCTGCTGCGACCGCTGGAACACGGTGCAGACATCGTACTGCACTCGCTGACGAAATTCCTCGGAGGCCACGGTAATTCCATGGGCGGCATCATCGTTGACGGCGGAACCTTCGACTGGTCGGCAACTGACCGGTTTCCGGCCCTGTCACAGCCCCGGCCCGAATATTCCGGCGTCGTGCTCCACCAGACTTTCGGTAATTTCGCCTTTGCCATCGCCTGCCGCGTGCTTGGCCTGCGCGATCTCGGCCCGGCGATTTCGCCCTTCAACGCCTTCCTCATTCTCACGGGAATTGAGACCCTGCCGCTGCGCGTTCAACGCCATTCAGACAATGCGCTTGCCGTCGCCAAATGGCTTAAGGCACATCCCAAGGTCGGCTGGGTGAATTATGCCGGCCTGGAGGAAAGCGACAATCACGCCCTCCAGCAGCGTTACTCGCCGAAGGGCGCGGGTTCGGTCTTTACATTTGGCGTCAAGGGCGGTTATGCGGCCGGCAAGGCACTGGTCGAAGGGCTGCAGCTATTCTCCCATCTCGCCAATATCGGTGACACGCGCTCGCTTGTCATCCACCCGGCTTCCACCACCCATGCCCAGCTGACGCCGGAGCAGCAGACGGCGGCCGGCGCCGGTCCGGATGTGGTGCGTCTGTCCGTCGGAATCGAGGATGTCAACGACATCATTGCCGATCTTGAACAATCGCTTGCAAAAGTCTGAGAGGTCGGCGTCGCGATGAGCAACCTACTGACATTCGAAGATGCTCCCCTCGAAGCAGAGCATGGTGCGCCAGCGCCGGAGCGATTGATCTCCGGCGACCCCAAATTCACCACATGGAATCTGGAGGAAGCGCAGGGCGGAATTTATGCCGGCATCTGGCAATCCACACCCGGAAAATGGCGTGTCGTCTATGACGAATGGGAATATTTCAGCATCCTCGAGGGCCATTCCATCCTGACCGAGGATGGCGGGCCCCCGCGTGACCTCAGACCGGGCGACAGGCTTGTGCTGCGGCCCGGCTTTACCGGCACCTGGGAAGTCGTGGAGACAACACGAAAAGACTATGTCATCAGGCTGTGACGGCGGAAATCCGCTCGGTCACGCTATAGCTGGTCGAACGAGATGATGGATTGAAGGAGCCCGGGAAAGCGGGCTTCCAAATCGTCGACACGGACGACGCTGATATTCTCGACACCCTGTTTGTGGGTTCGAATCAAGCCTGCCTCCCGCAGGATCCGCATATGGCTGGAAAGGGTTGAACGCGGCATGTCCTGGCAGGGTGCTGCGGCTCCACAATTCTGTCCGGTCTCGGAGCCCCATAATTTTCGGATGATGCCCATGCGTGCCGGTTCGCCAAGAGCGGCGAGCACGGCCGTGAGCGAAATGTCTTCGCGTGCGGGATGAAAAAACTGAGCCATGGACCGCCTCTAGCACATGGATTGACAAGCTTCAATATTTCAATAAAACCGAAATACCGAATTATGGTTATTCGGAAATTACGACATTCATGGAGTTTGCAATGTCTGGATTATTCAGTGGGCAGGTCGTGGTCGTCACCGGTGGGTCGACTGGAATCGGCTTTTCCGTCGCGAGATTGGCTCTGGAAGGCGGAGCCTCCGCCGTTTACGTGACAGGCCGCAATACCGCCAATCTCGAGGCAGCGGTCGCCAGGCTCGGGCAGGGGGCGATCGGCTTCGCGTCCGATGTTGCCAAGCTCTCCGATCTGGAGCGGCTCAAGGCGCGCATTGAAGCCGATGGCCGGAAGGTGGACGTGCTCGTCGCCAATGCCGGCATCGCCGAGAACAATGACCTCGGTGATACCCACGAGGCGCTGTACGACCGGATTTTCGACATCAACGTCAAGGGCGTTTTCTACACCGTGCAGACATTGCTGCCGGTCCTGCGCGATGGCGGCTCGATCGTGCTCACCGGGTCGATCGTCGGCAACAAGGGCCTGGAGAGGTTGAGCGCCTATAATGCTTCCAAGGCGGCCGTTCGCTCATTCGCCCGCAGTTTTGCCAACGACCTCAAGGCGCGGGGCATCCGCGTCAATACGGTTAGCCCGGGCGTGACCCGCACGCCGATCATGGAAAACGGCCTGAAGCTTGATGAAGAAAAGATCGCCGGTTTCGAGGCTTATCTGAAGGATGCCGCGCCGATCGGCCGGATGGCCGACCCCGACGAGATCGCTGAGGCCGTTCTGTTTCTGGCCTCTTCAAAGGCCAGTTACATCACCGGCGTCGAGCTTTCGGTCGATGGCGGTCTGGCCCAGATTTAAGGCCTGCACACGCTACCAGCTGAGATCGAGCCGCTCCAGCCCATGGAAATGATAGACATCCTTGACCTTGGGCGGCTCGGCAATTTTCAGGCGCGGCAGGCGCTTGAAAAGCAGTGGCAGGGCAAGGTTCAGTTCCAGTCTTGCCAATGGCGCGCCGATACAGAAATGAATGCCGGCGCCGAAGGAGACATTGGCGCCTTCGTTGCGCTCCGGCCGGAAGGTCAGTGGATCAGGGAATTTTGACGGATCGAGGTTGGCCGCAGCCAGGATCAGGCTCACCTTGTCGCCGCGCTTGAACTGCACGCCGTCAATCTCGACCGGCTCCAGAACCCATCGCTGGAAGATGTGCACCGGCGCGCAGATCCGCAGGGTTTCCTCCACCGTGCGTTCCGTGGCGGCCTCGTCGCTGAACAAGGTCTGCGGCGATATCCCGCTCTCCAGAATGATACGCACGGAATTGCCGATCTGATGAACGGTCGCTTCATGGCCCGCGTTGAGCAGGACGATGGTGGTGGACACCAGCTCGTCGTCGGTCAGATATTGACCCTTGTGCTCGGTATGGATCATGTGGCTCAGCAGGTCGTCCTCAGGCTTGGCCCGCCGCTCGGCGATCACGCTGCGCACATAATCCGAAAATTCCTTCGCAGCCCTGTCGGCCAGAAGCTCGTCTTCCGGTGTGCGCTTGAACATGTACATGCCGACATAGGCATGCGACCACTTCAGCAGCTGCGGCCCCATTTCCTCGGGAATGCCGATCATCCGGGCGATCATCGTTACCGGGATGATATCGGCGTAGGAGGAAAGCAGTTCCGTCTCGCCCTTCTCTTCGAAAGCGTCAATCAGCCGGTTGGCGAGTTCCTCGATCTCCGGCTTCATCTTGTCGACATGCCGTGACACGAAGGCGCGGTTGATCAGCGTGCGCAGCCGCGTATGCTCCGGCGGCTCCAGTTCCAGAAGCGAATGCTGCTCGGCCAGGTCGAAATGCTTCACATGCTCAAGCGGCTCTGGCAGGCCGATCTCTTCACGACTTGCCACATGCAGGATCTGTCGTCCAAACCGGCGGTCGCGCAGTAGCGAGCTGACATGGTCATAAGAGGTGAAAAACCATTGCCGCTGCTCTTCCCAGTAGAAAGTGGGACATTGCGCGTGCAGGGCGGCGTAGACGGGGTTCGGATCGTTGTAAAAAGCTGGGTCGCGCGCATCGAGTGAAACGTGGCGGGTGGCGGAATCGATTTTGAGAAAGGGAAACGTCGCTGTCATGCTGATGGTTTATTCCGCGCTTGGCGCTTTGGGAAGGGCGGCAGGCGTTCCTTCATATGTCACCAAATGGTTACACCTTCACCGGCTGGCAATTGCGGATATCCGGTTCAGCGCCGCGACCTGCCGGTCGGCATTGTTATCCATAGGGTTTTCGTCACGGTCCGAGGCGGGCACGACGACATTGGCCGAATTTACGTGGATTACGGTCCGATTGCGCCCGGCTTTCTTTGCGGCATAAAGCGCTCGGTCGGCCTCGGTCATCATCACATTCAGCTCGGCGTCCTTGATCATCGCTTCGGATATGCCGACGCTGGTCGTCACCTTGATGGGTTCGCCGCGTGAGGTGATTTTCGAAAGAAGCAGATTGTTACGGATGGATTCGGCAAGCGTGACGGTGCTGGAGGGGCTTTCGACCTCCGCCACCAGCGCGAACTCTTCGCCGCCCATCCTCACGAAAAGGCCGCGGTCGCCGATCGCGCGTTGCGCGATTTGACAGAAATGCACGAGGACGGCGTCGCCGGACTGGTGGCCGTATCTGTCATTGATCTTCTTGAAATGGTCGATGTCGAAGAGAACAAGCGCGACATATCGGCTGGAGCCGTGTGAGCGCTTCTTGATGCGGTCGAACTCCTCCAGCAGACCACGCCGGTTAAGGACACCGGTCAGGTGATCGGTCATGGCGAGCCGGTGGAGACGAAGCTCCGTATCCTCCATGATGATCTTGGCGCTGATCATGATGATGGCCGTGAAGCCGAGCATGCCGGAAAAAGCGAGCGCCGATGTCAGCGGAATGGCGTTGGGCGCGGCCGCATTGGCCGGGATGACAATGGAGGCGACGACGGCGCCGGCAAAAGCCTGCAGGATCAGAATCGTCGCCAGAACTTTTCTGCTGCGCGACCTGCGCTCGCCATTTGCCAGAAGCACACCGGCGAGCATGAAATAGCCCGTGGCCGCACTGGCGTGATAAAGCAGGATCCGGGCCACCATGTTTTCTCGCACGGGTGGGACGAACATTCCGGCGATCCACAGGAGGGCCGGAATGGCAATCCAGCCAGCGAGCTTGCGCTTCTCCAGGGACAAGAGGCCCGCGAGCCAGAAGCCGAAGGCGGAAAGCGCCAGCGCGTTGCCGACCTGAATGGACAGGAAACTGGAAATATCTCCGCGAAACGCCACCATGACGGTGCCGAAGCCGGTGGCGAGAAAGCCGGCGGCGAAATAGAGATTGTGCCGGCGGGAAGGGCGGTGCAGCCACAGCGTTCCCAAAAGCACGGCAAGGGTGAACGTCTCCGCCGCCCATAGTAGCGTGCTCGTCTTTGCATCCAGCATTGCAAAATCCTATCTGCGCCATCATGCGGCAAAAGCGGAGAAGCTCGCACGACGTGCGTTATTCCCGCTGAATTGTTGAGCTGCCATTTCGCCCGGATAGGGCTGTTCGCCGATGGGAACCGAAATTCGTTTTTCAGTATCAGCAGCAAATACTAACGAGTTCTTGCCGGTTAGAAGTTATATCTGTGCATGAAGTACATTTTTTTGGTCCTCGCCAGTCTTGGTAAAAAATTGATGGCGGGGAGACAAATGGCTGCGGCCGGGACGAACGGGTGCAAAAGCCCGCCGCGGCCGGCCTCCGAAGCCCTGCAAACGCTGTTGAGCCGTTAAGGATATGCGGCTTCGTGTCTTGAAGTACGGGGCAGGGACACTCTATGTAGGGAGTATGAAGGTTAGAAGTGATTCCGGGGCGGTTTCCGCAACGGGCAGAGTTGACAAAGGACGGACATGAAAAATCCAGTTGATACCGCCATGGCTCTGGTGCCGATGGTCGTTGAGCAGACCAATCGCGGCGAACGCTCCTACGACATATTTTCCCGTCTTCTCAAGGAACGCATCATTTTCCTCACCGGCCCGGTGGAAGACCAGATGGCGTCGCTCGTCTGCGCGCAGCTGCTGTTCCTCGAGGCCGAGAACCCGAAGAAGGAAATTGCGCTCTACATCAATTCGCCAGGTGGCGTCGTGACCGCCGGCATGGCGATCTACGATACGATGCAGTTTATCCGCCCTGCGGTCTCCACGCTCTGCGTCGGCCAGGCTGCCTCCATGGGTTCGCTGCTTCTTGCTGCCGGTGAAAAGGGAATGCGTTTCGCCACCCCCAACGCACGCATCATGGTGCACCAGCCATCGGGCGGCTTCCAGGGTCAGGCTTCGGATATCGAACGCCACGCCCGCGACATCATCAAGATGAAGCGCCGCCTCAATGAAGTCTACGTGAAGCATACCGGCCGCACGCTCGAAGAGGTTGAAAAAACCCTTGATCGCGACCATTTCATGGATGCAGACGAGGCGAAGGACTGGGGCGTGATCGACAAGATCCTGACCTCGCGCCAGGAAATCGAAGGCGCCGTCGCGAATTGAGGCGCGACGCTTTTTGACGTTTGTTTGACCCCGCAAAAGTAATTTCGGGGCTTTCAACCGGAACAGAAAGCGATATTAGTATATATAAAGGCTATGTTGATTTTTTATGACGCGGCCTTTGGTTTAATGGGGAATTCGTTGCCGCCGGTTATCAGCTCCTGTATCTGATACGGTTAGTACCCCGGGAAACGAGGCGGATACGGCGATGCACCCCAAGGGCGGCCGTATCTGCGGGCGGTAAGTTGACCGCGATCCGTTTGACGGACCTGCGGCGTGCTGGAAGGAAAGAGATATGAGCAAAGTCAGCGGCAGCAACGGCGGCGACTCTAAGAATACACTCTATTGTTCATTCTGCGGCAAGAGCCAGCACGAAGTCCGGAAACTCATTGCCGGACCGACGGTATTCATCTGCGATGAATGCGTCGAATTGTGCATGGACATCATCCGCGAGGAGAACAAGACGTCTATGGTGAAGTCGCGCGAGGGTGTGCCCACCCCGCAGGACATCATCAAGATCCTCGACGAATACGTCATCGGCCAGAAGCAGGCGAAGAAAATCCTGTCCGTGGCCGTTCATAACCACTACAAGCGCCTCGCGCACGCCTCCAAGAATGGCGATGTCGAGCTGGCGAAGTCGAACATCATGCTCGTCGGCCCGACGGGCTGCGGCAAGACCTATCTTGCCCAGACGCTCGCCCGCATCATCGACGTTCCCTTCACCATGGCGGACGCAACGACGCTGACCGAAGCCGGTTATGTCGGCGAGGACGTGGAAAACATCATCCTGAAGCTGTTGCAGGCGGCGGATTACAATGTCGAGCGCGCCCAGCGCGGCATCGTCTATATCGACGAAGTCGACAAGATTTCCCGCAAGTCGGACAACCCGTCCATCACGCGCGACGTATCGGGCGAGGGCGTTCAGCAGGCGCTTCTGAAGATCATGGAAGGCACGGTCGCTTCCGTTCCGCCGCAGGGCGGCCGCAAGCATCCGCAGCAGGAGTTCCTGCAGGTGGACACGACCAACATCCTGTTCATCTGCGGCGGCGCTTTTGCCGGCCTCGACAAGATCATCTCGGCCCGGGGCGAAAAAACCTCGATCGGCTTCGGTGCGACCGTCAAGGCGGAAGACGACCGTCGTGTGGGCGAAGTGCTGCGCGAGCTGGAGCCGGAAGATCTGGTGAAGTTCGGCCTCATTCCGGAATTCATCGGCCGTCTGCCCGTCCTGGCGACGCTGGAAGACCTGGATGAAGATGCGCTGATCCAGATCCTGTCCGAGCCGAAGAACGCTCTGGTCAAGCAGTACCAGCGCCTGTTCGAGATGGAAGACGTCGAGCTGACCTTCCACGAGGACGCGCTGCGCGAAATCGCCCGCAAGGCGATCACCCGCAAGACCGGTGCCCGTGGCCTGCGCTCGATCATGGAAAAGATCCTGCTGGACACCATGTTCGAACTGCCGACGCTGGAGGGCGTGCGCGAAGTGGTCATTTCCAATGACGTCGTCAGCGGCGTTGCGCGTCCACTCTACATCTATGCGGACCGTCAGGAAGAAAAGACCAACGTCTCGGCGTAATCGGCTGCTGTGATGTTTGATGAAATCAGAGGCCCGCATCCGTGCGGGCCTTTTCTATTAGATGGGTCTTACGAAACTTGCGGCTAACTTGACGAAGCCCGATTTTGCGTTTGGAGCGGATTGCGCTTTGCTGATAAAGTCTTACAACTGATTTGCAGCGCGATATGACGGAAATGTGAATTTCGTCGGCGACCCGGTTCCTGAGCCCTCGAGGATAACCGGAAATGTCGGTAGTATTAGCCAGCGCTGAGTTTTGTTGAATTTCACGGTCCTGCCGTCGCGTAAGGCCGTCTGCTCCGACGACTTGAAATCGGTGTTTCGAAACTCCACTTTCAGTCTCGAGAAATGAATATGCCGGACGCCCCCAAGACGTTCGGCAAAGTGTCCCGAAAGGGACCATGGAAAGGAAATGATATGACGAACATCACGTCTGCGGCATCTGGCGGTACCTATCCGGTACTTCCCCTGCGCGACATTGTCGTTTTCCCGCATATGATCGTTCCCCTGTTCGTCGGGCGGGAAAAATCCATCCGTGCGCTCGAGGAAGTCATGGGCTCCGACAAGCAGATCATGCTTGTTACCCAGATCAACGCCAGCGACGACGATCCGGCGCCTGAAGCCATCCACAAGGTCGGCACGGTCGCCAATGTCCTGCAGCTTCTGAAACTTCCCGATGGCACCGTGAAGGTGCTGGTGGAAGGCAAGGGCCGCGCCCAGATCGACAGCTATACCGGTCGCGAGGATTTCTACGAAGCGTCTGCGACGCCTTTGCAGGAGCCTGCCGAAGATCCGGTCGAGATCGAGGCGCTCTCGCGTTCGGTCGTTTCGGAATTCGAGAGCTATGTGAAGCTCAACAAGAAGATTTCGCCCGAGGTTGTCGGCGCTGCCGGTCAGATCGATGATTACTCGAAGCTCGCCGACACGGTCGCTTCGCACCTGTCGATCAAGATCACCGAAAAGCAGGAAATGCTGGAAACCGTCAGCGTGAAGCAGCGGCTTGAAAAGGCGCTTGGCTTCATGGAAGGCGAGATTTCCGTTCTTCAGGTCGAAAAGCGCATCCGCTCGCGCGTCAAGCGCCAGATGGAGAAGACCCAGCGCGAATATTACCTGAACGAGCAGATGAAGGCGATCCAGAAGGAGCTCGGCGACGGCGAGGACGGCCGTGACGAGATGGCCGAGCTGGAAGAGCGCATCGCCAAGACAAAGCTTTCCAAGGAGGCCAAGGAAAAGGCCGAAGCGGAAATGAAGAAGCTGCGCCAGATGAGCCCGATGTCCGCGGAAGCGACTGTCGTGCGCAACTATCTGGACTGGCTGCTTGGTCTGCCCTGGGGCAAGAAGTCCAAGATCAAGGCGGACCTCAACAATGCCGAGAAGATCCTGGATCAGGACCATTTCGGTCTGGACAAGGTCAAGGAGCGTATCGTCGAGTATCTGGCCGTGCAGGCCCGTGCGACGAAGATCCGTGGCCCGATCCTGTGCCTCGTCGGCCCGCCCGGCGTCGGCAAGACCTCGCTCGCCAAGTCGATCGCCAAGGCGACCGGCCGCGAATATGTGCGCATGGCGCTGGGTGGCGTTCGTGACGAAGCGGAAATCCGCGGTCACCGCCGCACCTATATCGGCTCCATGCCGGGCAAGATCGTTCAGTCGATGAAGAAGGCCAAGAAGGCAAACCCGCTCTTCCTGCTCGACGAAATCGACAAGATGGGCATGGATTTCCGTGGCGATCCGTCGTCGGCACTGCTCGAGGTTCTCGATCCGGAACAGAACTCCACCTTCATGGATCACTACCTGGAAGTGGAATACGACCTGTCCGACGTGATGTTCGTGACCACGGCCAACACGCTGAACATTCCCGGCCCGCTGATGGACCGTATGGAAGTGATCCGCATCGCCGGTTACACGGAAGACGAAAAGCGCGAAATCGCAAAGCGTCACCTGCTGCCCAAGGCGATCAAGGAACATGCCCTGCGTCCGGAAGAATTCTCGGTCACCGATGATGCCCTGATGGTTGTCATCCAGCAGTACACCCGCGAGGCGGGCGTGCGCAGCTTCGAACGCGAGCTGATGAAGCTGGCGCGCAAGGCTGTCACCGAGATCATCAAGGGCAAGGTCAAGTCTGTTGAGGTTACCGCAGCAAACGTTCCGGATTATCTGGGCGTTCCGCGGTTCCGCCACGGCGAGGCCGAGCGCGAGGATCAGGTCGGTGTCGTAACGGGTCTTGCCTGGACGGAAGTCGGCGGTGAGCTGCTCACCATCGAAGGGGTGATGATGCCGGGCAAGGGCCGCATGACGGTTACCGGCAACCTCAAGGAAGTGATGAAGGAATCCATTTCGGCGGCGGCATCCTATGTCCGTTCGCGCGCAGTGGACTTCGGCATCGAGCCGCCGCGCTTCGACAAGAGCGACATCCACGTGCACGTTCCGGAAGGGGCAACCCCGAAGGACGGTCCGTCCGCCGGTGTTGCCATGGCAACCGCGATCGTCTCCATCATGACCGGTATTCCGGTCTCGAAGGACGTGGCGATGACAGGCGAGATCACGCTTCGTGGTCGCGTTCTGCCGATCGGTGGCCTGAAGGAAAAGCTGCTTGCAGCGCTTCGCGGCGGCATCAAGAAGGTGCTGATCCCGGAAGAAAACGCCAAGGATCTGGCGGAGATTCCGGACAATGTGAAGAACGAGATGGAAATCATTCCGGTGTCGCGCATGGGCGAGGTTATCAAGCACGCCCTCATCCGCCAGCCGGAGCCCATCGAGTGGGATGGCAGCATCGAGACGCCGGTGATCGCAACGGTCGAAGGCGTTGATGACGGCAGCCAGACCATCGCGCATTGAGACGCGTCGTCGCGAGGGCCGGAATCGGTGCTCGCGACAGGTCCTGCGTAGATTCAATGCGTTAGGCTTCACGACGAAGATACGGCTTCAGGTCGGCGCAAGTGATGCGAAATTGGCACGATTATGGGGAAGGCCGGCAGAAATGTCGGCCTTTTTTGTGAAAAAAACCGCAGACCCCTTGTTTTTCAGGCGATTCCAGCGCTTTTGAGTTGCTGCGCGCGGATACGAACGTATTCTGCGCCGGCTTAATTTGAGTCGTTTCAAACCATTGAAAGGGGTGGAAACATGAACAAGAACGAGCTCGTCTCTGCTGTTGCCGAAAAGGCTGGTCTCACGAAGGCAGATGCTGCTTCCGCTGTTGATGCCGTATTCGAAACCGTACAGAGCGAACTGAAGAACGGTGGCGATATCCGCCTCGCCGGCTTTGGCAGCTTCTCCGTCAGCCGTCGTGAAGCCTCCAAGGGCCGTAACCCTTCCACGGGTGCTGAAGTCGATATCCCGGCTCGCAACGTTCCGAAGTTCTCCGCAGGCAAGGGCCTGAAGGACGCCGTCAACTCGTAAGGTTTCCGGAAAGCCGTAACGCCCGCGGCGGGCGGCGGCTTTTCAGGTTCACGAGGAAGCATGTTTTGACGCGCTCACGCCATCAACCGGTCTAAGGAGCGTGCCTTTCGAAAGTTCTTTCGAGCGGCGCCGTTTATGCCGAATGGTATGGAATGAAAGTCGGGCGTGCCTGTGTAGCCTCCATCCGGACACACGGCGTTTCGATATACGGAATATGCGCATAAACACGAAAGCCCGGCCTTTGCGGCCGGGCTTTTTGATTCCGGGCCATGAAGTGTCATGCCACTGTCATGTCCGTGACGCAGAAGCCTTGGGATATTTCTGGACCCAAGGGGGATAAAATGGCGTTCCGATTTTCTCAGATGGCCTTGACCGCGGCTCTACTTACATCTGCAGCCTTTCCGGCGGCCGCAGAGCCGGTTTTTAACCGCATTGCTTCTTTCCCGGTAGCGAAGAACCTGCCCGCGGACAAGGACGCCAAGTCCCTGACCTCGGCTGAAATCATCACCGCCAGCGAAGACGGTAAGACGCTGATCTATTCGGACAGCCCGCTCGGGGGCATTGGCTTCATCGACATCACCGATGCCAAGGCTCCCAAGGCCGGCGGCGCATTGCTGCTGGAAGGTGAGCCGACCTCCGTTGCCGTGGCCGGTCTCAAGGTTCTCGCCGGCGTCAATACCTCGGAAAACCGCGCCAAGCCCTCCGGCAAGCTCGTGACTGTCGATATCGCTGCCAAGAAGATCGAGGCGAGCTGTGATCTCGGCGGTCAACCGGATTCGGTCGCGGTGTCTCCGGATAAAACCTTTGCCGCCATCGCTATCGAAAACGAACGTGATGAAGAGGTGAACGAAGGCGCTCTGCCGCAGATGCCAGCCGGTTATCTCGTCACCGTCGGCCTGAAGGACGGCGTTGCCGACTGCGCGACGCTGAAGAAGATCGACGTTACCGGTCTCGCCGAGATTTCCCCTGAGGATCCGGAGCCGGAATTCGTCTCGATCAATGCCAATGGCGAGATCGCTCTGACGCTGCAGGAAAACAACCATATCATCATCATCGACGGCAAGACCGGCACGGTGAAGACGCATTTCTCTGCCGGCACCGTCAATCTGGAAGGCATCGACACCAAGACCGATGGCCAGCTGAAATTCACCGACAAGCAGGAAGGCCGCAAGCGCGAACCTGACGCCGTCAAGTGGCTGGACAATGACCGTATCGTCATCGCCAACGAGGGCGACTGGCAGGGCGGTGCACGCGGCTTCACCATTTTCGACAAGACCGGCAAGCTCCTTTATGAAGCCGGCGCTTTGCTCGAGCACGCGGTAGCGGCCATTGGCCACTATCCGGAAAAACGCTCTAAGGCCAAGGGCATCGAGCCGGAGGGTCTGGAAACGGCGACCTTTGATGGTCAAAAGTACTTCTTCGTGCTTGCCGAGCGCGCTTCCATTGCCGCTGTTTATAAGGATACCGGCGCAGAGCCGCAGCTAACGCAGCTCCTGCCTTCAGGCATTTCGCCGGAAGGCGCTGTCGCCATCCCCGCGCGCAACCTCCTCGTCACGGCCAATGAGGCCGATCTGGTGGAAGACGGCGGCGCCCGCTCGCATGTCATGATCTATGAACGCGCCGAGGGCGAGCTGGCCTATCCGCAGCTGGTATCCGCCACTGTCGATGGTGCGCCTATCGGCTGGGGCGCTCTTTCGGGTCTGGTAGGCGATGCCGAGAAGCCTGGCATCCTCTATGCCGTGTCCGACTCGGTCTATGGTAACCAGCCGTCGATCTACACCATCGACGCGACCAAGAAGCCCGCCACCATCACCAACGTGCTGCGTGTCAAGCGCGACGGCATTGCGGCGCAGAAGCTTGACATCGAAGGCATCACGCTGGATGGCAAGGGCGGGTTCTGGCTGGCCTCCGAAGGCGACAGCGCCAAGCTTGTTCCGCATGCGCTCTACAACGTCAATGCCAAGGGCGAAATCAAGGCCGAAATCGCCTTGCCAAAGGAACTGCTCGCCGGCGATACCCGCTTCGGTTTCGAAGGCGTTACCATGATCGGCAAGGGCGATGACGCGACGCTGTGGATGGCCGTGCAGCGCGAATGGGGCACCGACGAGAAGGGCTTCGTCAAGCTCGTCTCCTATAATCCGAAATCCAAGGAATGGGGCGCCGTGCGCTACCCGCTCGATAAGACCGAAGCCGGTTGGGTCGGCCTGTCCGAAATCACCGCACAGGGCGACAATGTCTATATCGTCGAGCGCGACAACCAGATCGGTGACAAGGCCAAGATCAAGAAGCTCTACCGCGTGGCGATTGCTGACCTGAAGCCGGGCGAGATCGGTGGCGAATTGCCGCTGGTCACCAAGCAGGAAGCCCATGACTTCCTGCCGGACCTCAAGGCCCAGACCAACGGCTATGTCGTCGACAAGCTGGAAGGCTTCACCTTCGACAAGGCGGGAACGGCCTATGCCGTGACAGATAATGACGGCGTCGATGATTCTTCCGGCGAGACGCTGTTCTTCAAGGTCGAGATGAAGGCGATCAACTGATTGCACACGACAGCGCCGCAACGGAAAAAGCCGGGCATAGCCCGGCTTTTTTAATGCGGTATGGGTCTGAATGCCGGGCGTTTATACGATACGTCATATGCAAGCCCTCAAAAGGTATTGCCGCTTCGCATCGGTGATCGAAAGTTCTCTCCGGAGGTCGTCCGGGATAATGGTGCGATCCCAGCGCCCGGATCACCGCCCCATGGAATTCTTGTTTTTGGAAATATCTGGTTTCTCCGAATCCTGCTGGACCCAGCGGAAAAAAATGTAAACAGGCAGCGCAATAAGCGCGAGTGTAACAAACGCGTCGAGTGACATGGTTTCATCCATCAGTTCCACCGCTCATCATGAAACGGCCTGAAAACAATGCCCCAAATCTCTTTAAAAATTCTAAATCTGCTTATTTTTCGGTATGTTGCGGGGTGAAACAGGGATGGCTGCGGCTGTGCGAATCTGAAACGAAAGTCCCGGTTTGGCACGGCGCGGCAACTGGGAAATGTGATTCTACACCGCAGTAACGCGCGACCATGGCCCCTTCCATGCCACCGAGGGCAGGGGCTGCGCATCGAAGCCAAGCATACATGGTGAAGCGCAACCGCGTACGGTTCAAACCGCGATCGGCGCGGCTGCTTTAAATCACTGTGAGAAGGAATGGTGGGCGATGAGAGACTCGAACTCCCGACATCCTCGGTGTAAACGAGGCGCTCTACCAACTGAGCTAATCGCCCTTCGCGTCTTGCGGATCATGTCCGCCGCGTCGGTGGCCGTGATGTATTCGGATCGGAAAAAAACCGCAAGGGCTTTTGTGAAGTTTTTTTGTTTTTTTTCGGGGAGGTTTTTCCCTCCACCGAAGGGGAGGGGTAAAAAGCCGGGAACTGCGGGCTTTTTGGTAAATTCAGAAACCAATGACGTCATGACGGCCCCGTAGAAATGACGTTGATAAAGCGGCTGGCTGTGGACAAGTTTTTTGTTTTCGTTGGGAAAAGCCCGCAAAACAGGGCATTTGCCGGAGCGTCGATAAAAGGCCCCAGGGTTTTTCCTGATCAAAATGAAAAAGCTTATTCTTTTGTCGTGAAACCTGCTTGACACCCCCGCACGAACGCCGTAGTTAGCCGCTCAACGAACAGCCGAGGCTGGTTCGTACGGCGGAACCAAGGTTCTGTCCGTCAGGATAAGCGGGTGTAGCTCAGTTGGTTAGAGTGCCGGCCTGTCACGCCGGAGGTCGCGGGTTCGAGCCCCGTCACTCGCGCCATCCTGTTCCTCGGAAAAAACGCAGATGAATGTCTGTGGAGCGCGGGTGTAGCTCAGTCGGTTAGAGTGCCGGCCTGTCACGCCGGAGGTCGCGGGTTCGAGCCCCGTCACTCGCGCCATTTCTCCTTCTTGAAATGTCTCCATCTGAACAATCGATGCGCGGTCTGCGCGGCTTTGTCTTCGGCGATTCCGGTCTCTGATTCCGGCCGTTTCCCGCGGGATTTTTCCTGCTTTTATTAGTCAAGTTTCGATTTCCCGATATCGTCACTTCGCCAACGTTTGGGCGTAAAAATCGTGTGACTTTTTTGCGGTTGCGTCCTTCAATCGATTATTATTGTATTTGAGGGGCTTAGGTCGGAAATGTGGCCCAAATTTGCGTCAATTCCGGCAATATTGTTGCCAATCAATGCGGCAGGTGTCTTGAAATGGTGCCTAAACTCTTGCAGAGAGGGCGCGGCTGCGCTAACCACTTTGGCGTTGCAACATATTTGTCCGCTCTTTGAGACTAAGGTCACAAAGGCAGGCCCGGCACCCGGCCGGGCAGGGAAGAGACCATGACTGAACTCCTCAGTTCCTACATTCCGATCGCAATATTCATCGGTATCGCTCTTGTCATCGGCCTGGCGCTTCTGATCGCGCCTTTCGCTGTCGCTTACAAGGCGCCGGACCCGGAAAAGCTCTCTGCTTTCGAGTGCGGTTTCAACGCCTTCGACGATGCCCGCATGAAGTTCGATATCCGCTTTTATCTGGTGTCGATTCTGTTCATCATCTTTGACCTCGAAGTCGCGTTCCTGTTCCCATGGGCGGTGTCTTTCGGTGAGATGGGCTGGTTCGGTTTCTGGTCGATGATGGTGTTCCTCCTCGTTCTCACCATCGGCTTTATCTATGAGTGGAAGAAGGGAGCGCTGGAATGGGCATGAGCCAGAACAACAGCACGCTCGTCGCGCCGCAGCCGAAGGGGATCATCGACCCCTCCACCGGCAAGCCGGTTGGCAGCAACGATGCCTACTTCACGGAAATCAACGACGAGCTGGCCGACAAGGGCTTCCTCGTCACCTCGACTGACGAACTGATCACCTGGGCCCGTACCGGCTCGCTGATGTGGATGCAGTTCGGTCTCGCCTGCTGCGCCGTCGAAGGACTGATGCAGGCTTCCGGTCCGCGTTACGACATGGAGCGCTTCGGTGTCGCCCCGCGCGCCTCGCCGCGCCAGTCGGACGTGATGATCGTCGCCGGCACGCTGACCAACAAGATGGCTCCGGCTCTGCGTAAGGTCTATGACCAGATGCCTGAGCCGCGTTACGTCATCTCCATGGGTTCCTGCGCCAATGGCGGCGGTTATTACCATTATTCCTACGCCGTCGTGCGCGGCTGCGATCGCGTCGTGCCGGTGGATATCTACGTTCCGGGCTGTCCCCCCACGGCTGAAGCGCTGCTTTACGGCGTGCTTCTGCTGCAGAAAAAGATCCGGCGTACCGGTACGATCGAGCGCTAAGGGCAAAGGACGGATTTAGAATGAGCGAAGCTCTCAACGATCTTGCTGCTTACGTTAAGGAAGCGCGCGGTTCACTCGTGGTGTCGGCCGATATCGCCTATGGCGAGCTGACGCTGAACACGACGCCTGAAAGCGTAATCGCGCTTCTGACCTTCCTGCGCGACGATGTGCAGTGCGGATTCGTCAATATCATCGATATCTGCGGCGTTGACTGGCCGCAGCGCGAAAAGCGTTTCGATGTCGTTTATCACCTGCTGTCGCCGCGCCAGAATCTGCGCGTCCGCGTCAAGCTGCAGGTGGAGGAGGACGAGGGCGTTCCTTCTGCGACCTCCGTCTACATGGGTGCGGAATGGTTCGAGCGTGAAGCCTGGGACATGTATGGCATTCCGTTTGAGGGCCATGCGGACCTTCGCCGCATTCTCACCGATTACGGTTTCGAAGGCCACCCGCTGCGCAAGGATTTCCCGGTTACCGGGTTTGTTGAAGTGCGTTACGATGACGTTCTGAAGCGCGTGCTTTATGAGCCGGTCGAGCTGAAGCAGGAATTCCGTAACTTCGACTTCCTTTCCCCTTGGGAAGGGACCGATTACGTTCTTCCTGGCGACGAAAAGGCCAAGCAATGAGCCAGGTCTCCGCGACAGAACATGGGCAATGTCTTTGCGGCGCCGTCGGCCTTGAGGCCGTCATCGGCGCCCGCGAATTCGGCGTTTGCCATTGCTCCATGTGCCGCCGCTGGTCCGGCGGCGCGTTTCTGGCTGTCGAATGCGCTGATATCTCCGTCGAAAACGAAGAGAGCCTCGGCGTCTATTCCTCGTCGGAGTGGGGCGAGCGCTGCTTCTGCAAGAATTGCGGCAGCACGCTGATGTGGCGTTCCAAGGATGGCAAGCATTTTGCCGTGTCGCTGCAGGCTTTTGACAACCCTTCCAGTTTCAGGTTCGCGTCGCAGATTTTCACGGATGAAAAGCCTTCGAGCTATTCCTTCGCTGAGATCACGCAGAACATGACCGGCCCCGAATTCATCGCCATGATCACCTCGGCGGAGCACTAGAATGACTGAGCATAACGTCCGCAACTTCACGATCAACTTCGGTCCGGAACATCCCTCCGCGCACGGCGTGCTGCGTCTGGTTCTGGAACTGGACGGCGAAATCGTCGAGCGCGTTGATCCGCATATCGGTCTTCTGCATCGCGGAACCGAAAAGCTGATCGAGACGAAGACCTATCTGCAGGCCGTTCCTTACTTCGATCGTCTCGACTACGTCGCGCCGATGAACCAGGAGCACGCTTTCGCGCTCGCCGTCGAAAAGCTGCTCGGCCTCGAAATCCCGATGCGCGGCCAGCTGATCCGCGTTCTCTATTCGGAAATCGGCCGCATCCTCTCGCACATCATGAACGTGACCACGCAGGCCATGGACGTGGGCGCGATGACGCCGCCGGTCTGGGGCTTCGAAGAGCGCGAAAAGCTGATGGTGTTTTATGAGCGCGCCTGTGGCGCGCGCATGCACTCGGCCTATTTCCGTCCGGGCGGCGTTCACCAGGACCTGCCGCCGGAACTGGTTGACGATATCGGCAAGTGGTGCGATCCCTTCATCACCGTCCTCGACAATATCGAGGGCCTCCTGACGGATAACCGCATCTATAAGCAGCGTAACGTCGATATCGGCGTCGTCTCGCTGGAAGATGCCTTTGCCTGGGGCTTTACGGGCGTGATGGTGCGTGGTTCCGGCGCTGCCTGGGATTTGCGTCGTTCGCAGCCTTATGAGTGCTATTCCGATCTGGAATTCGACATCCCTGTTGGCAAGAACGGCGACTGCTATGATCGTTACCTGATCCGCATGCAGGAAATGCGCGAATCCGTGAAGATCATGAAGCAGTGCGTCGAGCTTTTGTCCGGCAAGCACCGCATCGGCCCGGTCTCCTCGCTGGATGGCAAGGTGGTTCCGCCCAAGCGCGGTGAGATGAAGCGTTCGATGGAAGCGCTGATCCACCACTTCAAGCTCTACACCGAAGGTTACCACGTTCCCGCTGGCGAAGTTTACGCCGCCGTCGAAGCGCCAAAGGGCGAGTTTGGCGTCTATGTGGTTGCCGATGGTTCCAACAAGCCTTACCGCTGCAAGATCCGCGCTCCGGGCTATGCCCATCTGCAGGCGATGGATTTCCTGTGCAAGGGCCATCAGCTTGCCGACGTTACAGCCGTGCTCGGCTCTCTCGACATCGTGTTCGGGGAGGTCGACCGCTGATGCGTCTGCCGCTGGCCATTCCGGCTTTTCTCGCAGCGATGTCCACCCCCGTTTTCGCCCAGACGGCGACGGACGAGGGCGGTGTATCGTTGGCGAGCGGCGGCTCCTCGACCATCAAGCAGCTTCTGTCGTCGGGATACGAGATAAAGGCCTCGGTTCCCAATGGCAGCAAGTTCATCGTGTTCATGCAAAAAGACAAGGCGGCTTATGCCTGCGAATTCGTCACGGTGGCGAGATCGCGGTGTGAGACGTTAAACTGAAAAGGCGTGAGGAAGTATGTCCGTTCGTCGACTAGCCGAAGATCAGTTCCAGCCCGTGGCATTTGCCTTCAACGCGGAAAACACCGCATGGGCTGAAAAGACGATCAAGAAATATCCCGAGGGACGCCAGCAATCAGCGGTCATCCCGCTGCTCATGCGTGCCCAGGAGCAGGATGGCTGGGTTACCCGCGCCGCCATCGAAAAAGTCGCAGACATGCTGGACATGGCCTATATCCGTGTTCTTGAAGTTGCGACCTTCTATACGCAGTTCCAGCTGAAGCCGGTCGGCACGCGTGCCCACGTTCAGGTCTGCGGCACCACGCCCTGCATGCTGCGCGGCTCCGAAGCGCTGATGGATGTCTGCCGCAAGAAGATCCATCACGATCCGCTGCACACCAATGAGAGCGGCACGCTTTCCTGGGAAGAGGTGGAATGTCAGGGCGCCTGCGTCAACGCGCCGATGGTCATCATCTTCAAGGATGCCTATGAAGACCTGACGCCCGAGCGTCTGGAAGAGATCATCGATGCTTTCGAGGCAGGCAAGGGCGACACCGTCAAGACCGGCCCCCAGATCGACCGTCACCAGTCAGTCCCCGTTGGCGGCCTCACGACCCTGACGGAAGAGATCAAGCCTGACCGTTCCAATCTCGACAAGCCGGCTGAAGTGCCAGCGGATGCCGCACAGGTTCCGCCGTCCAACGCCGCCAAGCCGAAGACGGATGCGCCGGAAACCGATCCGAAGCTGAAGACGCCGGCCAATGAGCCCAAGGCTGCTGCTGAAAACGCAAAGGCTGGCGAAAAGGAATCGGTCGGCAAGGAAGCGGCAGCATCAAAGCCGTCGCTGGATTCCGCGGATCGTCCGGCAGGCATCGAAAAGCCAGCTGCCCCTGATGACCTGAAGCTCATTTCCGGCGTCGGCCCCAAGATTGAGGGTACGCTGAACGAGCTCGGCATCTTCACCTATGCGCAGATCGCCGGCTGGAAGCAGGCCGAATGCGACTGGGTCGATGGATATCTGAATTTCAAGGGCCGTATCGGCCGTGATGACTGGGTCAAGCAGGCCGAGGCGCTCGCCAAGGGTGGCGAAGCCGAGTATATCAGGGTCTTCGGCAAGAAGCCGCGGTAAGAGGTGAAGCATGTTAAAAGATCAGGATCGCATCTTTACCAATCTCTACGGCCTCAAGGACAAGTCTCTGAAAGGCGTGCTGGCGCGCGGCCACTGGGACGGCACCAAGCAGATCATCGAAAAGGGCCGTGACTGGATCATCAACGAGATGAAGGCTTCGGGCCTTCGCGGTCGCGGCGGCGCTGGCTTCCCGACGGGTCTCAAGTGGTCCTTCATGCCGAAGGAAAATGACGGCCGTCCGCATTATCTCGTCGTTAACGCCGATGAATCCGAGCCCGGCACCTGCAAGGACCGCGAAATCCTGCGCAACGATCCGCACACGCTGATCGAAGGCTGCGTGATCGCCGGTTTCGCCATGGGCGCGCACACCGCTTACATCTATGTTCGCGGCGAATATATGCGCGAACGTGAGGCTCTTCAGGCGGCCATCGACGAATGTTACGATGCCGGTCTGCTCGGCGGTAACAACAAGAATGGCTGGGATTTCGACATCTACGTGCATCACGGCGCGGGCGCCTATATCTGCGGCGAAGAGACGGCACTGCTCGAAAGCCTTGAAGGCAAAAAGGGCCAGCCGCGTCTGAAGCCGCCGTTCCCGGCCAATATGGGTCTTTACGGCTGCCCGACGACCGTCAACAACGTTGAATCGATCGCGGTTGCCCCGACCATTCTGCGCCGCGGCGCTGCCTGGTTCTCGTCCATCGGCCGTCCCAACAACGTCGGCACCAAGCTGTTCATGGTCTCCGGCCATGTTGAGCGTCCCTGCACCTTCGAAGACGCGCTCGGCCTGTCCTTCCGCGAACTGATCGAACACCATTGCGGTGGCATTCGTGGCGGCTGGGACAATCTGCTCGGCGTCATCCCCGGCGGCGCTTCCTGCCCCATCGTTCGCGGTGAGGACATGAAGGACGCCATCATGGATTTCGACGGCATGCGCGAAGTGAAATCCTCCTTCGGCACCGGAGGCATGATCGTCATGGACAAGTCCACCGACGTCATAAAGGCGATCGCTCGCATCGCGGCCTTCTTCAAGCACGAAAGCTGCGGCCAGTGCACGCCGTGCCGTGAAGGCACGGGCTGGATGTGGCGCGTGCTGGAGCGCATGGTCAAGGGCAATGCGCAGAAGCGCGAAATCGACATGCTGTTCGAAGTGACGAAGCAGATCGAAGGCCACACCATCTGTGCGCTCGGCGACGCCGCAGCATGGCCGGTACAGGCGCTGATCCGCAATTTCCGTCCGGAAATCGAAAAGCGCATCGACCAATATACCTACAGGGCCATGGATGATGGCGCTGTTCTGGAAGCCGCTGAATAAGCGTTGAGGCTTCGAGCGGAGCCGGAATTTCCGGCCTCGCGACACCATGAAGCGCCTGGCAGATGATTAAGAGTGCCGGGCGTGATTAAGGATTTGTTGCGGACCGTGTGAGACATGGGACGAACAGGCAACAGGACGTAAGTAGAACCATGGCAAAGCTCAAGGTTGACGGTAAAGAGATCGAGGTTCCGGATCATTTCACGCTGTTGCAGGCGTGCGAGGAGGCTGGCGCCGAAGTTCCGCGCTTTTGTTTTCATGAGCGCTTGTCGGTCGCGGGTAACTGCCGCATGTGTCTCATCGAGGTAAAGGGCGGACCGCCGAAGCCGGCCGCTTCCTGCGCCATGGGCGTGCGCGACGTTCGCGGCGGCCCGAACGGCGAATTGCCTGAGGTTTTCACCAACACGCCGATGGTCAAGAAGGCCCGCGAAGGCGTGATGGAGTTCCTGCTCATCAACCATCCGCTGGATTGCCCGATCTGCGACCAGGGCGGCGAATGCGACCTGCAGGACCAGGCCATGGCCTTCGGTATCGCCGGTTCGCGTTACGCGGAAAACAAGCGTGCGGTTGAAGACAAATATATCGGACCGCTCGTCAAGACGGTCATGAACCGCTGCATCCACTGCACGCGTTGCGTCCGTTTCACCACGGAAGTGGCTGGCATTGCCGAACTCGGCCTCATCGGCCGTGGCGAAGATGCCGAAATCACCACCTATCTCGAGCAGGCGATGACCTCGGAGCTGCAGGGCAACGTCGTTGACCTTTGCCCCGTCGGCGCGCTCACCTCCAAGCCTTTCGCCTTCACGGCCCGTCCGTGGGAACTGAACAAGACCGAAACCATCGACGTGATGGATGCGCTCGGTTCGGCCATCCGCGTCGATACCCGCGGCCGCGAAGTCATGCGTGTCATGCCGCGTGTCAACGAGGCCATCAACGAAGAGTGGATTTCCGACAAGAGCCGCTTCATCTGGGATGGCCTGAAGACTCAGCGCCTCGACCGGCCTTACGTCCGCAAGGATGGCCGCCTGCAGCCCGCAACCTGGGGCGAAGCCTTCGGTGCGATCAAGCAGGCTGTGGCTGCGACCTCAGGCAACAAGATCGGCGCGATTGCCGGCGATCTGTCGTCCGTCGAAGAAATGTTCGCGCTGAAGTCGCTTCTCGCTTCGCTCGGCTCGGCCAATGTTGATTGCCGCCAGGATGGCGCAGCGCTTGACCCGTCGCTCGGCCGCGCCAGCTACCTGTTCAATTCCACCATCGAAGGTATCGAACAGGCGGACGCCCTGCTGATCGTTGGCTCCAACCCGCGTTACGAAGCAGCTGTCCTCAACGCCCGCATCCGCAAGCGCTGGCGTCGCGGCGGTTTCCCGATCGGTGTGATCGGTGAAGCCGGTGAGCTGCGTTACAATTACGAATATCTCGGCTCGGGCGCTGAAACACTGTCCGATCTCGCCAATGGTTCGCACAGCTTCGTTGACAAGCTGAAGTCCGCCAAGAATCCGCTGATCATCATTGGTCAGGGCGCATTGTCCCGTGCTGATGGCGCTGCCGTTCTTGCCGCCGCTGCCAAGCTCGCCACCTCCGTCGGCGCTGTCACCGAAGAGTGGAATGGCTTCTCGGTCCTGCACACTGCCGCTGCCCGCGTGGGTGGTCTCGATATCGGCTTCGTGCCGGGTGAGGGCGGTGTTGCTGCAGCCGACATGGTCGCCTCGATGGATGTTCTCTTCCTGCTCGGCGCCGATGAACTCGACCTGTCGAACAAGGGTGCGAAGTTCACCGTCTATATTGGCAGCCATGGCGATCAGGGTGCAATGAACGCCGACGTCATCCTTCCGGGTGCGGCCTATACCGAGAAGTCCGGTATCTGGGTCAACACCGAAGGCCGCGTCCAGCTTGGCAACCGTGCCGGTTTCGCACCGGGCGAGGCCCGCGAAGACTGGGCGATCCTGCGTGCGCTGTCCGACGTCCTCGGCAAGAAGCTGCCGTTCGATTCGCTGTCCGCCCTGCGCGGCCAGCTCTACGTCGCGCATCCGCATCTGGCGGAAACCGACGAGATCGTTGCCGGCAAGGCTTCGGATATCGAGGCTCTGGCTGCTAAAACCGGCTCTCTCGTGAAGTCGGCGTTTGCTTCGCCGGTAAAAGACTTTTATTTGACGAACCCGATTGCGCGCGCCTCTGCCGTCATGGCCGAGTGCTCCGCATTGGCCCGCAACAATTTCCAGGCTGCGGCAGAGTAAGGGTAGGGGATTATGGAATCGTTTTTCTGGAGCTACGTCTGGCCCGCGCTGATCATGGTCGGCCAGTCCCTGCTGCTTCTCGTTTGCCTTCTGGTGGCCATCGCCTTCCTGCTGCTTGCTGACCGCAAGGTCTGGGCGGCCGTACAGCTGCGCCGTGGTCCGAACGTCGTTGGTCCCTTCGGTCTTTTCCAGTCCTTCGCTGACCTCTTGAAGTTCATCCTGAAGGAGCCCGTCATTCCGGCCGGCGCCAACAAGGCGGTCTTCCTGCTGGCGCCGCTGGTTGCCGTGACGCTGGCGCTCGCCACCTATGCCGTCATTCCCTTCAATGAAGGCTGGGTCGTCGCCAATATCAATGTCGGCATTCTCTACATCTTCGCGATCTCGTCGCTTGAAGTGTACGGCATCATCATGGGCGGCTGGGCTTCGAACTCGAAATATCCGTTCCTCGGCGCGCTGCGTTCGGCGGCACAGATGGTGTCCTACGAAGTCTCGATCGGTCTCGTCATCGTCACCGTTCTGCTTTGCGTTGGTTCGCTGAACCTCACTGATATCGTTCTGGCGCAGCGTACCGGCCTCGGCACCATGCTCGGCCTGCCGGCATCGTTCCTTGACTGGCACTGGCTGTCGCTGTTCCCGATGTTCATCGTGTTCTTCATTTCGGGTCTCGCCGAAACCAACCGTCCGCCCTTCGACCTTCCGGAAGCGGAATCGGAACTGGTTGCCGGTCACATGGTGGAATATGGCTCCACGCCGTACATGATGTTCATGCTCGGTGAATATGCTGCGATCGTTCTGATCTGCTGCCTGACGACCATCCTGTTCCTTGGCGGCTGGCTGCCGATCGTCGATGTATGGTTCCTGAACTGGGTGCCGGGCATCGTCTGGTTCGCCATCAAGGGCTGCATGGTCTTCTTCATGTTCGCTCTGGTGAAGGCCTTCGTTCCGCGTTACCGCTATGACCAGCTCATGCGCCTTGGCTGGAAGGTGTTCCTGCCGCTGTCGCTCGCCATGGTCGTTATTGTTGCATTCGTATTGAAGCTGACGGGGTGGGCCGGTTGATGTCTGAACTCCTCGCTCAAAGATCTGGAGACTGAGATGGCAAGCCTCTCCCAAGCCGTCAACTCGCTGTTCCTCAAGGAATTCGTCGGCGCGATCTTCCTGACCATGCGTCACTTCTTCAAGCAGAAGGCGACGATCAACTATCCTTTCGAGAAGGGTCCGGTCTCGCCCCGCTTCCGTGGTGAACACGCGCTGCGCCGTTATCCGAACGGTGAAGAACGCTGCATCGCCTGCAAGCTATGTGAAGCGATCTGTCCTGCTCAGGCGATCACCATCGAAGCCGGCCCGCGTCGCAACGACGGCACCCGCCGCACGGTGCGTTACGATATCGACATGGTGAAGTGCATCTATTGCGGCTTCTGCCAGGAAGCCTGCCCGGTGGACGCCATCGTCGAGGGCCCGAACTTCGAATTCGCGACGGAAACCCGCGAAGAGCTTTATTTCGACAAGCAGAAGCTTCTCGACAATGGCGACCGCTGGGAGCGTGAAATCGCGCGCAACCTCGCACTGGATGCACCTTACCGTTGAGGTGCAACCGTCTTTCCGGGGAGCAACCCCGGAGAGCGATGAAAAGTAAAATGCCTGCGCGGTTTTCGCCGGCGGGGACGAAACGGGCGAGGGGGCTTCCGGCCATTTCTCCCGATGAGGACAAGAAGGCACCAAAATGGGTCTGCACGCTGTATTCTTTTATATATTCGCTTTCGTCGCCGTGGCGTCTGCGTTCATGGTCATCGCATCGAAGAACCCTGTTCATTCGGTGCTGTTTCTGATCCTGACCTTCTTCAACGCAGCTGCGCTGTTCCTGCTGACGGGAGCCGAATTCCTCGGCATGATCCTGCTGGTGGTTTATGTCGGCGCCGTGGCGGTGCTCTTCCTGTTCGTCGTCATGATGCTGGATGTGGATTTCGCCGAGCTTCGCTCCGGCGTGCTGCAATATGCGCCTGTCGGCGCACTGATCGGCGTCATTCTTGCAGCTGAACTGATCGTCGTCGTGGGCGGCAGCGTGCTCAACCCGCAGGCGGCCAAGTCCATCACCATGCCGATCCCGCCGGTTGCCGAACGCACCAATACGGCCGCGCTCGGTGACGTGCTCTATACCAATTACGTCTACTTCTTCCAGCTCGCCGGCCTCGTGCTGCTGGTGGCCATGATCGGCGCCATCGTGCTGACGCTGCGTCATCGCACCGACATCAAGCGGCAGGACATTGCCACGCAGGTCGGCCGTGACCCCAAGACCGCGGTTACCACGGTCAAGGTCAAGCCGGGCCAGGGCATCTGAGGCGCGAACGGATCCAAGGAAACAGAATATGGAAATCGGTCTTTCCCACTACCTGACGGTCAGCGCGATCCTCTTCACGATCGGCGTCTTCGGCATCTTCCTCAACCGGAAGAACGTCATCGTCATCCTGATGTCGATCGAACTCATTTTGCTCGCGGTCAACATCAACATGGTGGCCTTCTCGGCATTCCTGAACGATATCGTCGGCCAGGTCTTCGCCCTGTTCATTCTGACCGTTGCAGCCGCTGAAGCGGCGATCGGTCTTGCAATACTCGTTGTCTTCTACCGCAACCGCGGATCGATCGCCGTGGAAGACGTCAATATGATGAAGGGCTGATAAGGCTATGATCTACAAGGCTATCGTCTTTCTTCCACTGATCGGCTTCCTGATTGCGGGCCTCTTTGGCCGCTCCATCGGCGCCAAGGCATCGGAATATGTCACCACCGGTCTGATGATCGTGGTTGCCATCCTGTCCTGGATCGTGTTCTTCAACGTCGCACTCGCCCATGGCGAGCCGGGCGAGGTGATCAAGGTCACTGTGCTGCGCTGGATCCAGTCGGGCGGTATCGACGTCGAATGGGCGTTCCGCATCGACACGCTGACGGCCGTCATGTTCGTCGTGGTCAACACCGTCTCGACGCTGGTGCACCTCTATTCGATCGGATACATGCACCACGATCCGCATCGTCCTCGCTTCTTCGCCTATCTCTCGCTTTTCACCTTCGCAATGCTGATGCTGGTGACTTCCGACAACCTGCTGCAGATGTTCTTCGGCTGGGAAGGCGTGGGTCTGGCGTCCTATCTGCTGATCGGCTTCTGGTTCAAGAAGCCGTCCGCATCGGCTGCCGCGATGAAGGCCTTCATCGTCAACCGCGTCGGTGACTTCGGCTTCATCCTCGGCATCTCCGGCGTCTTCGTGCTGTTCGGCTCGATCAACTTCGAAACCATCTTTGCTGCCGCCGGCACTTATCTGCCGGCTGAGGGCGCTGCCTCGACCGAAACCGTCATCAACCTGTTCGGCATGCAGCTGGACAAGGCCAATGCGATGACGGGCGTCTGCCTGCTGCTCTTCATGGGCGCCATGGGTAAATCGGCGCAGTTCCTGCTGCACACCTGGCTGCCTGACGCGATGGAAGGCCCGACCCCGGTTTCGGCCCTTATTCACGCCGCAACCATGGTCACCGCCGGCGTGTTCCTCGTCGCCCGCATGTCGCCGCTGTTTGAACTCTCGCATGATGCCTTGACCGTCGTGACGCTGATCGGCGCGATCACCGCCTTCTTCGCGGCGACCGTCGGTCTGGTGCAGAACGACATCAAGCGCGTTATCGCCTATTCGACCTGCTCGCAGCTCGGTTACATGTTCGTGGCGCTCGGCGTCGGCGCTTACGGCGCTGCCGTGTTCCACCTCTTCACGCACGCCTTCTTCAAGGCCCTGCTGTTCTTGTGCGCCGGCTCTGTTATCCATGCCGTCGATGGCGAGCAGGACATGCGTTACATGGGCGGTCTGCGCAAGCATATTCCCATCACCTTCTGGACCATGACCGTGGGCACGCTGGCGCTGACCGGCGTTGGTATCCCGGGAACGATGATCGGTTTTGCCGGCTTCTTCTCGAAGGACGTCATCATCGAATCCGCTTATGCCTCGCATTCGGTTCTGTCTGGTTTCGCCTTCACGCTGCTGGTCATCGCCGCGCTGTTCACCAGCTTCTATTCCTGGCGTCTGGCCTTCATGACCTTCTTCGGCAAGCCGCGTGCGTCTGCCGACGTCATGCACCATGTGCATGAATCGCCGATGGTCATGCTGATCCCGCTCTTCATCCTCACCGTTGGCGCGATCTTCGCCGGTGTTGCCTTCGAAGGTTACTTCTTCGGCCACGAATATGCCGAATTCTGGAAGGGCGCTCTCTTTACGCTCCCGGAAAACGAAATCCTTGAAGAGTTCCACCACGTTCCGCTGTGGGTGAAATGGAGCCCGTTCTTCGCCATGGCCCTTGGTTTCGTGACCGCCTGGTACATGTACATCAAGTCGCCTGAGACGCCGAAGCGTCTGGCCGAGACCCATCGTGGCCTCTACCAGTTCCTTCTCAACAAGTGGTATTTCGACGAACTCTATGACTTCCTCTTCGTTCGTTCCGCGAAGGCGCTCGGCCGCTTCCTGTGGAAGAAGGGCGACGTCGCCGTCATCGACCACTATGGACCCAACGGCATTGCAGCGCGTGTGGTTGACGTGACCAACCGCATGGTCCGCCTGCAATCCGGTTACCTCTATCATTATGCCTTTGCGATGCTGATCGGCATCGCGGCGCTTGTCACCTGGATGATGCTCGGGAGTGCCCTCTGATGACCGATTGGCCCATTCTTTCAACGGTCACCTTTCTGCCGCTCGTCGGCGTGGTGCTCCTGCTTCTGACGAATGAGAACGGCCCCTATGGTCGCCGCAACATTCTCAATGTCTCGCTGCTGACGACCGTTTTCACTTTTATCGTGTCGCTGTTCATCTGGATCGGTTTCGACAATTCGAACCCCGGCTTCCAGATGGTCGAGAAGCATGAATGGTTCGGCAACATCGCCGCCTATCATCTCGGCGTCGATGGCATCTCCATGCTCTTCGTTATCCTCACCACTTTCCTCATGCCTTTCTGCGTGCTGGCAAGCTGGGATTCGGTCGAGAAGCGCATCAAGGAATACATGATCGCCTTCCTGCTGCTGGAAGTTGTCATGATCGGCGTCTTCGTGGCGCTGGATACCGTTCTCTTCTACGTCTTCTTCGAAGCGACGCTGATCCCGATGTTCATCATCATCGGCGTGTGGGGCGGCAAGGATCGCGTTTACGCCTCCTACAAGTTCTTCCTCTACACGCTGCTTGGCTCGGTTCTGACCATGCTCGCGATCATGGCCATGTACTGGCAGGCCGGCACGACCGATATGACGGAATTGCTGAAATACGGCTTCCCGGCCGGCATGCAGACCTGGCTGTGGCTCGCCTGTTTTGCCGCCTTCTCGGTCAAGATGCCGATGTGGCCGGTGCACACCTGGCTGCCGGATGCCCACGTTCAGGCCCCGACCGCAGGTTCGGTCATTCTGGCTGGCGTCATGCTGAAGCTCGGCGGTTACGGTTTCATCCGCTTCTCGCTGTCGATGTTCCCGCTGGCGTCGGACTATTTCGCACCTTTCGTCTTTACGCTGTCGGTTCTCGCCATCATCTACACCTCGCTGGTGGCGATGATGCAGGACGACATCAAGAAGCTGATTGCCTACTCGTCTGTTGCCCACATGGGTTACGTCACGATGGGTATCTTCGCCGCCAACGTTCAGGGCGTGCAGGGCGCTATCTTCCAGATGCTGTCGCACGGTATCGTCTCGGGCGCGCTCTTCCTCTGCGTCGGCGTTGTTTACGACCGTCTGCATACCCGCGAAATCGCGGCGTATGGCGGTCTCGTCAACAACATGCCGAAATATGCGGTCGCCTTCATGATCTTCACCATGGCCAATGTCGGTCTGCCCGGCACATCAGGCTTCATCGGTGAATTCCTGACGCTGGTTGGTGTCTTCCGCGCCAACACGCTGGTTGCGCTGTTTGCCGCCACCGGTGTCATTCTCTCGGCCGCTTATGCGCTATGGCTTTATCGCCGCGTGATCTTCGGTGCGCTGGAGAAGGAAAGCCTGAAGAGCCTGCTCGATCTCTCGACCCGCGAAAAGGTCATCCTTTATCCGCTGGTTGTGCTGACCATCTTCTTCGGCGTCTATCCGGCTCCGGTGTTCGATGCGACAGCCGCATCGGTCGATCTTCTGGTAAACAACTATACGGCTGCATTGCAGGCGGCGCAAAATGTTGCGCTCACTATGAATTGACGACAGGACCCGTTGGACATGACCGCTGAAATCCTTTTTGCCAGTCTGCACATTGCGACGCCCGAGCTGATCCTCGCGATCGGCGCGCTGGCGCTGCTCATGATTGGCGTCTTCTCGGGCGACAAGTCGACAACGACGGTCACCGGCCTTGCCGTTGCCCTCCTGCTCGTCGTCGGTCTCTGGATCATCTTTGCCCCCGCATCGGGTGTGGCTTTCGGCGGTGTCTACATCGCCGATGCCTTCGGTAATTTCATGAAGGTGCTGGCGCTGGTCGGCTCCATCACCGCCATGATCCTGGCCGTTGGCCAGGGCCGCTTCGAACCGATCGGCCGTTTCGAATATCCGGTGCTGCTGGTTCTCGCGACGCTCGGCATCCTGCTGATGATCTCGGCCAATAACCTGATCTCGCTCTACATGGCGCTGGAACTGCAGTCGCTGGCGCTTTATGTCGTCTGCGCCATCAACCGCGAGAGCCTGCGTTCCACGGAAGCGGGCCTGAAATACTTCGTTCTCGGTGCGCTCTCTTCCGGCATGCTGCTTTACGGCATGTCGCTGGTCTACGGCTTCACCGGCAATACCGGCTTTACCGAAATCGCCCAGGTTCTGGCCTCGGAAACCCGTTCGCTCGGTCTCGTTTTCGGTCTGGTCTTCGTGCTGGCCGGTCTGGCATTCAAGATTTCCGCCGTTCCGTTCCACATGTGGACGCCGGACGTTTATGAAGGCGCGCCGACCCCGGTTACGGCCTTCCTCTCGGCCGCACCGAAGATCGGCGCCATGGCGATCCTCGTCCGCATCGTCATCGAGGCCTTCCAGCCGGTCTTTGCCGACTGGCAGCAGATCGTCGTCTTCATCTCCATCGCGTCCATGCTGCTCGGTTCCTTCGCCGCAATCGGCCAGAAGAACATCAAGCGCCTGATGGCCTATTCCTCCATCGGTCACATGGGTTATGCGCTGGTCGGCCTTGCTGCTGGCACGCAGGCTGGTGTTGCTGGCGTTATCCTTTATATGGCCGTCTACATGGTCATGACGCTTGGCACCTTCGCCTGCATCCTCGCCATGCGCCGCAAGGAAATCGGCAATGTCGAGAATGTCGAAGATCTCGCCGGTCTTTCGTCTTCCAATCCCTTCATGGCGGTTGTGCTGACGATCCTGATGTTCTCGCTTGCCGGCATTCCGCCGCTCGCCGGCTTCTTCGGCAAGTACTACGTGTTCCTGGCCGCCATCGAAGCGAAGCTTTATCCGCTCGCCATTATCGGTGTGATCGGCTCGGTTGTCGGCGCCTATTATTACATTCGCGTCGTCAAGGTCATGTGGTTTGATGAAGCCAAGGACAAGTTCGAGCGTCCGTCGGGTGAACTCAAAGTGGTTTATGCGCTGTCGGCCTTCTTCACCGTCGCCTTCATTGTCTTCGGCGGTGCACTTGGCAACGCGGTCACTGCTGCGGCGAAGACCTTCTTTTGAGCAGTACACGAAGGAATACGGGCCGGATGTCCATCGACGATATCAGGCACGAGGCGATGGCGGAAACGCCATCGACCAATCTGGAATGTTTCGCCCGGGCACGGGCGGGTGATGGCGGCAACCTGTGGGTTACCGCCATCCGCCAGACCGGCGGCCGGGGCCGCCGTGGGCGGCCCTGGGTGTCGGAGCCCGGCAATCTCTACGCTTCCCTTCTTCTGATCGATCCTGCGCCGATGGAGCGCATCGGCTCGCTGCCGCTCGCTTTTGCGCTCGCGGTCTATCGCGCCATTCGCGCGGTTTTGCCGCCGGGCGGTGAGGCGCTTGAAATCAAATGGCCAAATGACGTGCTGATCGGCCGCCGCAAGACCTGCGGCATTCTGATGGAAGCCGAGCTTTTGCCTGACGGCCGGCGCGCCATCGTCATCGGCATTGGTATCAATATCGCCCATAAACCTGATAATCCGCTTTATCCCGTTACGATGCTGTCGGAACATGGTGCGTCTTGCTCGCCCGAGGAACTGTTTGCCCATCTCTTCCGTGAAACGGCCGAGGTTCTGCGCGAATGGGATGAGGGCAGGGGCGTATCCGCCATCATCGCCAGCTGGCGGGCAGCGGCCTGCGGCATTGGCGAACATATCACCGTCAATTTCCCGGATCGTTCGATCGGCGGGCGTTTTGTCGGAATTGATGATAATGGTTATCTGCTGCTGGATGAGGACGAGGGCGCAAGACGCTCCATTGCCGCTGGCGATGTGTTTTTCGGATGAGGTGCACGGTGCGGGTAAAAAACCCGCGCCGAACCGGATCCCATAGGTTGGAGCTTTCCTGCAGCTCATGAAATGCAGGGTGACAAACCGGCTCCGCATCGGCCCGGTCGATCAGATGGTTCAACAGGTCCGATGCTGATAGCAGCGGCATGGCGCGGCGTGATGCCGTCCTGCGCGCTTTTTTGAATGGATAAGAAAAACAATGGCTCAACAGGACGAACTGGTTTTTGTGCCGCTTGGCGGCGTGGGTGAAATTGGCATGAATCTGGCGCTTTACGGCTACGGGCCGGCGAGCAAGCGCGAATGGATCATGGTGGATTGCGGCGTGACCTTTGCCGGTCTCGATCTGCCTGGTGTCGATCTCGTGCTGCCCGATATCAGCTATATCGAGGCGCAGAAAAAGAACCTCAAGGGCATCATCATCACCCACGCGCATGAGGACCACTATGGTGCGCTGAACGATCTCTGGCCCGGCCTCAACGTGCCGGTCTACGCCTCGGCGTTCACCGCTGGCATGCTGGAGGCAAAGCGCGCTTATGAGGGTAGCCGCGCGGAAATTCCGATCACGCCGTTCAAGGCGGGTGACCGCATCAATGTTGGCCCCTTCGAAATCGAAGCGGTTGGCGTCAATCACTCCATTCCCGAGCCGATGTCGCTGGTCATCCGCACACCGCTCGGTAATGTCATCCATACCGGTGACTGGAAGATCGATGAGGCGCCTTCACTTGGGCCGTTGACGGATGAGGCCCGCTTCCGCGCCATCGGTGAAGAGGGCGTGCTGGCGCTGATGTGCGACAGCACGAACTCCGTGCGTGATGGTGTATCGCCTTCCGAGCATGAGGTTTCAGAAGGTCTGCGCCAGATCATCGAAAATGCCGAAGGCCGCGTGGCCGTTACCACCTTCTCCTCCAATGTCGGGCGTATCCGCTCGATCGCGCAGGCGGCTGAGGCTGCCGGTCGTGAAGTGCTGCTGCTCGGCTCGTCGCTGAAGCGTGTCGTCAACGTGTCGCAGGACCTCGGCATTATGGAAGGCATCAAGCCGTTCCTCGCTGAAGATGAATTCGGTTATATTCCGCGTGATCGTGTGGTGCTGATCCTGACGGGTTCGCAGGGGGAACCGCGCGCAGCACTCGCCAAGCTTTCCCGTGATGAGATGCGTAATGTGGCGCTCGCCTCCGGCGATACGGTCGTCTTTTCGTCACGCGCCATCCCCGGCAACGAAAAGGCGATCATCGATATCAAGAACGGCCTGATCGAACAGGGCGTCCACATCGTCACCGACAATGAGGCGCTCGTTCACGTCTCCGGCCATCCGCGCCGTAACGAGCTTCTGAAGATGTATGAATGGACGAAGCCGCAGATCGTCGTGCCCGTGCACGGCGAAGCGGCGCATCTGGTGGCGCAGAAGGAACTGGCCGAACAGGCCGGCATTTCGCAGGTGCCGAAGGTGCGCAACGGCAACGTTCTGCGCCTCGCACCCGGCCCGGCGGAAGTGATCGATGACGTGCCGCATGGCCGCGTCTTCAAGGACGGCAATCTCGTCGGTGACATGGACGAGATGGGCATCAGCAATCGCCGCAAGCTCTCCTTCGCCGGCCACGTCGCCGTCAATGTCGTGCTGGACAGCCGTTACGACTTCCTCGGCGATCCCGATGTCGTGCCTTTCGGCCTGCCGGAATTCGATGATGAGGATGAGGCGATGGAGGACACGCTTTATGACGCCGTGCTCGGCGCCGTCGAGAGCATTCCGCGCGCCCGCCGCAAGGATCTGGAACTGCTGCGTGAAGCCGTGCGCCGCGCCGTACGCGCCGCCGCCAACCAGAGTTGGGGCAAGAAGCCGATCGTGACGGTTTTTGTAACCAAGGTCTGAGCCGGCCGTCCGGCCGATTGGCCGGCCTCCCTGTCTCTTCCTCGCTGATTTCTGAGCCGCGCCCCAAAGCGCGGCTCTTCTCTTTTTCTTTTAGTATTTCTTGCGGAGAAGTGATTCCGATCTGCGGATGAATGCGTTACAAGAAGCCCATTGCGCAGGAGGATCACATGCCGCTTCTTTCGGCCTTCGCCGTTTATTTCATCGTCTGGTGGACGGTGCTTTTCATCGTGTTGCCGATTGGCCTGCGCACCCAGGATGAAGACGGAGATGTGGCACTGGGCACGGTCGCCAGCGCACCCTCCCGCTTCAAGGGCGGGCGGATCGTTTTGTGGACGACCCTGATCTCGGCTTTGATCTGTGGCCTATGGTATGGCGGAACCTGGTGGTTCGGTGTCAGCCTTGATGATCTGCCGAGAATTATTCCCGTTTTCGACTAAAGACAGCGGGGCGGTATCCGCCCCAGTCGCGTCTTGACGGGTCGGCCCGAGAACGAACCCCGGAACTGCCTAAGCATCGGGCAGTCTGCCATCAATCCGGCCAAACACTGTCATATGGATGTCATATCTATCGTGCAAACAGCAGGAGCTTGCTGATCTCGATTCATCGCGGAGCTCTGCGGAATGACGAAGCGAGCGGGGCAATTTGCCAGGGCAAAAAAAAACAAGGCCTTTCAGCCTTGTTTTCCAGTTTTCGCGTGATCTGTAACCGTTACCGGGGCTGCGAACGAGCGCGCCTAAGATCTGATCCTCCCAAGACTGACCGCGAAAATGACAAGAATTTAAACTTCCTGCCTCTTTTGTAAGCTAAAGCTAGCTCAAACCCCCAGCCTTGTCATCTCATTTTTTGCATATTTGTTACAGTCGGCAAAAAATTCCCTGTGGTGCATTTTGTCGCACCCGATCAAGAATAATATTTCGGCCAAAGCGTTTTGGCGCGAATTAGCTATCGCGAAAATACAACGAAATGCCCATTAAACGCTCTTTTCATGGCGGGTTTTCATCCGCCCCGGAAACGGCTATATCCGGCGCCAATATCCCTCTATTCGGGGCGATTCCCGCAGCTTCGCGCGCTATCGTCCGCATCAATGGAAGCCGTCATGCGTCTCAGCCGTTATTTCATGCCCATCCTGAAGGAAAACCCCAAGGAAGCGGAAATCGTTTCTCACCGTCTCATGCTGCGCGCCGGCATGATCCGGCAGCAGTCGGCTGGCATTTATTCCTGGCTGCCGCTGGGCAAGCGTGTGCTGGACAAGGTCAACAAGATTATCCGCGAGGAGCAGAACCGCTCCGGCGCCATCGAGCTTCTGATGCCGACCCTGCAGTCCGCGGAACTCTGGCAGGAAAGCGGCCGTTACGACGACTACGGCAAGGAGATGCTGCGCATCAAGGACCGCCAGGATCGTCAGATGCTCTACGGCCCCACCAATGAGGAGATGATCACCGACATCTTCCGTTCCTATGTGAAGTCCTACAAGAACCTGCCGCTGAACCTCTATCATATCCAGCTGAAGTTCCGCGACGAGGTGCGTCCGCGCTTCGGCACCATGCGCTCGCGCGAATTCTTGATGAAGGACGCTTATTCCTTTGACCTTACGAAGGAAGACGCGATTCATTCCTACAACAAGATGTTCGTGGCGTACCTGCGCACATTCGAACGGCTTGGTCTGCGCGCCATTCCCATGCGCGCCGATACCGGCCCGATCGGCGGCAATCACAGCCATGAATTCATCATTCTGGCCGACACCGGTGAATCCGAAGTCTTCTGCCACAAGAGCTTCCTGGATCGCGCCATTCCCGCTGAAAGCACCGATTTCGACGATGTTGCAGCGTTGCAGGGCGTGTTCGACGAATGGACGGCTGATTACGCCGCCACCTCTGAAATGCACGACGAAGCCGCCTATGACGCCATTCCCGAGGGCGAGCGCCTTTCGGCACGCGGCATCGAAGTCGGCCACATCTTCTATTTCGGCACCAAATATTCCGAACCGATGGGCGCGAAAGTGCAGGGCAAGGATGGCAAGGAACATCCTGTCCACATGGGTTCCTATGGCATCGGCCCGACACGCCTTGTTCCCGCCATCATTGAAGCATCGCATGACGAGAACGGAATCATCTGGCCGGCTTCGGTCGCTCCTTTCGACGTCGTGATCATCAACATGAAGGCTGGAGACGCGGCCTGCGATGCTGCTTGCGAAAAGCTGTATTATTCGCTCTCCAACGCCGGCAAGGATGTTCTCTACGACGATACGGACGACCGTGCAGGCCAGAAATTCGCCACTGCCGATCTAATTGGCGTGCCGCTGCAGATCATCGTCGGCCCACGTTCGGTCGCGAATGGCGAAGTCGAAGTCAAGGATCGCAAGACCGGCGAACGGGAAACCGTGACGATCGAGGCGGCGATGAACAGGGTGCTCGGTTAAGCGCGAGCGGAATTGGGGCGGCTTCACCCGAAGTCCACTCTCGTTTCGTGGCGTGGATGCCGCAGAAATTTGGGCCGGTTTTCGGAAAAGACCGGCCTTGCAGTTTGAGATCAGGGAGACGACATGGCACAAGCCGAAGCTGAAAAGGGTGCGGCTGTTTCCGCCGGGGCAAAGACCGCCCGGCCGTTTTCCGCTTTTGAACGTATGGTGGCCTGGCGTTACCTGCGCTCACGGCGCAAGGAAGCCTTCATTTCCGTCATTGCCGGTTTTTCCTTTGTCGGAATCATGCTGGGCGTAGCGACGCTCATCATCGTCATGGCCGTCATGAACGGTTTCCGCACGGAACTGATCTCCCGCATTCTTGGCATCAACGGCCACATGATCGTTAATGCGATCGACCAGCCCTTGAATAATTACGATGAACTGGCGAAGAAGTTCGCCGCCGTCCCCGGCGTTACCATGGCCTTGCCGCTGGTGGAAGGCCAGACGCTTGCCTCCGGCCGCGGTGGCGCGGGGTCCGGCGCGCTGGTGCGCGGCGTGCGCCAGGAAGACATCGACAAGGTCAAGGAAGTAGCGACCAACATCAAGACCGGCGATCTCGTTGGCTTTATGGCCGGAGACGGCGTCCTCGTCGGTTCCAGGCTCGCATCGCAACTGGGTGTAACGGCTGGTGACGATATCACTCTCATATCACCGGAAGGTGATGTGACGCCGATGGGTGTCAATCCCCGCGTGAAATCCTACAAGATTTCCGGTGTCTTTGAGATCGGCATGTCCGAATATGACGCCTCTATGATCTACATGCCGCTCTCCGAGGCGCAGCTCTATTTCAATACGGAAGGGCGTGTCGGGTCCATTGAGCTTTATGTCAACCGCCCGGACGACGTCGATGGCATCCGCCCGCTGGTGGAGCAGGCGGCGGAACGGCAGATCTACATCGTCGACTGGCGGCAGCGGAACCAGACCTTCTTTTCCGCCCTGCAGGTGGAGCGGAACGTGATGTTCATGATCCTGACCCTCATCGTTCTTGTGGCGGCGCTCAACATCATTTCCGGCCTGATCATGCTGGTAAAGGACAAGGGCAGCGATATCGCCATTCTGCGCACCATGGGCGCAAGCTCAGGTGCCGTCATGCGCATCTTTTTCATGACCGGCGCGGCGATCGGCACGGTCGGCACCTTCGCTGGCGTGGCGCTTGGCGTCATCGTCTGCCTCAATGTCGAATCCATCCGCCAGTTCTTCTCCTGGATATCAGGAACGGTGCTGTTTGATCCGCAGCTCTATTTCCTCAGCCAGCTTCCGGCCGAAATGGATGTTGGTGAAACCATCACCGTCGTCATCATGGCCCTGACGCTCTCTTTCCTGGCAACGATCTTCCCGGCCTGGCGTGCTTCCAAGCTCGATCCGGTGCAGGCCCTGCGTTACGAATAAGGACCGCTTCGCAATATGGCAAAAAAAACAGTGCTGCGGCTTACCGGCGTCGAGAGAACCTATGGTCAGGGCGAGACGTCGCTTTCTATTCTGCGCAAGGCGGATTTCCAGTTGAAGAGCGGTGAGATGGTGGCGCTGGTCGCCCCCTCCGGTACCGGCAAATCCACCCTGTTGCATCTCGCCGGGCTTCTCGAACATCCAGACGCCGGCGAAGTCTATATCAACGACGCGCCCTGCAACGGCCTGCCGGATGAGACGCGCACGGCGATCCGCCGCAGCGACATAGGCTTCGTTTATCAGTTCCACCATCTGCTACCCGAGTTTTCGGCAGTTGAGAACGTGATGATGCCGCAGCTCATCGCCGGCCTGTCACAGGCGGAGGCGCGTAAACGCGCGAGCGCGCTTCTGGATTACATGCGGGTGGGGCATCGTGGCGAACACCGTCCGGCCGAGCTCTCCGGGGGTGAACAGCAGCGCGTCGCCATTGCCCGCGCCGTCGCCAATGCACCGCTCCTGCTGCTGGCGGACGAGCCGACTGGCAATCTCGATCCGGAGACCGCCTCTTATGTCTTCGACGCACTGGAGGCGCTGGTTCGCCAGTCCGGCCTCGCAGCGCTGATCGCGACGCATAACCACGAGCTCGCCGGCCGGATGGATCGCCGCGTAACGCTCGCCGAGGGCAAGATCGTCGATTTTTGACCTGACCGAGCCTGTCCCGCCATCCACCGACCCCGAACGGCGAGCAAGGCGAGGGATCGGATGCGCCCTTGACGGAGGCTAGCCGCTTGGCTGCCGCGAGCAAGGATTTTTCCAAGTTTCATTTTTTGAACCCGGAGGATTTTTCTTCCGGGTTTTTCGCTTTGGAGTCAGCGGCTTGCGGTTTTGGAAGCGGGAACCGAAAGCGATTCTGCCACGTTGGCAAGGAGAACATCAGCAGAACCCTGTTGACAATCGAACGAAATAAGAACAAAGTTGGAACATAACGAGTAAGGAGAGACCAATGACTGATTTCATCCGTGACGTTGCCGCTTTCACCTCCATTGCTGTCTTCGTTGCCAGCTTTTCGGTAATCCTCACCGCGCTGTGAAGAAGATACCGGCGCAGAAGCCTGTATGGACATCGCAAAGCGGTGGACATCAAGCGCCGGAAATCGGAAAATCGCCCCCGTGATTCAGAATGACAGGATGATGATATGGGCGATACGGTTGTGCGGGCAGAAACCTCTGACGAAAACCTGAACACCCCGGGTTTCGTTCATCTTCGGGTTCATTCCGCTTACTCCCTGCTTGAAGGGGCTCTGCCCCTCAAGAAAATCATGTCCAAGGCGGTTTCAGACGGCCAGCCGGCCATTGCCATTACAGATACCAACAACCTCTTCGTTGCGCTGGAGTTTTCCGAAAAGGCGCGGGATGAGGGTTTGCAGCCCATCATCGGCTGCCAGCTGTCGATCGACATGCAGGATGCGGCGGAGGATCGCCGCAACCACAACAGCCACCTTCAGAAACTTCCCGCTATCGTTCTTCTCGCCGCCGATGCCGAAGGGTATGAGCGGCTGGTGGATCTTGTGAGCCGTGCCTATCTTGAGGGCGAGGGCAGTGGCCATTCCGTGCACATTACCCGCGCATGGCTGGAAGAGGACTCAAATGCGGGCCTGATCGCGCTGACCGGCGCTTCCGGCGGCCCGGTGGATATGGCCTTGAGGGAAGGTCATGCCGCCCAGGCGAAGGAACGGCTGCTGACACTGAAGTCACTCTTCGGTGACCGGCTTTATATCGAATTGCAGCGCCAGTCCGGGTATGACCGTTCGCATGAGCGGCGTATGATCGGCCTCGCTTATGACCATGATATTCCGCTGGTTGCCACAAACGAGGCGTTCTTCCCGTCGAAGGCCGACTACGAAGCGCATGACGCGCTGATGGCGGTGGCGCATAATGCCATTGTTTCGGACGACAGCCGCTTTCGCCTGACGCCCGACCATTACCTTAAAAGTCGAGAAGAAATGACGGCGTTGTTTGCAGACCTGCCGGAGGCGCTGGACAATACCGTCGAGATTGCGTTGCGCTGCTCTTATGTGCTGAAGAAGCGCGGGCCGATCCTGCCACGTTTCACCGGCGCCAGCGACGATCCTGAGGCAGCGGAACGCGCCGAAGCGGAAGAGCTTCGACGTCAGGCGGTGGAGGGGCTGGATCAGCGCCTTGCCGCGCTCGGTATGGCGCCCGGTTATACGGAACAGGATTATCGCGAGCGGCTCGATTTCGAACTCGGCGTCATCTCGCGCATGAAGTTCCCCGGTTATTTCCTGATCGTTGCCGACTTCATCAAATGGGCCAAGCAGCACGATATCCCGGTCGGACCGGGCCGTGGTTCGGGCGCGGGTTCGCTCGTAGCTTACGCGCTGACGATTACCGATGTCGATCCGCTGCGTTTCTCACTGCTGTTCGAACGCTTCCTTAATCCTGAACGCGTGTCGATGCCCGACTTCGACATCGATTTCTGCCAGGATCGTCGCGAAGAAGTGATCCGCTACGTTCAGGCCAAATACGGCCGCGAGCAGGTGGCGCAGATCATCACCTTCGGTTCGCTCCAGGCGCGCGCGGCCCTGCGCGACGTCGGCCGCGTGCTGGAAATGCCCTACGGGCAGGTGGACAAGATCTGCAAGCTGGTGCCCAACAACCCGGCCAACCCGACGCCGCTTTCGAAGGCGATCGAGGAGGAGCCGCGCCTGCAGGAAGAAGCGGACAGGGAGCCTGTTGTCGCCCGCCTGCTGGATATCGCCCAGAAGATCGAGGGGCTTTATCGCCACGCCTCAACCCATGCTGCCGGTATCGTCATCGGCGACCGCCCGCTGTCGAAGCTGGTGCCGATGTATCGCGATCCGCGGTCCGATATGCCGGTCACCCAGTTCAACATGAAGTGGGTTGAAAGCGCCGGCCTTGTCAAATTCGACTTTCTTGGCCTGAAAACGCTGACGGTGCTGAAGGTGGCCGTCGATTTTGTCGCCAAGCGCGGCATCAAGGTGGATCTCGCCGCCATCCCGCTCGATGACGCCAAGACGTATGAAATGCTGTCGCGCGGTGAGACCATCGGCGTGTTCCAGGTGGAAAGTGCCGGCATGCGCAAGGCGCTGATCGGCATGCGGCCGGACTGCATTGAGGACATTATCGCTCTGGTGGCGCTATATCGTCCCGGCCCGATGGAGAACATCCCCGTTTATAACGCCCGCAAACATGGCGAAGAAGAGCTGGAATCGATCCACCCGACCATCGACCATCTGCTGAAGGAAACACAGGGCGTTATCGTTTATCAGGAACAGGTGATGCAGATCGCCCAGGTTCTGTCGGGTTATTCGCTTGGCGAAGCCGATCTTCTGCGCCGCGCCATGGGTAAGAAGATCAAGGAGGAAATGGACAAGCAGCGCGAGCGCTTCGTTGATGGCGCCATCAAGAACGGTGTCTCGAAACCGCAGGCCGACACCATCTTCGATCTCCTCGCAAAATTTGCCAATTACGGCTTCAACAAGAGCCATGCCGCGGCCTATGCCATCGTCTCCTACCAGACGGCCTATATGAAGGCGCATTATCCGGTGGAGTTCCTGGCGGCCTCCATGACGCTCGATATGGCCAATACGGAAAAGCTCAACGATTTCCGTCAGGACGCCGGTCGTCTCGGCATTGAAATCGTCGCGCCGTCCGTCCAGACCTCGTTCCGCCAGTTCGAAACGGGCGAGAACCGCATTTATTATTCGTTGGCTGCCATCAAGGGGGTTGGCGAAGGAGCGGTCGAACATATCGTCGCGATCCGCGGCGACAAGCCGTTCACGAGCCTCGAGGATTTCTGCCTGCGCATCGACCCCAAGCAGATCAACCGTCGTGTGCTCGAGAGTCTCATCAATGCCGGTGCTTTCGATTGTTTCGGCCGCGACCGCGCAGAGTTGATCGGCGGGCTGGACCGTATCATCGGTTATGCCCAGATGGCGCAGAACAACCGCACCATCGGCCAGTCGGACATGTTCGGCTCGGGCGGCGGCAATGGCCCGGAAAAGCTGGTGCTTCCTGCCTTCCAGCCCTGGCTTGCCTCGGAAAAGCTGCTGCGCGAATATCAGGTTCTCGGTTTCTACCTCACGGCCCACCCGCTGGATACCTATCGCCCCGTACTGGAAAAATTGCGCGTGCAGAATTTCGCCGATTTTTCCGCTGCTGTGAAACAGGGAGCGACTGCCGGGCGTCTTGCCGGCACCGTTACCGGCAAACAGGAGCGAAAGACGCGCACCGGCAACAAGATGGGTATCGTCACCTTCTCGGATGCTTCAGGGCAATATGAGGCGGTGTTGTTTTCCGAAGGTCTCGGCCAGTACCGCGACCTGCTTGAGGTCGGCAAGTCGTTGGTGATCACGGTGCAGGCGGAAGAGCGCCCTGAAGGTATCGGTCTGCGCATCCAGACGGCGCAGTCGCTGGAAGAAAAATCCGTGCAGATGCAGAAGGCACTGCGTGTTTATGTGCGTGATTCCGGCCCGCTGAAAACGGTTGCCCGCCACCTCAACACCAGGGGTGACGGCTCGGTCTATTTCATCGTTATCAAGGATGAGGGTAGCCGCGAGATCGAGGTGGAACTGACGGAGAAATACCGTATCTCGCCTGAAATAGCCGCTGCTCTTCGGTCAGCCCCCGGTGTCGTTGATGTGGAACTGGTGTGAGGCGCAGCGCCTTCGCGCCTCGCTCAGACCGGCCCTTCCTTCGTCACGGTGATGAAGTCCGTTCCCGATCCTGTCTCCATCTGGTGACTGAGGTCGGAAACGGTGATGGAGCTTCCGCTTGAGAGTTCCTGCTCAATCCGGGCGCGTATGTCCTGCGGAATGTCGAGACGGCTGAGCACGGCACTTAACTGGTCGAAACCGCCGGGCGCTTCGGTAACGGTGATGCCGAGCCGCTTGCGGGCAGCGGCTGGCAGATGATTGTCGAGCGTTACGCCGTTCCATTCGGCGGTTCCGGCAGCGCGATCCACGGACACCGCCTCGAAAAAATGGGTTCCGAGCGCGACTTCCGGGTCCTTGATGTCGATGGCGGCCTCAAAAAGCGGCTTGAAGTCCTGCCGCACCATGATCTGCCCGGTTGGCGGGTGGTCTTCACCGGCGGAGGCATAAAGCGCCGCCACGAAAGCGTCGGTCAGAAGGGGCCCTGACGTTTTCAGCCCCTTCCACCGCTTGAAACCGTTGATAGCGCTGATCGTCATCTCCCCGGCATAACCGTCGGCCGAACCGGCATCGAAGCCGAGACGGGTCAGCACGGTCTGAATATCCATTACCCTTTCCCGCTCGCCACGCCTTGTGATGAGAATGCGCAGCGGTGAAGGCTCTCTCGCCTTCGCCGTCGATTTGATGGCCTGGGTTTTTTCATTGACGGCGACTTCGACCGCGCCCAGAGCCGCATCGAAGCTCGCGGGCCGCAACTCTACATCCGACAGAAGCAGCTTGCCGTCATCTGCGTCGTCACGCGGCGAAAACAGCGCCGGATGTTGCACAAAGCGCAGCGAGACCGGGCGGTCGGTGATGATGACATGCACCCCGGTACGCGTATCACCGAAGAGTGACTTCGCGAATTTGGAAGGCAGACGCACACAGCCGTGGGAAGCCGGATAGTTCGGCACCTTACCCTCGTGCAGCGCGATGCCGGACCAGGTCAGTCGCTGCATGAACGGCATGGGGGCGGCCGAATAGATATTCGACTCGTGGTATTTCCGCTTCTCTAGAATGGAGAATATGCCGCTCGGTGTCTCATGCCCGGCCTTGCCGGTCGAGACTTTGGAGGTGGCGATGATTTCACCATTTTCATAAAGCGCGAGCGACTGGTCACTTTTCGATACAAGTATCTGCAGGGACCTGCTGTCAGCGGCGAGCGCCGGAAAGGCAAGAATGCTGGCCGACAGCATGCCGGCCATAAGACGGAGGCGAAGGGACATGACGCAATACACCACATGCACAAAACTTCCCTCACTCAACCACGCTAAGTTTAATGAAGTTTAAGGGCGGCGCTGCCGCGCTATCACTAATTTGTGTAAAATCTAAAATAAATAGTTCGGGAGATCGATGCGCCGATATGTCGGCCGAAGGGCTTAACGGGTTCGGTTATTTCCGCGAGCCAAACGTATAGCCGGTCTCGACGCTGCCCTTGCCGAACTTGTCGCGCAGCTTGTCCATTGCCGCTTCCGCCGCGGCCCGGCGCCCCGCCTGTCTGTCGACGAGATCGGGAGGATCGGCAAGGCCGGCATCGCGCAGATCGCTGACGCCGATGCCGAGGAGGCGAAATCTCGTGCCGTCGGTTTCCTTTTCGAGCAATGAGAGGCCGGTACGGAAAATTCGGTCGGCTAGCTGCGTGGGGTCGTCCAGCTTGCGATTACGGGTGCGAATCCTGAAGTCGGCCGTCTTCATTTTCAAGACAACCGTATGGCCGGCAATGCCATTTTTCTTGAGCCTCCAGGCGACTTTTTCCGAGAGCGACCGCAGGATCGGCACAAGGTCCTCATGGCGGGAAATATCGTTGAAGAAGGTGGTTTCGGAGGAGACGCTTTTGGCAGGGTCGTTATTGTGCACATGCCGCTCGTCAATGCCGCGCGACAGCCGGAAGAGCCGCTGGCCCATCACGCCATAACGGCGCATCAGCTCGCTTTCCTGCATCTCCTGCAGCTGTGCGATCATGCGGATGCCGTCGGCCTCCAGCGTCGCCGCGAAGGCCTTGCCCACGCCCCAGATGGTCGTGACCGGCCGCGCCGCGAGAAACGACAGCGCTTCCGCTTCGCCAATCACGGAAAAGCCGCGGGGCTTTTGCAGGTCGGACGCGACCTTGGCGAGAAATTTACAGTAGGAAAGCCCGGCTGAAACCGTCACCCCCACTTCCTTTTCCACGCGCCGGACAAATTTCGCCAGCACGCGCGCCGGTGGATCGTGATGCAGCTTCTCGGTGCCTGAAAGATCGAGAAACGCCTCGTCTATGGAAAGCGGCTGCACCAGCGGCGTCAACTCCTGCATCATCGCCCTGATTTCGCGCCCGACACGACTGTATTTCTCCATGTCAGGTTTGATGACCACGGCGTCGGGACAGGCTTCCAGCGCCTTGAACATGGGCATGGCGGAGCGCACGCCCTGAATACGGGCAATATAACAGGCAGTGGAAACCACCCCGCGCTTGCCGCCGCCAATGATGACAGGTTTATCGGCCAGTTCCGAATTATCCCGCTTTTCAACGGAGGCATAAAAGGCATCGCAATCGATATGGGCGATGCTCAGACCGTAGAGTTCGGCGTGATAGACAAGCCGCGGGCTTCCGCAGGCACGGCAACGTCTAAGCCCCTCTGGCTGGCCGACCAGACAGTCGCGGCAAAAACCGGGATCATAAGGATGCGACGTGGACATGGGCCGAAAACAAAACCAGAATGTCGCCGACCATACTCCGGTTGTAACAAGGGCTCAAGGGCTCTTCCCTTAATACACACCCGAATCCAGCCCGGGTCCGGAAAAGTGGTGCCAGGCCGCAGCCACCGTTTCGGGCGACGTGTCAGTTGCGGCGCAGAACGCCATGAGATCGGGTTCGTGGCTCATCAGGAAATCGGTGAGTCCCGCCAGAAAACCTGGATCGCTGACGGCCTGGCGCAGCATATTGGCCTGTAATCCGCTCAACGCCAGAAAGCGTCCCAGCATTTCCGGCTCGTTTGCCAGCCAGCCAAGTATGGCGGCCGCCGTTTCTTGCGGATCCTGGCTGGCATTGCCTTTGTTTTTTGTATCGCGCAGCATTTCTCACCTGAAGTTACCTATTTTGAAACCAAATCCCTCTAGCCTTGCGCAACAAATGGACGATGGAATCGGTTCTCAGCCAACTTATATGTCTGGGTGAAGGTTTCAAAGCGAAACGGGGACTGCTCACCATGCCCAAGCAGGTCATGATAGTCGAAGACAACGAGCTGAACATGAAGCTCTTTCGCGACCTGATCGAGGCGTCTGGCTATACGACGATCCAGACACGCAACGGCATGGAAGCGCTCGATCTCGCCCGCAAGCACCGGCCGGATCTGATCCTCATGGATATCCAGCTGCCGGAGGTTTCGGGGCTGGAGGTGACGAAGTGGCTGAAGGAAGATGACGAGCTGCATGTCATTCCGGTCATCGCGGTCACCGCTTTCGCCATGAAGGGAGACGAGGAGCGCATTCGCCAGGGTGGATGCGAGGCCTATGTGTCGAAGCCGATTTCCGTCCCGAAGTTCATTGAAGTCATCAAGACTTATCTGGGCGATGCGTGAGGCGACTGGGGAACGGTTATGACGGCGAGAGTTCTGGTTGTTGACGATATTCCGGCCAATGTGAAGCTTCTCGAAGCCCGGCTGGTGGCGGAGTATTTCGATGTCGTTACCGCCGAGGATGGCTTCAAGGCGCTTGCCATCTGCGATAAAGAGCAGGTCGATATCATCCTCCTCGATATCATGATGCCGGGGATGGATGGTTTCGAAGTCTGCGAAAGGCTGAAAGCCAATCCGGATACGGCGCATATCCCCGTTGTGATGGTCACGGCGCTGGATCAGCCCTCGGACCGCGTGCGGGGTCTGAAGGCTGGAGCCGATGATTTCCTGACCAAGCCGGTCAATGACCTGCAGTTGATCGCCCGCGTCAAAAGCCTGGTGCGCCTGAAGGCCGTTAGCGACGAATTGCGCGTGCGCGCCGAAGCGGCCCGTCAGATTGGCATCGAAGAGATGCTGCGCAGCGATGGGCTGATGCAGACGCCGGGCCGGATTCTGGTTGCGGATGGCCGCGCCAGCTCGCAGGAGCGCATCGTTCGGGCGCTGAAGCCGGTCGCAGAGGTGGATGCCGTCACGGAGCCGCAGGCGGCCCTGCTCAAGGCAACAGGCAATCCCTTCGAGCTTGTCATCGTCAATTCGAATTTCGAAGATTACGATCCGCTGAGACTGTGCTCGCAGCTTCGCTCGCTGGAGCGGACCCGTTTCCTTCCGTTGCTCCTCGTGGCGGAGCAGGGGGCCGACGACATGGTGGCGCGCGCGCTGGATCTCGGCGTCAACGATTACATCCTTCGTCCGATCGATCCCAACGAACTCGTTGCCCGATCGCTGACGCAGATCAGGCGCAAACGCTACAATGAACATCTGCGGCTCAATCTCCAGCACACCATGGAGCTCGCCATCGTTGACGGCCTGACCGGCCTCAACAATCGTCGTTATCTCGACAATCATCTCAAGATACTCTTCGACCGCGCCGCTGTCCGCGGCCGCCCGATCTCCATCTGCATGACCGATATAGATCGCTTCAAGCTGGTCAATGATACCTATGGTCATGATGTGGGTGACGAAGTCCTGCGGGAATTTGCGGCACGCATCCGCAGCACGGTCCGCGGCGCCGATCTCGCCTGCCGCTACGGCGGCGAGGAATTTGTCGTCGTCATGCCGGACACGCCGATAGAGCTTGCTGCGAGCGTTGCCGAACGCCTGCGGACGATCGTGGAAGACAAGCCTTTCTACGTCCGTTCCATCGATCGTGAACTGAGCATCACGGCATCGCTCGGCATAGCATCCGGCAGCGGCGCCTTTGGAACGCCGGACGAACTGCTGAGGCAGGCTGACAGGGCGCTTTACGAGGCTAAACACGCCGGCCGAAACCGCGTCGTATCGGCGGCCGCCTGAACGGCTTTGCGAAGTAGCGGTGCGGGAGAATTGCACCGCCGTCCAAAATAATTTCGGACGTCTCAAGAAAACGGTAAAGGAAAGCCCGGCCTTTAGGAGCCAAGTCCCTGACTTCGCCTGTATTTTAACTTCATGCAATGAAAAGGCGAAATCGCGCGAGGCAACTAGATTTCAAGTTGAAAAATATATTGAATTCAATCTCGTGAAAAACTATAGTGTGCCAGCGTTGTATATTTAACCATGTTTTTCAGGTGACTTGTCGCTGGCTTAAGAATTTGTTGATTTTTATTTTACTTCTGCGCACACTCCTTGTTGAGAGTAACAGTTCTTCCGGCGGTTCTTCCGTCTTTTGATGATGGAATGAGAGCGGCGTGTGCCGCTGCGGTTTCGCTTGTCAGGGGCTGGTATTGCGTAGTTTGAATGCCCCATGATGCTCAGGTCCGCCGCATCTCCTGAATCGTGGGGTCGGTCGGCTGACGATGTTCGATTCGGTTCCTCGTGCCGTAACGCATCGTTGGCCGGCCGCCTTATTCCCTGCTTGATGCGTTGGAGCATCGCTCGCTTTGAAAAGATCGGCGGGATTCCCAACGCCGTGAAGTCGACACGCCGTCGCTTTCTCTTACAATCACGGTCCACATCGTAGGGGTAGCCGTCGGCGTTTTCCGTTGCCCCGCCGGGCAATCGGACGGCCTGTGGCCGCTGACGGGGGGCAGTGGTATCAAACCTGCAACATATGTTGTCGCCGGCGCGGCGGAGAAAATCAGGTGGGGCAGCCGGCCAGGCGTGAAGCCGTGTCGACAGGGCGTTCTGCTGAGCGAATGGCCTGTATCCGCATAAACAAAAAACGCGCCCGTGGGGGCGCGCTTTTGCCGGAACACCGATCAAGAAATTACTTGATCTTGGTTTCCTTGAATTCGACGTGCTTGCGTACAACCGGGTCGTACTTCGTCTTCGTCATCTTGTCCGTGAACGTACGGCTGTTCTTGGTGGTGACGTAGAAGGTACCGGTGTCGGCTGTCGACAGCAGCTTGATCTTGATTGTTGTAGCTTTCGCCATGGTCGTCCTGCCTTTAAACAAAAGAGAAGCCGCAGGCGCTTCTCACCTCGGCTAAATCTGGCGCGAAACTACGTATCGCGCCTGAAAAGTCAAGCCTGTTTTGCCCGGAAAACAAAACGGACGGCATAAAGGACCACGTAGAGCCCGAAAAATACCGCCAGCGACCAAGCGAAGCCGTCGGTTCCGGCGACATCCATGGAAATGCCCACAGCCTGCGGCCCCGCGATCGTACCAATGGCGTAACAGAAGATGAAGGCGGCATTTGCGGCCACCAGGTCGGCACCCTTCAGACGCGACCCGAGATGGGTGAGGCCGACCGTATACATGCCGGAAACGAGGCCGCCCCAGAACAGCAGCAGTGCCGCCACCAGGATCCAGCTTTCCACCAGGAACGGCAGGGCCAGCGTGCCGCAGACGCCGGCAAGGGCCATCAGGCCCAGCATCGTCCGCCGGTCTTTCATCCTGTCAGAAAGCAGGCCGATCGGTATCTGGAAGACCATGTTGCCAATGCCCATCACGGTAAGGAGAAGGGCCGCCTGCGATTCGTTGAAGCCTTCTCTGGTGGCATAGATCGGAAACAGCGAAAGGCCGCCTGCCTGTACCGAGCCGAAGACGAAAGCGGCGGCTGATGCCATCGGCACCAGCCAGACATAACGGACGAAATGGTGGTTGGGCCGCTCGTCCAGTTCCGGGCTCTCACCACGCGCCATGAAGATGGGAATTGCCGCAAGCAATATGATTGCCGCCCCGACGAGGAAAGGCAGGATGCCTTCGCTGCCAACCGCCGAAAACAGAAGCGGACCAACGGCAAAACCGACCGCAAGGCCGGTGGCGTAGATGCCGAGAACCATACCGCGCTTCTTCGGCGGCGCCGTCATGTTGATCCAGTATTCGGAGAGGATGAAGAGCGTGGTGGTTGCGCCGTGGAAGACGATTCGCAGCGGAAACCACATCCAGAAAGCATCGGCGAAATAAAAGCCGAGCGCGCTCAGCGCGGAGATGAAAACCGCAAACAACATGGTGCGGGCCACGCCAAAATCATGGGCGATCTTGGTGGTCACCGGGGCCGCCATCATGGCCGCGACGCCGGCCATGGCCGAGTTCACCCCGATCATGGTGGAGGAGATGCCGCGTTTCTCAAGGATGATCGACAGGAGCGGCAGGCCAAGGCCGATGGCGACGCCGACCGCACTGATGGCGGAAATGGCGGCGATCAGTGAGGGCCAGTGAATGGCATCCGCTTCTTCGCATTTCATTTGTGACATGACGGCCTTTATACAAAGTCTCGAATGAACCGGCCGTGGCGCGTGACATAAAGCCGCGCGGGGCTTTCATAGGGCAGTGAGGGATCACCTATCATGAAATTTGTGACATCTTCGAGAACCGTACGCGTGATTTTCGGCATGTTCAGACCGGAAAGGTCTGTCATGTCAAGCCATTGCACGTTGTGAAGCTCTTCGGAATCCCGGGTTAGCCGGATATCCAGCCGCAATTCGTCGGCGTAACAGCAAAAGAATCGCGTGTCGTAACGCCTGACATTGCCGGGCGGTGTGATGGCGCGCGCCACATAGCGAAAACAGGAGAGGTCCGGACCTTCAGTGGCCGGCCCAAGCTCGACCCCGGTTTCCTCCACAAGTTCGCGCGCGGCGGCAAGCGCCAGCGCCCTTGCCCCGGCGGCGCTCAGGCGCCGCGAAGCCGACGCCGTCAGGCTGTCAAGGACAGCGGGATGCAGATCGCCGGAAAAGGGCAGCGCATGGTCGCGCGGGTCGCGTTTGCCGCCTGGAAAGACATAAGTGCCGGGCATGAAGACGTGGGCGCTGCTGCGCTGACCCATCAGCACCCGTGTCGTCGGGCCGGATCGGTCGAACAGAATGAGGGAGGCGGCATCTCGCGGCCGCAATGGCGCGCTTGCCGCTTCCGCCTTGGTGGAATGCCGGGGCATGTACAAGACCCGCGCGCGTCAGTGCGAGGAGCCGTCTATCTGTATCTGCGGTTTTTTCCCGTCGAAGCCATGCATGCGCAGCGCCCATTGCAGACCGATGACGCCGCCCTTGATGGGCTGCAGCGTCAGAAGCGCGGCCAGAATTGTGATCGGTACCCAGATGGCGAAATGAGCCCACATGGGAATGTTTAGAACCATGTCCGTCATCATGAAGCCGCCGACCGCGATGTGGCCGATGATGACGATGGAGATATAGGGTGGCAGGTCGTCCGACCGATGATGGTGCATTTCCTCGCCGCAGGCCGCGCAGGCGTCCACCGGCTTCAGCCAGGCGCGGAAGAGGCGGCCGCTGCCACAGGCCGGGCAGCGATTGGCCATGCCGCGCATGATGGACCGGCCAAGCGGCCGCTCGGCGCTATCGTCTCCGAAGGTAACTGTCTCCGAGCCCTGATGTGCACTCATCCTTAAGTCCTTCCCGTCCGTTCAACCGCTGAGGCGGCTTTGTTATCGTCGCCTTCTCGGCGGCCGTGTTCCGGGCTTGGCGGCAGCCCGTACTGTCCGCCGTCCGGCCTTGTGGAACGAGCGCACGCCCACCGGCATCTTCCGCCCGGGACTCAGCATATCGAATCTGAGCGCACCCGCCAGCGGCACCGCTTCCGCGAGCCTTACCTGCACCGTGTCGCCAAGCTGATAACCAAGACCGGTCTTTTCCCCCGTGAGAGCCTGATGGGCTTCGTCATACAGGAAATAATCCGTTCCGAGTGTAGATATAGGAACGAAACCATCAGCGCCAAACTGCGGAAGCGCGACAAATAGTCCCGCCTTGGTGACACCGCCGACCCGGCCCTCGAATTCCTCGCCGACCCGCTCGGAAAGATGATGGGCGATCAGGCGGTTGACGGTGTCGCGCTCGGCCGCCATGGCGCGGCGCTCGAAGGTCGAGATTTCAGCGGCGATATCGTCGAGTGTCGCTTCTTCCTGTGGCGTGATGCCGCCTTCGCCTAGCCCCAGAGAACCCACCAGCGCGCGATGCACGATGAGGTCGGCATACCGGCGGATCGGCGAGGTGAAATGGGCATATTTCATGAGGTTCAGGCCGAAATGGCCGATATTTTCGGGGCTGTAAATAGCCTGGCTCTGGCTGCGCAGCACCATCTCGTTGACCATGATCTGGTGCGGCGTGTCGAGAGCGCGTGCCAGAATGCCGTTGAAGGAATTGGCGCGCATGGCCGCACCCTTGGCCATGGTAATGCCGATCGTGCCGAGAAATTCGCGCAGCACCTCCTGCTTGGAAAGCGTGGGCGCATCGTGGACACGGTAAACCAGCGGCTGCTTCTTTTTTTCCAGCGTCTCGGCGGCGGCGACATTTGCCTGGATCATCATTTCTTCGATCAGCTTGTGCGCATCGAGACGTTCGGGAATGACCACGGAGTCGACGGTGCCGTCAGGGCGCAGCTTGATCTTCCGCTCGGGCATGTCGAGTTCCAGCGGCTGGCGCCGGTCACGGCCTCGCTTCATCACCTCATAAGCGTGCCACAGGGGCTTCAGGATCGGCTCCAGCAGCGGTCCGGTCTTGTCGTCGGGCTTGCCGTCGATCGCTGCCTGTGCCTGCTGGTAGGAGAGCTTGGCGGCGCTCTTCATCATGATCCGATGGAAGGTATGGCCGGCCTTGCGGCCTTCCTTCGAGAAAGTCATCCGCACCGCAAGGGCAGGGCGGTCGACCCCTTCCTTCAGCGAGCAGAGATCGTTGGAAATACGCTCCGGCAGCATCGGTACGACGCGATCCGGGAAATAAACGGAGTTGCCGCGTTTCAGCGCCTCGCGGTCCAGTGGCGAACCCGACCGAACATACCAGGAGACATCTGCAATGGCGACGGTGACGATGACACCATCGGGATTGTCGGGCGATGTGTCCGGTTCGGCATAGACCGCATCGTCGTGATCCTTGGCGTCGGCCGGATCGATCGTGATGAGCGGCAGGTCGCGCCAGTCCTCGCGGTGGGACATCGTCGCTGCCTTGGCCGCATCCGCTTCGGCAAGAACATTCTGCGGGAATATATGCGGGATGCCGTGGGCGTGGATTGCGATCATGGAGATCGCCTTTTCCGAGGCGACGGAGCCGATGACCGAGAGAACCTTGGCACGCGTCAGGCCGTAACGACCGCTGTTGCGCGAGGTTTCAACCTCGATCAGATCGCCATCCTTGGCATCGCCGACGCCATCGGGATCGATGACCATTTCCTCGCCGCGGCGATCGATTGGCATCAGCCGTCCGCCGCCGCCGGGCGTCTCCTTGAACACGCCGAGCAGTGCATTCTGGCGGCGGTCGATCAGCTTGACGACGCGGGCGGTGTAGGCGGGACCGGTGCTTTCCTTCGAGGGGAAGATTTTCGCGAGAATACGGTCGCCGAGACCGGCGGCCGGGGCCTTCTTGCCACGGTCCTGCGAGGACTGGCGGATCAGCACGGCCGGCGCTGCGCCCAAATCCTCAGGCCATTCCGCCGGGCGGCCGATCAGCTCGCCGTCCTTGTCGCGGGTCGTGATGTCGAGAACCGTCACAGGCGGCAGGCCGCCCGGTCGCGTCAGCGACTTGCGGCTCTTGTGCACCATGCCGTCGACTTCAAGTTCCTTCAGCAGCGCCTTGAGGACAACGCGGTTTTCACCCTTCAGCCCGAAAGCCTTGGCAATTTCGCGTTTGGAGGCCTGTTGCGGATGGTCTGCGATGAATTTCAGCAGCACTTCACGCGAAGGCACCTCGCCGTGGATGATGCCTTCACCTTCGCTCACCCGCTTGCCGCGCCCGGTGCGTCCGAAACCGTCGCTGGCGGAACCCTGTCTCTGACGCGGCGCTTTGCTCACTCTGCTGCCTTCTTGGGTTTGGCCGCTGCCTTCGGCTTGGCGGCCGTCTTGCTCTTTGTCGCCGCCTTGGCCTTGGTCGCCTTCGGCTTTGCAGCGGCGTCACCATCGGCCTTCTTGGCGGTCGTTTTCTTGGCCTTGGCGGGCTTGCCGCCGGTGCCGGTCTTGGCAATGCGCTCGGCGATCAACACGAGCGCCTCGTCCAGCGTCACGGATGCCGGATCCTGCCCCTTTGGAATGGTGGCGTTGACCTTGCCCCAGTTCACATAGGCGCCGTAGCGCCCGTCACGAACGGTGATCGGGCCGCCATCAGGGTGGTCGCCCAACTCCTTGAGAGCAGCTGGCGTGCCGCTACGGCCGCGTCCCGGACCCTTGCTCTGCTTTTCAGCGATCACGGTCACGGCGCGGTTGAGGCCGATCGAGAACACGTCCTCGATACTCTCCAAGTTCGCATAGGAACCATCATGCAGCAGGAAAGGTCCGTAACGGCCTAGACCAGCCGAGATCATCTTGCCGGTTTCCGGATGCTTGCCTATATCGCGCGGCAGGTTGATGAGCGCCAACGCCTTTTCGTGATCGATATCCTCAGGCTTCCAGCCCTTCGGCAGCGAGGAGCGCTTGGCTTCCTTGCCGTCACCGCGCTGGATATAGGGCCCGAAACGGCCGGAGCGAAGCGTCAGCTCCTCGCCGGTCATGGGATCAGCGCCCAGCGCCTTCGGCTCGTTGAGAGCAGCGGCTTCGGCTTCCGCGCCATCGGAGGTCAGCTGGCGGGTATAGTTGCACTCAGGGTAGTTCGAGCAACCCACAAAGGCACCGTATTTGCCGAGCTTCAGCGACAGATTGCCGGTGCCGCAAACCTGACAGATGCGCGGATCGGAACCATCCTCGCGCTTCGGGAACACCAGCGGCGCCAGAACCTCGTTCAGCGCATCCAGCACGTTGGTGACGCGCAGTTCCTTGGTATCTTCGATCTGCGCGAAGAAATCCTTCCAGAAATCGCGAAGAACCTGCTTCCAGTCCAGTTCGCCGGCGGAAATGCGGTCGAGCTTTTCTTCAAGGGCGGCGGTGAAATCATACTCGACGTATTTGGTGAAGAAGCTTTCGAGGAAAGCCGTCACCAGCCGGCCACGCGAATGCGGTACCAGCTTGCGCTTGTCGATGACGATATATTCGCGGTCGCTCAGCGTCTTCAGCGTTGCCGCATAGGTGGAAGGACGGCCGATGCCGAGTTCTTCCATCTTCTTGATCAGCGACGCTTCCGAATAACGCGGCGGCGGCTCGGTGAAGTGCTGGCTGGCATTGATCTTCTGCTTGGCGAGGTTCTCGCGCTCATTGATCGGCGGCAGACGGCCTTCGTCGTCACCATCGTCGCTCTGCTCGCCATCTTCCTTCTGGTCGGTATAAGCGGCGATAAAGCCGTCGAAGCGGATGACGGAGCCAACGGCGCGCAGGCCAGCCTTCTCGCCGCCGTTGCTGGCGAGAATTTCAACCGTTGTGCGCTCGATTTCGGCTGACGCCATCTGGCTCGCAATACCGCGTTTCCAGATCAGCTCGTAAAGGCGCAGCTGGTCGGCATCGAGGTAACGCTTCACCTGATCCGGTGTGCGGTTGAAATCGGTCGGGCGGATCGCCTCGTGCGCTTCCTGCGCATTTTTGGCCTTGGTAGAGTAGAAACGCGCTTTTTCCGGCACGTAACGGCCACCGAACTGCTCGCCAATAGCCTTACGCGCAGCATCGATCGCTTCCGGGGCCATCTGCACGCCGTCGGTACGCATATAGGTGATCAGACCGACGGTCTCGCCGCCGATATCGATGCCTTCATAAAGCTTCTGCGCCACCTGCATGGTGCGCGAGGCGCCGAAGCCCATCCGCGAAGAAGCCGCCTGCTGCAGCGTCGAGGTCGTAAAGGGAGGGCTGGGATTGCGTTTGACGGGTTTCGCCTCGACGCTATCCACCACGTAGGTCGCGCCTTCGAGCAGCGCTTTCAGCCGGTTCGCATCGTCGCCGGTCTTGATGGCGCGGTTCTGCAATCGCTTGCCATCGGCCGAAACCAGCCTAGCCTCGAACTCGTCACCGCGCGGTGTCTTCAAAAGTGCGCTGATGTTCCAGTATTCTTCGGAAACGAAACGCTCGATTTCGGATTCGCGATCGCAGACGAGACGCAGCGCCACGGACTGCACCCGGCCGGCCGAACGCGCACCCGGCAGCTTGCGCCACAGAACCGGAGAGAGGTTGAAGCCGACGAGATAGTCGAGCGCTCGGCGGGCGAGATAGGCGTCCACCAGCGGCACATCGATGTCGCGCGGGTTCGCCATCGCGTCCAGCACCGCTTTCTTGGTGATGGCGTTGAAGACGACGCGCTTCACCGGCTTGTCGCCGAGAACCCGCTTCTTCTTCAAAAGATCGAGAACGTGCCAGGAAATGGCTTCCCCTTCGCGATCCGGGTCGGTTGCCAGAAAGAGGCCGTCGGAGGATTTTACCGCATCGGCAATATCCTTCATGCGCTTGGCGGAGGCGCTGTCAACTTCCCAGGACATTTCGAAATCCTGGTCAGGCAACACCGATCCGTCCTTGGCAGGAAGGTCCCTGACGTGGCCAAAGGATGCAAGAACCTTATAGCCCGAGCCAAGATACTTGTTGATCGTCTTGGCTTTGGCAGGAGATTCTACGACGACGACATTCATATTGTTCTTCTCTGGAACTGGTCCGTTAACGTGGCCCCGGTTGCAGCGTGGTGCCGCAATTGGCCTTCTTTATAATTCGACATGGACAGGTAATGCCCGCTGGTCAAGAGGCAAGCCCGATTTTCTCGCTTTGAGACGACTGCAACCTATGGATAATCTATCGTTGTATTGCAATCTTTGGTAAATTGGTTATGATGGGCAACATCATTTGAATCTACTTGACGCTCTTCGTTTCAGTCCGGCATTCTCAGGATAAATATATGGTCCCGAACGCAACAAACAATAATGCCGATAATGAGGGGACCCGGGAGAACTTGGCTTACATCCGCCAGATGCTGGCGGAGCTGCGGCAGGTGGCCCACCGGGAAGGTGCCGATATGCTGTGCTATCTCATCGAGATGGCCTATGTCGAAGTCGGTGATATCCAGAGCGGAAGGCGCAAACTCTCAATCCGCGATGAAGAGCGACACGCGCCCCCCGGCATGCCGGTTTAGACGCCCGGCAATATCGAGCTCCAGCAGCACCAGATGAACGGTGGCGGCGGAGAAACCCGTGTGTCTGATGATGTCGTCGATCTCCACAGGCGAGGGACCGAGAGCAGCGGCGATGATGCTGCGCTCGTCGTCTCCCGGTGGTGACATTTCAGCGTCCTGCTGCGGTTCCTCGATCTTCCGGTCATTGGGCAATTGCGGCTCCATCAATGGTCGCAGTGCATCAAGAATATCGGCCGCTCCCGTAGTCAGCATGGCACCTTCCTTGATCAGCCGGTTCGTGCCTTCGCAGCGCAAGTCGAGCGGCGAGCCGGGCACGGCGAACACCAGTCGTCCCGCTTCACCGGCAAGCCGCGCCGTGATCAGCGAGCCCGAACGCTCCGCCGCCTCGACGATGACGACGCCGAGTGACACGCCCGCGATCAACCGGTTGCGCCGCGGGAAATCCCGGGCGCGCGGCTCCCAGCCGAAAGGCATTTCGCTGATCGTCGCGCCGCCCTGACCGTATATCTCCTGCAAAAGTCCGAAATTTTCCTGCGGGTAGGGGCGGTCGAGACCGCCTGCCAGCATTGCTACAGTGCCCGTTGAAAGGCTCGCTCTGTGGGCCGCCGCATCGATGCCGCGCGCCAGCCCCGAGGCGATCGTATAACCGGCGCGGCCACAGTCGCGCGCAAGCATGGCGGCGAATTTTGCGCCGTTGATCGAAGCGTTGCGCGAACCGACGATGCCGACGCAGGCTCTCGTCGCCGTATCCGCCGATCCTTTCATGGCGATCAACGGCGGCGCGCCGTCCACATGCCGCAGGGCCGGCGGATAATCCGGTTCGCCGATGCCGACGAAACGCGCGCCGAAATTCTCGGCCGCCTCAAGCTCCCGTTCCGCCTCTGCCTGTGTTGCGATGCGCGGACTGCGCGACGAACCGCCACGGCGCGACAGTTCGGGCAGCGCATCCAGCGCTTTTTCAGCGCTGCCGAAATGATTGATAAGTTCGCGAAAGGTGACGGGACCGATATTATCGCTGCGGATCAACCGTAGCCACGCCACCCGCTGCCGCGCGGAAAGTTCTATGCCCTGCCGTGTCGTTTCCTCATGCGGCATGGCATATCCCCGAGACGGCCTCAGCCCTTTTGACCGATCCTGCTTTCGGTGCCCGCCAGCAGCCGGGCAATGTTCTCGCGATGTTTCCACCAGGAAATCACGCTGAGCAGCGTCACGAGCAGCGCTGTTTTTTCTGGTCCGAGGACCCAGAGGGCAACGGGGATGACCAGCATTGCCACGAGCGCAGAGAGCGACGAATAGCGGGTGATGAAGGCGGTCGCGAGCCAGATCAGCGCGAAGGCCAGCATCATTAGCGGAGCGGCGCCCAGCAGCACCCCGATATAAGTCGCCACGCCCTTGCCGCCCTTGAAGCCCAGCCAGACTGGAAAGAGATGGCCGAGAAAGGCGAAGAAACCGGCTACGAGGGAGGCCTCATAACCCCAGAGCGCATTGGCGACCAGAACTGCCGCCGTGCCCTTGAGTGCGTCCAGCAACAGGGTCGCGGCGGCGAGCTTCTTGTTGCCGGTGCGCAGCACGTTGGTCGCGCCGATATTGCCGGAACCGATCTTGCGCACGTCGCCCAGCCCGGCCATGCGGGTCAGGAGGAGGCCGAAGGGAATGGAGCCCAACAGATAGCCGATCAGCGCCGAAAGCGCGAGAAGGGCAGGCGCGGTCTGCCAGTCAGTCAAAGCACTCATTCAATATCCCCTCTGTCCCGCCTGCCGCGTGATCTGTTGATGATCTTATGCCAAGGAATGAACGGCTTTGCCAGCCACATAAGTGGCGATGGCGCGACCGCTGAACCGGGCATCCTCAAACGGCGTGTTCTTGGATTTCGAGACCAGCTGTTCCTTGGCCACGAGCCACGGTTCGTCGAGGTCGATCAGGGTGATATCGGCCTGGGCACCCGCTTTCAGCGTTCCTGCATCGAGACCGAAAATCTTGGCCGGGCGAGTGGAGAGCGCATCGATAAGCCGCATCAGCGGAACTTCACCACTGTGGTGGAGGCGCAGCGCCGCCGCCAGCATGGTTTCGAGCCCGACAGCGCCGCTCGCAGCATCCGAAAACGGCAGGCGCTTGGTATCGACATCCTGCGGGTCGTGCGAAGAGACGATGATATCGATCGTGCCGTCCTTCAGCGCTTCCACCATTGCCTTGCGGTCGTCTTCGGCGCGCAGCGGCGGGGAGAGCTTGAAGAAAGTGCGATATTCGCCGATATCGTTTTCATTGAGCGTCAGGTGGTTGATCGAGATGCCGCAGGTGGCCTTCACGCCCCGCTGCCGCGCAACCCGGATCGCCTCTGCCGATTCCGGCACGGAAATCTTGGCGGCGTGGTAGATCGCCTGCGTCAGGCCGGCAATGCGCAGGTCACGCTCCAGCGGAATGATCTCGGCTTCCTTGGGAACGCCTGACAGGCCGAGCCAGCTCGCGAAAAGCCCCTCGTTCATGTCGCCGCCGCCGATATATTTGTCGCGGGTTTCGAGCGCGATGACAGCGCCGAGTTCACGGGCATAGGTCATGGCGCGGCGCAGCACCAGCGTATCGGACAGCGCCTTGCGGCCGTTGGTGAAGGCCACCGCACCGGCTTCCTTCAGCATGCCGAATTCGGTCATTTCCTCGCCCCGCAGACCCTTGGTCAGGGCGGCTGCCGGATGCACATTGACGATTGCCTTGTCACGCGCCGTCTTTTTCACATATTCGACAAGGGCGATGTCATCGATCACGGGATCCGTATCAGGCATCATGATGATGCTGGTGACGCCGCCGGCCGCTGCCGCACGCGATGCGGATTCGATGGTTTCGCGGTGTTCGGCACCGGGTTCACCCACGAAGACGCGGGCATCCACCAGACCCGGAACGGCCACGACACCCTTGCAGTCGCGCACCGTCGCACCGTCGGGCGCACCCTGATTGTGAGCGTCTTTTCCTGAAGCAAGAATGGTACCATCGGCGCCGATGACGATGCTGCCGTTCTCGTCGAGATTACGGGAGGGATCGACGATGCGGAGGTTCTTGAGAACGGTAACGGCACTCATACGCGCTCACCCTGATTTTGCGAGACAAGCAGGGTTTCCATGACGGCCATGCGCACGGCGACCCCCATTTCAACCTGGCTTTCGATGACGCTCTGCGGGCCATCGGCCACTTCGGAGGCGATTTCCACGCCGCGGTTCATCGGGCCGGGATGCATGACAAGCGCATCTTCCTTGGCCGCCTTCAGCTTTTCGGCATCCAGACCGTAATAATGGAAATATTCGCGCACTGAAGGAACGAAGGAGCCGGACATGCGCTCACGCTGGAGGCGCAGCATCATCACCACATCGGCATTCTTCAACCCTTCCTTCATATCGTGAAAGACTTCCACGCTCATGTCGCGAATGCCCGAAGGAAGAAGCGTGGCCGGGGCGACGACACGAACCCGCGCGCCCATCTGGTTGAGAAGGATGATATTGGAGCGGGCAACGCGCGAGTGCAGTACGTCGCCGCAGATCGCTACGGTGATACCTGAAAGCTCGCCCTTGGCGCGGCGGATGGTCAGCGCGTCGAGCAGCGCCTGCGTCGGGTGCTCGTGCTGGCCGTCGCCGGCATTGACCACGGAGCAGGCGACCTTTTGGGCGAGAAGCGCTGCGGCACCGGCCGAGGAGTGGCGCACGACAAGCACATCCGGGCGCATGGCATTCAGCGTCATCGCCGTGTCAATCAGCGTTTCGCCCTTCTTCACCGAGGAGTTGCCGACCGACATGTTCATCACATCTGCACCAAGCCTCTTTCCGGCAAGTTCGAAGGAGGATTGCGTCCGCGTCGAAGCTTCGAAGAAGAGATTGATCTGTGTCAGGCCCCGGAGCGTCGAGGTCTTTTTCTCGCGCTGGCGGCTGATTTTCACCGCCTCATCAGCCTTGTCGAGAAGCAGGGTAATATCCTGATGGGAAAGCCCCTTGATGCCGAGGAGATGGCGATGGGGAAAAAAGACCATGGAAATTGTCCTCCGGGTCGCAATAGTCAACGGGTCTATAAAGACAGGTGGCGTTGCGGGCAAGCATGCGATAAGCCGGGTTTTGGCATATACACGCAATAAAGCACGAATCCCGATAGAAGGATGCGAATGACAGGCATGAACCGGACAGAAGAACAGCTCGCCGAACTGAACCAGCCCAGCCTCTGGTCCGGTATCAACGCCTATCGTTCCGATCCGCTGATCGTCGATCTGACTTCCGGCCTGTCACGCAATCTGAGGGACGAGTTCGATCAGATCGGCCGCTATGTCACCTCGCATGAGGCGCAGGAACTGGCGCGTATGGCGAACCAGGGCGTGCCGCAGCTGCACACACACGGCCCGCGGGGCGAGCGTCTGGACCAGGTGGAATTCCACCCGGCATGGCACGCGCTGATGCGCCGTTCCATGTCCTCGGGCCTGCATTCCAGCGTGTGGGAAAACTCGCCCGACACGCGCGGTAACGAGCACAAGGCCCGCGCCACGAAGTTCTACCTGACCTCGCAGCTGGAAGCCGGTCATCTCTGCCCGCTGACCATGACCAGCGCCTCCGTTGCCGCCATCATGGCGTCTCCGCGTGTGCAGAAGGAGTGGGCGCCGAAGATCCTCTCGCGCAAATATGATTCCGCACAGAAGCCGGCCTTGCAGAAAACTGCCGTCACCATCGGCATGGGCATGACGGAAAAGCAGGGCGGCACTGATGTGCGCGCCAACCGCACCACAGCAGAGCGGGTGGGGGAGGGCATCTACCGTCTCTCAGGCCACAAATGGTTCCTGTCTGCGCCGATGAGCGACGGTTTTGTCATGCTGGCCCAGATGGGCGACGGCATGGGCTGTTTCCTTGTGCCGCGTTACCTCGAGGACGGTTCGAAAAATGGCCTGCACTTCCAGCGTTTGAAGGACAAGCTGGGCAATCGATCCAATGCATCCGCCGAAGTCGAATTCACCGATGCCTTCGGTTATCTGCTCGGCGATCCCGGCAGCGGCATCCGCACCATCCTCGACATGGTGACGCTGACGCGGCTCGATTGCGCGCTGGCGTCGGCCGGCATGATGCGCGCCTCGCTTGCCGAAGCCGTGCACTACGCCCGCGGTCGCTCCGTTTTCGGCAAGATGCTGGTCACCCAGCCGATCATGACGCGCGTGCTTGCCGACATGGCGCTGGACGTCGCTGCGGCGACCGCCTTGTCCTTTAGGTTGGCGAGTGCTTTTGATGCCGCCCGCAACAATCCGGCCGAGGCCGCCTATGCGCGGGTGATGACGCCGATCGTGAAATACTGGTGCTGCAAGATTGCGCCGGCGCTTATCTACGAAGCCATGGAATGCCTTGGCGGCAATGGTTACGTGGAAGAGAGGCCGATTGCCCGCCACTATCGCGAAGCGCCCGTCAATGCCATCTGGGAAGGCTCCGGCAACGTCATGGCGCTGGATGTCCTGCGGGTTCTTCAGCGTGGCAAGGACCTGTTCGATCTCGTCTTCCAGACGCTGGAGCGTGACCTCGGACCTGCCGGGAAGAAGACAACGGACGTGCTGCGCGCCGCAATCGCACTTGCCGAACGTGATGAGGGGGCAGCTCGCCTTTTGGTGGAGCAGTTCGCGCTTGCGGCCGCTGCCGCCGAGCTTTGCCGCCTCGGCGCCGGCAAGATTGCCGATGCCTTCCTCGAAACCCGGCTTGCCGGTGGCTGGCGGCACACTTACGGCATGCTCGATTCCCGCTTCGATCCGACTTATATAATCGATCTTCTTTATCCGCCTGCAGCTTGAGCGATGGATGCGGATGAAGTTTTTACAGTTCCGGCGGGAGGGGTCTCGGATTTGAAAAACAGCAATGGCCTAGGACGTATTCTTGTCTGTCACGATAGCTTCGCACATCGAGGCGCGGCAATGGAGGATGGCGGCCGATGCTGACTTTTCGCTCCGCTCGTTCCGAGGATGAAGACGCGCTCTATGCCATAAGCCTCGCCACCGGCGATGCCGGCCAGGATGCCACGCCACTTTACAACGATGGCCGCATGGTGGGGCATATCTATTCCGTGCCCTATCTGCATCTGTGGCCGGATGCTGTATTCGTTGCCGAGGATGAGGAAGGCGTCTGCGGTTACATCGTCGGCGCGCTCGATACGGCCCTGCATGAAGAGCGACTGGAGCGGGAATGGTGGCCGCATCTGCGCGCCATCTATGCCGATCCTGGGGGCGACCAGCAGACATGGGACGCCGACCAGCGCCGCGCCCATTTCATTCACCACCCACGCCGCACCCCGGCCTGGCTCACCGACCCGTTCCCCGCCCACATACACATGAACCTTTTGCCACGCACGCAGGGTAAGGGCGGCGGCACCCGGCTCCTGTCGCGCTGGCTGGATATGGCCCGACAGAACAACGTCTACGGCATCCACCTCGGCGCCAGCGAACGCAACCTGGCTGGAATGCGTTTCTGGGAAACCCGAGGTTTCAAGCGTCTGGACAGCCACGAAACCCCCGGCAGCGTGTGGTTTGGCATGGGGTTGGAGTGAGCGGCTCACGCTGAGAATGCAGGGCGATATTGTTGGCCCCGCCACGTCATCCACAGGAACCTTCCGTCCAATCTTCCCATCACATTGTCCTTGCCTTCATGCTTTGTTAACCCGTGTAGTCAGGCTTTCAGAAAACGGGTAGGGAATCATGCTGGCGACCGCAGAGGCGATTTCAGCCGACAGACCGGAAAAGCGCATCAAGGATCGCGCTCAGACCGAGAAGGCGATTTTTAATGCGGCGCGGTCGCTGCTTGCCGAAGAGGGATTTCAGGGCTTCGGGATCAATGCCGTTGCTCGCCGTGCCGGCTGCGACAAGCAGCTGATCTACCGTTATTTCGGCGGCCTCGATGGTCTGATTGAGGCGATCGGTGAGGATCTCGGGTCTTGGGTGAAGGATCGCATTCCGGAAGATACCGGCGGCATGTTCCTTTTGACCTATGGTGATCTGATGGAAAAGCTGGCGCTCTACTTCATGGATGCGCTGCGCAGCGACCCTCTTGTCTGCAAGATCATCGCCTGGGAAGTTTCCGACGGCTCGCCGCAGGTGCGCCAGCTGGCGGAAGCCCGTGCCAAGTCGCTTGGCAAATGGCTGGAGCGCATGCGCGGTTCGCTGGCGGCGCCGAAGGGTGTTGATACCGCCGCCGTCAATGCCGTGCTGTTCGCCGCCATCCAGCACCTCGTGATTTCCGCCGCCACCAGCGGCCAGTTTGCCGGTGTTGCGCTCAAATCGGATCGGGACTGGGACAAGATCGCCACTGCCGTAAAAAGGCTGGTGCGGGGCGTTTACGGCTGAACCGGTTTCAGACACGGGCCCAGGCAGCCGCGCTGGACGCTGGGCATTAAAGAAAAATCAGCCATGTTCTTACCGGGCCGGCAACCGCTCGGCGCGTCCGTCCGTTCAGCCGGTCACGTTGTTTTCCACATGCCGGCCGCCCGTCGTTAACCATAATCACAGCTTTCATTTGCCTCTCCATCCCGGCCGGTCCAGTGTGGATTAACGAAATGTTAACCATGCGCAATGACTGCGCATAAGGGAGCCGCAAGTGAGCCGCTGGACAGCTTTGGGCGTCATGATGACGTTTTTTGCTATGCTGCCGTTGGATATCGACGTGCCGGCGCTGAACCTCTGCCTGATGGCCGTGGCGCGCTGGGCGGTGCTTGCTGGCATCCCCGATACACTGTTTGTGCGGGGGCAGGCGGCATGAAGTGGTTTCTGATCCTCTGGGCCGGTCCTGTCGCGCTGCTGGGCAGCTGGTACTGGCTTTCCTATTACGACATGAGCTTCGGCTTCTACATGCTCACACGTCAGACCCACGATCTCGTCTTCGAGATATACGGGAATATTCTCGGACTTCCACCGGAAAGCCTGCCGCCGCTGGTGGCGCGTGCCATTGCGGTCGACAGCCTGATCGTTTTTGCGATTCTCGGTTTCCGCAAGCGCAGGCAGATTTACGCCTGGTGGCAGGGCCGTCAGTCGGCCGCGCGGGTCAGTGCAGAAAGCCTGTCCAGCGCACCCTGAAGAATGAAGCTAGCCGCTGCCGAATCGATGCGTTCGGCCCGCTTGGCGCGAGACACATCCATTTCGAGAAGCGCGCGCTCTGCCGCAACGGTCGAAAGCCGCTCATCCCAGTAAACGAAGGGCAGTGCGGTTTTTTCGCCCATGGTGCGCACGAAAGCGCGGGTTGCCTGCACGCGGGGCCCGGCGGAGCCGTCCATGTTCATCGGCAGGCCGATAATGAAGGCGGCGACCTTTTCCTTTTCAGCGAAGGCCATCAGCACTTCCGCATCCAGCGTGAATTTCACGCGCTTGATGACGGGGCGCGGTGTCGCAAAACGCCGCGACAGATCCGACATGGCGAGCCCGATGGTTTTCGTACCAAGGTCGAGGCCGGCAATTGCCTGCGCGGGCTGAAGCGTTGCCGCCAGTTCCTCGATGGTGAGTGTTGCCATGTCGCGTGCTGTCCTTATCGCTTGCGGACGAATTCGGTGCGCAGCACCAGACCCTTCACCGCATCATGCCTGCAATCGATTTCTTCCGGATTATCGGTCAGCCGGATCGATTTGATGACCGTGCCCTGCTTGATGACGGTGCTGGTGCCCTTGACCTTCAGATCCTTGATCAAGGTCACGGAATCGCCATCCGCGAGCACATTGCCTGCTGCATCGCGCACTTCCTTCGCGCTTGCCGCTTCTGCGGCCAGTTCGGAAGCAGGGCGCCATTCGCCGGTCGCTTCGTCGTACACATAATCGTCATTGTCAGCGGCCATTGTCGCCCCTCTTAAATACAGGTAGTGCGGTTGTTCAGGCCGTCCTATGTCATATTATACCGGCAATACAAAGGAGAACTTCCCATGAAAATCACCTGGCTCGGCCATTCCGCCTTCCGTCTGGAAAACGGCAGCGCGAAGATTCTCATCGATCCGTTTTTCACCGGCAACCCCGGTTTTGCAGGGCAGGATGGCAAGTCTGCAGCCGAAGGCGTCACCCATATTCTGCTGACCCACGGCCATGGCGACCATGTCGGAGATACCGTGCAGCTTGCCCGCGAGACGGGTGCGACCGTGCTGGCGAATGCCGATCTAGCCGCGTGGCTTTCCGCCAAGGGTGTTGCGAAGGTCGATATGGGCAATACCGGCGGCACCGTTCATTTTGACGGTTTCTCGGTTACCTTCACCAATGCGCTGCATTCCTCCGCCCAGATCACCGAGGACGGCGTTTCCCATTCGCTCGGCAATGCCAACGGCCTGATGCTGCATTTCGAGGACGGTCCGGCCGTCTACCATATGGGCGATACGGATATCTTCTCCGACATGAAGCTCATCAATGAACTGCATCAGCCTGATATCGGTCTCGTGCCGATCGGTGACCGCTTTACCATGGGCGGAGCTGTGGCGGCGCTTGCCTGCCAGCGCTTCTTCAAGTTCCAGCACGTGCTTCCCTGCCATTACGGCTCCTTCCCGATAATCGACCAGACGCCGGAGAAATTCGTGGCCGGCATGGAAGGCGCCGAAGCGCGCGTCCATACACCCAGGGCGGGCGACGTCCTGTCCTTCTAAGCGTCAACGCCGCATGTCGTGAGCGCAAAACCGCCGCCGAGTTAGCCGCGACATGCTTTCTACCGTTGCGAAGGACGGACATGGTCATTATAGCGAATGGGAAATATCCCATCGGAGTAAAACCATGTCCGTCGATCTCGCCACCGTAAAGCGTGTTGCGCGCCTTGCCCGTATCGCTGTCACTGAAGACGAAGCACAGAACATGCTCGGCCAGCTGAATGGCATACTCGGTTTCGTGGAGCAGCTTTCGGAAGTGAATGTGGATGGCGTCGAGCCGATGACGTCGGTGACGCCGGTGGCGATGAAGAAGCGCGCCGACGAGGTGACCGATGGCGACAAGGCGGACGACATCGTCGCCAACGCGCCCGCGACCGATCGCAATTTCTTCATGGTGCCGAAAGTGGTCGAGTAATCGATCCATCTTGCCGCCCGATTTTTCCGAGATTTTCGAAAGCCGTTGCCGACCATGACCGACCTGACGAGCCTGACCATTGCCGAAGCCCGCGAGAAGCTGAAGGCGAAAGAATTTTCCGCCCTTGAGCTCACCGACGCCTATCTCTCCGCCATCGACACCGCCAACGGTGCGCTGAACGCCTATGTGGCGACGACGCCCGAAAAGGCGCGCGAGATGGCGAAAGCCTCCGACGGCCGTATTGCTGCCGGTTCCGCGGGTGAGCTGGAAGGCATTCCGCTCGGCGTTAAAGACCTTTTCGCAACGCGTGACATTCACACCCAGGCCTGCTCGCACATCCTCGATGGCTTCAAGCCGAAATACGAATCCACCGTCACCCAGAACCTCTGGGATCAGGGCGCCGTCATGCTCGGCAAGCTCAACATGGACGAATTCGCCATGGGCTCGTCCAATGAAAGCTCCTGGTACGGCCCGGCCATCAACCCGTGGCGCGCCAATGGTTCCGAGCAGAAGCTGGTGCCTGGCGGCTCCTCGGGCGGTTCGGCCGCAGCCGTTGCCGCGCATCTTTGCGCCGGCGCCACCGCAACCGATACCGGCGGTTCCATCCGCCAGCCGGCGGCTTTCACCGGCACCGTCGGCATCAAGCCCACTTACGGCCGCTGCTCGCGCTTCGGCATTGTCGCTTACGCCTCGTCGCTCGATCAGGCTGGCCCGATTGCCCGAGACGTGCGCGACGCGGCCATCCTGCTGAAGACCATGGCTAGCGTCGACGCCAAGGACACGACCTCGGTTGACCTTCCTGTGCCGGATTACGAAAAGGCCATCGGTCAATCGCTGAAGGGGCTGAAGATCGGTATCCCCCGGGAATACCGCGTTGACGGCATGCCTGACGAAATCGAAAAGCTCTGGGCCAAGGGCGTCGAATGGCTGCGCGACGCCGGTGCAGAGGTGGTCGACATCTCGCTGCCGCACACCAAATATGCGCTTCCCGCCTATTACATCGTCGCACCGGCAGAGGCCTCGTCCAACCTTGCCCGTTATGACGGCGTCCGCTACGGCCTGCGCGTCGACGGCAAGGACATTGCCGACATGTACGAAAAGAGCCGCGCCGCCGGTTTCGGCAAGGAAGTGCAGCGTCGCATCATGGTCGGCACCTATGTACTTTCGGCCGGTTATTACGACGCCTATTATCTCAAGGCGCAGAAGGTCCGCACGCTCATCAAGCGCGACTTCGAAAACGTCTTCCACGAGGGTGTGGACGCCATTCTGGCGCCGATCACGCCGTCTTCCGCCTTCGCGGTCGGTGATGAGGAGCTCGCCTCCGATCCCGTCAAGATGTACCTGCAGGACGTCTTCACCATCACCGTCAACATGGCCGGTCTTCCCGGCCTCTCGGTGCCTGCTGGTCTTGATGGCAAGGGCCTGCCGCTTGGCCTGCAGCTCATCGGCAAGCCGTTCGAAGAAGAAACGCTGTTCAAGACGGCCCACGCCATCGAGCAGGCAGCGGGCAAGTTCACGCCTGCCAAGTGGTGGTAAGCAGTCTCAAGCTCAGACAGATGAACGAAGCCGATCGCGATGCGGTCGGCTTTGTCGGTTTTGCCGCATGGCGTGCCGGTGAAGCCTTCGACGCCGCCTATCTCGATTCCCATGTCATCGAGTGGGTGAGGGGCGAATTCGAAAGCTTCGCCAAGTCTCCGACCGGTGATGTCGTCGTGGCCGAAATCGACGGTGTTGTCGTCGGTTGGGGCGCTTGTGATGCCAAGCCTCATCATATTTCCGATCTGTGGGTGGACCCGAACTGGCAGGGCAAGGGGATTGGCAAAGCGCTGATCCTCCACTTTCTCGACAGGATGCGGGCTGCGGGCCTGCCGCTTGCCACCATCGACACCCATGCGAGAAATCGCGCCGCCATAGGTCTTTACCAGCGTTGCGGCTTTCAGATCGTCTGGCGCGGCATGGAATGGTCCGACATCATGAAAGTCGAACTTGAGAAGGTGAAGCTGGAGCAAAAGCTCTCTTAACTTGTGACACCGTCGATGCCGCGTCGCGAAATGCCGGGCGACGGCATTGCCGCCGCCCGGTCAGTTTATCGGTTGTCCAGCTCACCCCTCACAAGTTCCAGCCCGCGCGTGGTAATGCGGTAGGGCTTGCCACCGGAGGAGGCTATGGCTCGCTTCCGTTTCAGCTTGCGGAAGGTGAGGAGATCGAGGCCGCTGAAAATCCATCCTTCGCGCGTGAAGAGCGAAAGTTTTTCAATTTTGCGGGCGTCGTCTCGAACGAGTTCAATTCTGCCGCCCTGGGCGAGCAGGTGAAGAATGCGCTGTTCGGCGCGGGAAATGTCCATTGTTGGAAGTCCGGTCGGCGTCTTCTAGACGCGTGAAAGCAAACCCGGGTGCCGTTAGGGCATCCGGCTCGGTTTCATTTGGCCCGGCGCGCAAGAAACTTGCGGGCAGGGCCTTTACCGGGACTCCGATTGAGCGAACATAAAAACTCCGTTCTTGCTCCTTTTGGGTAATGGGCCAAACCGGCGCGGTCAAGTCCCGCAGGGAGCGGGAAAACCACGCTAGTCGAATCGCACCCGCAATGGTTTACTTCAAACGGCCAAGGAGGGCGCGGCTTGATCGTCATTCGCAACGCGTATGAGCAGGAAGCGGAGGTTCTGGCGGCCATCGGCCTCAGGGCGTGGCGGCAGGCAACCGCGGCTCTCGGCATCACACCGACGCTCTACGACAATGCGGCGAGCGCCTTTTCCAATTTCACCCGCTCATCGTGGCTTGCCATCCGCGTCGCGGAACTGGGCGGCTCGGTTGCGGGTTGGGCCGCGCGGGAGCATTTTAACGAGGCGATTTCCGACTTCTGGATCGATCCGGAGTTTCAGCGGAGGGGCGTCGGCAGCCGCCTGCTGGGCGACATCGAACGACTGATAGAGGAAAAGGGCTTCGAGACCATACGGCTTGAAACCCATGCCCAGAATGAACCGGCCGTCGCCTTTTTCCGCTACCATGGCTATAGCATTCGCTGGCTCTCGGTTTCCTATGCGCCGAAGCTGGACCGCGAGGTGCAATCGGTGGGCCTGCAGAAGCAACTGGCTGAGGTCGAGAGTGGTCTTTACGGGCCGGCGTTCTGAAACAGGGTTTGTAGAGTGGCCATCAGCCGCATCGGCCAGTCCGGCGTGATGAGGAGCGATGCGACGAGGCCCGCCTGCAAGATGACGATCGATATCAGCTTGCTGCGAAACGGTTCCTTGCGGGTTTTGTGCCGCAGCAACCTTTGCGCCGAGATAGCGCCCGCACTCCCACCCACGAGCGCGAGCAAAAGCAGCGTGCTTTCCCGGATACGCCATCCGCCATTCCTCGCCGCTTCCTTGTCCCACCAATAGACAAGAAAGACGAAGAGATTGAAGGCGATATAGGCCAGGAAGCAGAGAGCGATCGTTTGCATGGCGTGAATTGAAACCTGTAAGGGTAAAAAACGCGTATCCGATGTCTTCGAAAATTCCGGCCGTCGCGCGACGGGGTGCAAGATGTCTTGCGCCAGCGCTTCATTTGTTCTACCCACCAAGGCCAAAGAACCCGTATATCGTGAGCTTCAGATGACCCTTGTAGACGTGCGCACCCCCGACCCGAAACGCTTCATTCCCGGCGCCACCGGCGATTGGGAAATCGTGATCGGCATGGAGGTGCATGCGCAGGTTCTCTCCAATTCCAAGCTGTTCTCCGGCGCCTCCACCACCTTCGGCAATGCGCCGAATTCTAACGTGTCGCTGGTGGATGCGGCCATGCCCGGCATGCTGCCTGTTATCAACGAGGAATGCGTGAAGCAGGCGGTGCGCACCGGTCTCGGCCTCAAGGCCAAGATCAACAATCGCTCGATCTTCGACCGCAAGAACTACTTCTATCCGGATTTGCCGCAGGGCTATCAGATTTCGCAGTTCAAGGATCCGATCGTCGGCGAGGGCACCATCACCATTTCGCTTGGTCCCGACCGTCAGGGCAATTTCGAGGATATCGAAATCGGCATCGAGCGCCTGCATCTGGAGCAGGACGCCGGCAAGTCGATGCATGACCAGCACCCGACCATGTCCTTCGTGGACCTCAACCGTTCCGGCGTGGCGCTGATGGAAATCGTTTCCAAGCCGGACATGCGCTCGTCGGATGAGGCGAAGGCCTATCTCACCAAACTGCGCTCCATCGTGCGTTACCTTGGCACCTGCGACGGCAACATGGACGAAGGCTCCATGCGCGCCGACGTCAACGTCTCCGTGCGCCGTCCGGGCGAAGGCTTCGGCACGCGCTGCGAGATCAAGAACGTCAACTCCATCCGCTTCGTCGGTCAGGCGATTGAATATGAGGCGCGTCGCCAGATCGCCATTCTGGAAGATGGCGGCGTCATCGATCAGGAAACCCGCCTGTTCGATCCCGGCAAGGGCGAGACGCGCTCCATGCGCTCCAAGGAAGATGCGCATGATTATCGCTATTTCCCCGATCCGGACCTGCTGCCGCTCGAATTTGATGATGCCTTCGTCGAGGCACTGAAGGTCGATCTGCCGGAACTGCCTGATGACAAAAAGGCCCGTTTCGTGGCTGATCTCGGCCTGTCGGTTTATGACGCCTCGATTCTGGTCTCAGAAAAGGCGATTGCCGATTATTACGAAGCCGTCGCCGCCGGACGCGATCCAAAGGCTGCCGCCAACTGGGTCATCAACGACCTGCTCGGCGCGCTGAACAAGTCCGGCAAGGACATCGAGACGACGCCGGTGTCGCCCGAACAGCTCGGCGGCATCATCGATCTGATCAAGGCCGAGACCATCTCTGGCAAGATCGCCAAAGATCTGTTTGAAATCGTCTGGAACGAGGGCGGTAATCCGGCCGAGATCGTTGAAGCCCGCGGCATGAAGCAGGTGACCGACACCGGCGCCATCGAAAAGGCCGTTGACGAGATCATCGCCGCCAACCCGGATCAGGTCGAGAAGGTCAAGGCGAAGCCAACGCTCGCCGGCTGGTTCGTCGGCCAGGTGATGAAGGCGACGGGCGGCAAGGCCAACCCGCAGGCGGTGCAGGCGCTGGTGAAAGCGAAGCTCGGAATCGAGGAAGAGTAAGCGACGGCTGCCTCCCGCCCGAGTAACGGCAGAGGGTCTCCGTTATCCCGGCCTTGAGCCGGGATCCAGCTAGCCCAAGGCCTTGGGTGAAGGGTCTTTTCACCGCGCAGACGCGCGTCGGCTGGATGCCAGATCATCCTCGGGCTTGTTCCAGGGACCGGCATGACGGAAGTAATGGTTTTAGTCCGGATTATTCCGATTAAGCCACACGGTGGGGCAAACCAGAGGATGACGTCCAGCAAGGGCGACTGACATCACTTCTGCCGGGATCAACGCCCGGCATTTCTGTTTCAAGACGGAGCCAGATCATGTTTTTCATCCGCACAGCCAGCCTGCGTGACATCGAGCCAGTCCGGGCGCTGCTCGCGACGACATGGCACGCGACCTATGACGCTATCTACGGCGCGGATAAGGTCAACCAGCTGATCGCAGCCTGGCATTCGCCGCAGGCCATGAAAGACCGCGTCGAAAAGAAGGGGGGCGAGTTCCTTGTCGCCGATGACGGCAAGCGGATCGGCGGCATGGCTTACGGCTCCATGTCGACCAAGATGGCGAAGACGGCGCTGTTGCACCAGCTTTACGTGGCGCCCGATTTACAGCGGCAGGGTGTCGGCCGCGATCTCTTCGCAGAGCTAGAAACCTGCTTTCCCGACGCGGAAATCATGCGGCTTGAGGTTGAGCCCAAAAATACTGTCGCAATCAACTTCTATGAAGGCGTCGGATTTGTCGAGGTGGATCGAATCGAGCGCATGGCGGGTATCGAGGGGCTGCCCGGCATCGTGATGGAAAAGAGCCTGACCCGATGAACGCGACCCTGGAAAATCTGATAATTCGAACGGCCCGTGAAGACGATCTGCCGGCGCTCGCCGCCATTTTTGCCGCTGACGAGATCGGCGGCCACGGCGATACGGCGGACGAATCGGCACAGCCCGATTATCTTGCCGCCTTCCGGGCGATCGAGGCGTCGCCGAGCGAAACGCTTTACGTCGCCGAACTGGATGGCGAGGTGGTCGGCACCTTTCAGACGGCGATCCTCACCAAGCTCGTCGGGCGAGGGGCCAAGTCTATGGTCATCGAAGCGGTGCAGACACGGGCCGACATGCGCGGTCGCGGCATCGGCGCGGTGATGATCAACTATTGTCTTGATGAAGCCCGCCGTCAGGGCCTGAAAGCCGCGCAGCTCACCTCCAACATGGCCCGGCTGGACGCGCACCGCTTCTACGAGCGGCTGGGTTTCGAGAAGCGGCATCTAGGCTTCAGGATGAAGCTGAAATAGCACGGATATATCTTGAAATGCTGGACAATTGGCGTGAGGGGCGGCATAAGCATGTCTTGTGCCGTGCACGGAAAATCGCTGCGGCGCATTCAAGCCTGAGGAACGTAGAATGAAGACTCTCCTGACGCAAATCTTCACCTGGTGGAACGGCCAGACGATCGGAACGCGGTTTCACACCTGGCGTTTCGGCAAGAAGGTGGGGCAGGACGAGTTGGGTAACACCTATTACGAAGGCGGCACCACCTCCTGGGGCATGCCGCGCCGCTGGGTGATCTATAACGGCTATGCTGAGGCCTCTGCCATTCCGCCCGGCTGGCATGGCTGGATGCATTACCGCACCGACGTTCCGCCGAGCCAGGAAAGCTACGTTGCGCGCGAGTGGCAGAAGCCGCATCAGCCAAACCTTACAGGCTCGTCCAAGGCCTATCGCCCTCAGGGCTCGCTGGCTGTGGCCGGGGAGCGCCCGCGTGTGACCGGCGACTACGACGCCTGGACACCCGGCAACTGAGCTATCGCGATGCGCGGTGTTGTGCAAAACGCCGCGCATGCATCCGGCCTCACCGGTTTTTGCCACATTCCGCCCTTAGGCGTTGATCCGGTCGGCGTCCCGACACAGGCAAATTTTGGAGACACATCGTATGAGGAAAATCACGCGGGACCGTTCTTTGCGTGCGCTGACGGTGACGCTGTTCGCGGCGGTTTCTGCTGCCTTCCTCATCTCGCCCGTCTCCGCCGCCCGGCTTGAAAACCGCGTAGCGGTCTTTTCCGGCATCGACAAGATCACGGGCCGCATCACGTCCTTCGATGTCTATATCGATGAGACGGTGCAGTTCGGCGCGCTTCAGGTCACGCCGAAGGTCTGTTATTCGCGCGACCAGACGGAAGCGCAGAAGATCGACGCATTTGTCGAAGTGGATGAAATCACCCTCGACCGTAAAATCCGTCGCATCTTCACCGGCTGGATGTTCGCCGACAGCCCCGGCCTCAACGCCGTGGAACACCCGATCTATGACGTATGGCTGACGGGTTGCAAACAGGACTCGGAAGTGCCTGCTCCCTCTACGGCAAGCAAATAACCCAAGGTAACGTCTAGAATTGCAGACTCGGCCGATTGACGGCGACGTCGAGCATTTTCGCATATTCAAGCTTCGGCACATCGATGGCGCCGAACGTTTTCAAATGCTCGGTCGTGAATTGAGTGTCGAGCAGCACGAAGCCGCTTGCTTTTAATCTCTCCACCAGATGCACGAGGCAAATCTTCGATGCATTGGTGCGACGGGAGAACATGCTTTCGCCGAAGAACGCCGCTCCCAGCGAAACGCCGTAGAGGCCGCCGACAAGCTCCTTGCCTTCCCAGGCCTCGACGCTATGGGCATGACCGATCTGATGCAGTTCGCTATAAAGCCTGCGAATGGTGGCGTTGATCCAGGTACTTGGCCTGTCCGGCGCCTCTGCGGCGCAGCCCGCCATGACAGCCTCGAAAGCGGTGTTGAAGCGTATGTCGAATGGCTTCTTGCGCATCGCTTTGGCGAGGCTTTTGGAAATGTGGAAGGAATTGAGCGGGATGATACCGCGCACCTCCGGCTCGACCCAGAAAAGCTCGGGATCGTCAGCCGAATCGGCCATCGGAAACAGGCCGGCGGAATAGGCGCGCAGCAGGATATCGACCGTTATGTCGTTATTTCTGCTGCGCCGCCCAGCCATATCGTCTTAGTGAGACGCGTCACCGGCCAGATATTTTTCCAGCCAGTGAATATCATAATCGCCCTTCAGGATATCCTCGTTCTGAAGAAGATCCTGGAAAAGCGGCAGCGTGGTCTTGATGCCGTCGACGACGAATTCGTCGAGCGCCCGACGCAGGCGGCGAATGCATTCGTCACGGTCGCGGCCGTGAACTATGAGCTTGCCGATCATGCTGTCGTAATAGGGCGGGATCTTGTAGCCCTGATAGGCGCCCGAATCGACGCGCACACCAAGGCCGCCCGGCGTGTGGAAATAGGTCAGCGTGCCAGGCGAGGGAACGAAGGTGCGCGGGTCTTCGGCATTGATACGGCATTCGATGGCGTGGCCATGGAATTCGATATCGGCCTGCGTGACCGAGAGGCCCTGACCCGATGCGACGCGGATCTGTTCCTGCACGAGATCCATGCCGGTAATCGCTTCCGTGACCGGATGCTCCACCTGCAGACGCGTGTTCATTTCGATGAAATAGAACTCGCCGTTTTCATAAAGGAACTCGATGGTGCCGGCACCGCGATATTTCAGCTTGCGCATGGCGCTCGCGCAAATCTCGCCGATCTTCATGCGCTGTTCAACCGTCAGAGCCGGAGAGTTGGCTTCTTCCAGCACCTTCTGGTGGCGACGCTGCAACGAGCAATCGCGCTCTCCGAGATGAATGGCGTTGCCTTCACCGTCGCCGAACACCTGCACTTCGATATGGCGTGGCTTGCCGAGGTACTTTTCCATGTAGACGGCGTCGTTGCCGAATGCTGCTGCCGCTTCGGAGCGGGCAGTCGCAACCGCCTCTTCCAGATCGGCCTCGGTCTTCGCCACCTTCATGCCGCGACCACCGCCGCCGGCGGTTGCCTTGATGAGGACCGGAAAGCCGATCGTGCGTGCGATTTCCAGCGCGTTCTCAGGCTTCACTTCGCCATCGGAGCCGGGAACCACGGGAATGCCAAGTTCCTGCGCCGTCTGCTTGGCGGTGATCTTGTCGCCCATGATGCGGATATGCTCGGCGGTCGGCCCGATGAAGGTGATACCGTGCGCGTCAAGGATATCGGCAAACTTGGCGTTTTCCGACAGGAAGCCGTAGCCGGGGTGAACGGCGTCCGCACCTGTGATTTCGCAGGCCGCAACGATCTGGTGGATGTTGAGGTAGCTGTCACGCGAAGGCGGCGGGCCGATGCATACGCTTTCGTCGGCGAGGCGCACATGCATGGCGTCCGCGTCCGCCGTGGAATGCACGGCGACGGTGGGAATGCCAAGCTCCTTGGCGGCGCGCAGTACGCGCAGCGCAATTTCGCCGCGGTTGGCTATGAGGATCTTCGAAACCATGCTGAACCGCCTTTATTCGATGACCACGAGGGCTTCGCCATACTCCACGGGCTGTGCGTCGTTGACGATGATTTCCACGACCTTGCCGGACTTCGGAGCCGGGATCTGGTTCATGGTCTTCATGGCCTCGACGATGAGAAGTGTCTGGCCTTCCTTGACGGTTGCGCCGACTTCGATGAAGGGGCGGGCGCCAGGGGCTGGCGAGAGATAGACTGTGCCAACCATGGGCGAAGACACGGTGTTTGCCGGGTTGCGTGCCGGTGCAGCGGCTGCTGCCGGTGCAGCAGGGGCCGCGATTGCCGGCGCGGCGGGCGCTGCTGCGGGAGCCGGTGCGTAAGCGGGCGGTGCTGCGGCATAAACCGTGGCTGCGGGAGCGGCGCGCGAAACGCGGATGCGCAGGTCATCCTGCTCCACTTCGATTTCCGAAAGGTCGGTATCGTTGAGGATATTCGCGAGTTCGCGGATCAGTTCCTTGTCGATACCCTGTTTCTTTTCAGACATGACAAACCCTATTCTTTGTTTCTTTTTATGCCGTGATGTTTTTCAGCGCGTGAAGCGCCATGACGTATCCATATGGTCCGAAACCACAGACCATGCCCTTCGCTGCCGGTGAGACCATCGATTTGTGGCGGAACTCTTCCCGGGCGTGGATGTTGGAAATGTGCACTTCCACGACGGGCGTGGAAATCGCGCGAATGGCGTCGTGCAACGCGATAGAGGTGTGGCTGTAAGCGCCGGGATTGATGACGACACCCGCCGCCCTTTCTCCCGCCTCATGCAACCAGTCCACGAGCACGCCTTCGTGGTTGGACTGGCGGAATTCCACTGCGAAACCGAGATCGGCACCAGCTTGAAGACAATCATTCTCGATGTCCTTCAGCGTCTTGCCACCATAGATACCCGGTTCCCTTTTTCCCAGCATGTTGAGATTGGGGCCGTTGATGACGATGATGATGTTGCTCATTCACGTTTCCATACGAAAATCAGCGACACCTATAGACTGCGCAGCCGCCAAGGAAAAGCCCCTGCAAGCCGTAAACCGGCCGCCAGGCCGGCATCTCACAGGGAATGCACTTGCTTTTTTAGCAATCAGGAGCAGGTGGCTTTACCGCAGCTGCGCATATTGGCGATTTTCTCCTTCAGCGGGTCGGCACCGACGGCGCCGAAAACCGCCTCGTCGCCGACGATATAAGACGGCGTTCCGGTGATGCCGAGGCTGTTTGCCAGCTTGTAGGTTTCCTGCACCTGCGCATCATTGGGGTTTTCCGCCATCGACTTGCGGATATCGGCTTCCTTGAGGCCGAGCGAGGTCGCGACTTCCATGGCGCTGTCCTCATTCGCCCGTCCGCGGCCGCCGAGGAGCGTGCGCTGGAACTCCGGATATTTGGCCGGCGCCAGCAGCTTCACGGCATTGGAGACCCGATGTGCGGCGACCGATTCCGGTCCGAGGATCGGGAATTCCTTGAGCACGACGCGTATTTTCTTGTCGCTCTTCAGGATGTTGTCCATGTCTCCCATGGCGCGTTTGCAATAACCGCAGTTGTAATCGAAGAACTCAACGAGTGTGACGTCGCCATCGGGATTGCCGAGTGCCAGATCGAATTTCGATTCGAAGATCGCCTTTTTGTTGTCGGCGACCGCCTCTGCCGCCTTGGCGTTGCGCGCCGCATATTGCTTGCGCTCAAGCGCATCCTGAACCTCAAGCATGATCTCCGGGTTCTCGATCAGATACTGCTTGATGAACTCGCCCATTTCCTTCTTCTGCTGCTCATCGAGCGCATGCGCGGGCAGGGAGGCGAATACCGCTGAAAGGGCCGTCACGCTGGCAAGAAGGGTGGAACGGAGAAAATGCGCCATATCGGTCCTCATTCTGTGCGGCCGGAGCCTCTTGAAATCTTATGAAGGCAATTACCTTACTTTAAGCCAAATGCCATACGGCAAAAATACTTGTCCGCATTATGGTCGCATGATTGTGAAGATTGTGATTCTGCGGCAAGTCTCTGAAATACGGTTCAGGAAAGAGCATGCCCTTGATTACGATGTCGAAGCGGAGCGCAGTCGAACCCTTTCACGCCATGGATATTCTGGCGGAGGCGAACAGGCGCAGGCAGGCGGGCCGCCCCGTCATTTCCATGGCGGTCGGCCAGCCCTCCCATCCCGCACCGAAGGCGTCGCTGGCAGCGGCTCAAGAGGCGCTGAAACATGGGCGGATCGGTTATACCGATGCGCTCGGCCTGCGCGAACTGCGGGAGGCGATTGCCGGCCATTACCGGTTGCGTCACCAGGTCGCGATTGATCCGGCTCGCATCGCCGTGACAACGGGCTCGTCAGCGGCCTTCAATCTTGCCTTTCTCAGCCTTTTCGACGCAGGCGATCATGTCGCGATCGCGAGGCCCGGTTATCCGGCCTATCGCAATATCCTGAAGGCTCTCGGCCTTAACGTCGTGGAAGTGCCGGTCACGGCTGAAACCGGCTACACGCTGACGCCGGCAAGTCTGGAGCGTGCGGAAACGAAAGCGGGCTGCAAGCTGAAGGGCGTTCTGCTGGCAAGCCCGGCCAATCCGACCGGCACCGTCACAGGCCGCGAGGCACTGAAGCGGCTTGCGACCTATTGCGAAAGCCGCGACATGGCCTTCATTTCCGATGAGATTTACCACGGCCTTACCTTCGTCGGCGAAGAGACGAGCGCACTCGAAATCACCGACAATGCGGTGGTCATCAATTCCTTCTCCAAATATTATTGCATGACGGGCTGGCGCATCGGTTGGATGGTCTTGCCGGAAAACCTCGTCCGGCCGGTCGAGTGTCTGGCCCAGAGCCTTTATATTTCCCCGCCTGAACTGTCGCAGCTTGCGGCGACCGCAGCCTTTTCGGCGGCGGAGGAACTGGATGTCTATCGGGAGAGCTATCGCACCAATCGCGATTTCCTGATGGCGCGACTGCCGGAAATAGGCCTGCCGCTGGCATCCCCCATGGACGGCGCGTTTTATGCCTATGTCGATACCAGCCGTTTTTCCAATGACAGCATGGATTTCGCAAAGCGTATGCTGGCAGAAATCGACGTGGCAGCGACACCCGGCATGGATTTCGACCCGGAGGAAGGCCATAGGGCGCTGCGCATTTCTTATGCGGGTTCCGTGTCTGACATTGCCGAGGCCGTTGGGCGTATAGCCGGCTGGCTGAAATAATCGGGTATCATACGGTGGAGAGATCAGGCGGGCGTGCAGCCAAAGGTGCTGTTGAACGCCTTTTCACCCTTGGCAGTAAATGTCAGCACACGGCCGTTTCCGCGCCGCAACCAGTCGCGCTGCTGCATCGCTTCAAGAAGCGATGCGCCAAGCCCGCCGCCGAGGTGATGCCGGCGTTCGCTCCAGTCCAGGCAATGCAGGCAGACCGGGCGGCGGGCCTTTTCGAGCGGCGAAAGGTCTATGCCGAAGTTCGAGAAGAATTCGCGTCCGCTCTCCGTTAAGGCAGGATCATCACCTAACGTCACGAGCCCCTTTGCCGTAATGGCGGCAAGCAGTGCCACGCCGCTTTCCCCGGCCAGATGATCGTAGCAGATGCGCGCCTCACGCAGCGCCTTGTCCTTCGGCCCGGTGCGCACACGTACCGCGCCAGTGCGTTGGGCAAGCCCCATCAACGCTTCCAGAACCTGCGCCACATCCTCATCGGAGAGGCGGAAATATCGATGCCGCCCCTGTTTTTCCGCTTTCAGCAATTGTGCGTCCGAGAGCTTTGACAGGTGCCCGCTCGCAGTTTGCAGGGTCACACCCGCGGCCTCCGCGAGCTCGCTCGCGGTCAGCGCGCGCCCGTCCATCAGCGCCGTCAAGATGTTGGCGCGGGCAGGATCGCCGATAAGGGCGGCAACATTGGCAATCACGGGTCCGTCTTTCATGCTTCGATGGTAACCGAAGCATCGAGGCATGGCAATGGCGTAGAAGGGAGAGGCAGAACATGAGGAGACAAACGATGCTGACCTGTTTCATCCGCTACGAGATCGATCCGTTCAAGGTCGATGCCTTCGAACGCTATGCCCGCAACTGGGGAGAGGCGATCCCGCGTTGCGGGGCTGATCTGATCGGTTATTACGCGCCGAAAGAGGGATCGAGCACCATTGCCTACGGTGTCTACAACATCGAAAACCTCGCCGCTTACGAAGCCTATAGGGCGCGGCTCGCCGCCGATCCGGCCGGGCAGGAAAATTATGAATTCGCGCGCCGCGAACAATTCATCCGTCGCGAGGACCGGCTGTTTCTGCGCCTCGCGTCCGCCCCCCACGCGGGAGCCGGACGATGATTGCCGTTATTTTTGAGGTCTGGCCAGCCGCAGGCGAGAAGCAACATTATCTGGATATGGCCGCCGGCCTGCGGGCAGAACTTGAAACCATCGACGGTTTCCTCTCCGTCGAGCGGTTTCAGAGCATCGGCAATCCGGACAAGATGCTCTCCTTGTCGTTCTTCCGTGATGAGGAGGCGGTGAAGGCGTGGCGCAACACCCTGCCTCATCGCGCCGCCCAGTCGCTCGGCCGGACTGGCGTCTTCTCCGATTACAGGTTGCGTATCGCGCATGTGATGCGTGACTATGGTTTGCAGGAGAGGGAGGAAGCACCGGCGGATAGCCGGTCTGCTCACCCAACGGGTGTCGGCCCGGGCTGACGCATCAGCATCAATTTTTCTGCATGCCTCGACAAGCCTTTCTGGTTCGAACTCGTCTTGGAAACCCGTTAAAGATGAGACAGTTTAAGCTGAAGAAGGACCGCCATACGGGCTGTCCGTCAGACCTGGAATGGGAGAAAAGCGATGTCGGCAGAAAAAGTGGCGGTGGTGACGGCAGGCGGCAGCGGCATGGGAGCTGCCGTTGCGAAACGCCTGGCCGCGGATGGTTACAAGCTCGCTATCCTGTCGTCTTCTGGCAAGGGAGAGGCGCTGGCGAAAGAGTTGGGCGGCATCGGCGTTACCGGTTCCAACCAGTCCAATGAAGACCTGCAACGGCTGACGGATCTGGCGCTTGAGAGATTCGGCCGTATCGACGTGCTGGTGAACAGCGCCGGCCATGGCCCGCGCGCCGCCATCCTCGATATTACCGACGAACAATGGCATACCGGGCTCGATGTCTACCTCATGAACGTCATTCGCCCGACGCGCATCATCGCCCCGGTCATGGTAAGGCAGAGGGCGGGCGCGATCGTCAACATCTCGACTGCCTGGGCTTTCGAACCGAGCAGCATGTTCCCCACATCCGCCGTGTTCCGCGCCGGCCTTGCCTCCTACACCAAGATTTTTGCCGATACCTACGCAGCCGATAATGTCCGCATGAACAATGTCCTTCCCGGCTGGATCGACAGCCTGCCGGCGACGGAAGAACGCCGCGAAAGCGTTCCGATGCAACGTTACGGCAAGAGCGAAGAGATCGCCGCCACAGTGGCATTTCTCGCATCTGAGGGGGCAGGGTATATTACCGGCCAGAATATCCGCGTGGATGGTGGTCTCACGAGGTCTGTCTGACGGTTGGCCTCTCCCACTCCTCATCCCGTGCCTGTTAAAGGGATCCAGCCCAGGTCTTTGGGCTGAAAGGACGCTCCCGCCGCGGGCATGCGTTGACTGCGTTCCTGTGACAAGCATGGAATGAGGAAATGTCAGTGGCCCTAAAAGGGCCCGTTCTTTGCACCGATAAAAGAAAACGCCCGCAACATCGTTGCGGGCGTCTTTTATCCAGAACGTAGCTTCTCTCAGAAGAAGCCGCGGCGCTGCCACCAGCCGCCCTTGCGCGGCTTCGGCTCATCGCCATCGGGATTGGGAGACGACGACGTAACCACCGGCTCCGAAGTCGAAACATTGCTGCCCCGGTTCGCGCGGACCTTTTCTTCGCTCGCCGGTGCATCCGCCTGCGGAGCGACATCGGCCGACGCTTCGCCTGCTTCTTCAACAGCGACATCCACGACGGTTTCCTCAACTATCACCGGCTCCACCGTTTCAACCGCTTCGGCCTTCGGCGCTTCTTCGGTTTCCGTCTTGGCCTTCGCCTTGCGGGTACGGCGTGGCTTCTTCGGTGCTTCCTCTTCCACGACGTCGGCAACGACACCTTCCACCACTTCGGCTGCGGTCGCCTCTTCGGTTACCGGTGCCTCAGTTACAGGCGCTTCGTCGCTTTCGCTTTCGCCTTCGTCCTCAGCGCCGGAAGCGTCGAGAGCTTCGTCCTCTGCACGATTGCGGCGACCGCCACGCTTCCCGCGGCGACGGCGCTTGCGCTTGCTTTCCTCTTCGGAGGTTACAGCTTCCGCAGTGCCGTTTTCGGTCTCAACGCCATTGTCATCGGTGTCGATCCCGTCGTCATCACCCTCGGCATCGTCGCCGTCAGCGTCGTTGCCGGAACCGGCCTCAAGCGAGCCGTTCTGGTCGTTCTGACCGCCCTTGCCACGACGGCGGCGACGGCGCTTGCGCTTGCGCTTGCCTTCTTCGCCATTGTCGCCCTGCTGCTGCTGGCGGGGCTGGGCGCTTTCGGTCTTGACGATTTCTTCCTCGTCTTCGTCCTCTTCCACCTCGGCGACAAAATCGTCTTCTTCTTCCACGAAGTTCGGCAGCATCTGGATGAGGCTTTCGATCTTCACGGGATTTTCGACGGCTTCACCGCGATCGATGGCGAAATGCTGGGCGCCGACGCCGGAGTCGGCGGCAATGATGATCGACACGCCGAAGCGGCCTTCATAATCGACAATCGTGCCGCGCTTGTGGTTGAGCAGATAGAGCGCCGTTTCCGGCGTGCAACGCACGGTGATGTTGTGGGTGGTGTTGCGCAGCAGATATTCCTCGACGCCACGCAGCACATGCAGCGCGATGGAGGATTCCGAACGCACATGACCCGTGCCGCCACAATGCTGGCAGACCTGCGTGGTCGATTCCAGCACCGAAGCCCGAATGCGCTGGCGCGACATTTCCAGAAGACCGAAATGCGAGATGCGGCCGACCTGGATGCGGGCGCGGTCGTTCTTAAGGCAGTCCTTGAGCTTCTTCTCGACGGCGCGGTTGTTGCGCTTTTCTTCCATGTCGATGAAGTCGATGACGACAAGACCGGCAAGGTCGCGCAGACGCAGCTGGCGTGCCACTTCTTCCGCAGCTTCCAGGTTGGTCGTCAGCGCGGTTTCCTCGATGGAATGCTCGCGTGTCGAACGGCCCGAGTTGACGTCGATCGAAACCAGAGCTTCGGTCTGGTTGATGATGAGGTAGCCGCCCGACTTCAGCGTCACCTGCGGCTGCAGCATGCGGTCGAGCTGCGCTTCGATGCCGGAGCGCGAGAAGATCGGGTGAATGTCACGGTAAGGCTGAACAACCTTGGCGTGGCTCGGCATCAGCATCTTCATGAAGTCTTTCGCTTCACGATAGCCTTCTTCGCCGGAAACGATGATCTCGCTGATATCCTTGTTATAGAGATCGCGGATCGAACGCTTGATCAGCGAGCCTTCCTCGTAAACGAGGCAGGGAGCCGTGGAATTCAGCGTCAGCGTGCGGACGTTTTCCCACAGGCGCATCAGATATTCGAAGTCGCGCTTGATTTCGACGCGGGTGCGGTTGGCGCCTGCGGTGCGCAGAATGACGCCCATACCCTGCGGCACTTCCAGATCGCGCGCGATTTCTTTCAGACGCTTGCGGTCGGTCGGCTGGGTGATCTTGCGGGAAATACCGCCGCCACGCGCCGTATTCGGCATCAGCACGGAGTAACGGCCGGCCAGCGACAGATAGGTGGTGAGTGCAGCACCCTTGTTGCCGCGCTCTTCCTTGGCCACCTGCACGAGAAGGATCTGGCGGCGCTTGATGACTTCCTGGATGCGGTATTGTTTGCGCGGCTTGCGGGCAACGCGATCCGGAACTTCTTCCATGGCGTCTTCGGCGCCGACGGATTCGATCACTTCCTTTTCGTGGTGATCGTCATCGTCGTCGTCATCATCGTCATTGCCGCGGCGAAGACCTTCGACTTCCTCGGAAATCGTGTCGGTATCGACCATCGCGGCCATTTCACCGCCGGTGCTGCCATCGTCTTCGGAAGACGCGTCTGCCGCCTCGGCTGCGATTTCTTCGGCTGTCTTCTTCTTGGCGCGGGGGCGGCGAACGCGCTTCTTCGGCTTTTCTTCCTCAGCCGGCGCTTCTTCCGCGACGACTTCGACGGCCGCTTCTTCGGAAACCGCTTCCACGACGGGTGCAGCTTCTTCCGTCACAACGGTCTCAGTGGTTTCGCTTGCGGAAACAATGCCGACATCCGGCTGATCCACCTGCGAAAGGTCGATCATCGGGGCGGCGGGCTCAGGCGCATCGGCCGATTCGAAATCGTCGCTGCGGCGATGATCCTCGGCTTCCGCTTTCAGCAGGGCCTGACGATCAGCGAGCGGGATCTGGTAATAATCCGGATGGATTTCCGCGAAAGCGAGAAAGCCGTGACGGTTTCCACCGTAATCCACGAAGGCCGCCTGGAGGGAGGGCTCAACGCGGGTGACCTTGGCAAGGTAGATATTGCCGCGGATCTGTTTTTTGTGTTCCGATTCAAAATCGAATTCTTCGATCCGGTTCCCACGGACAACGACTACGCGTGTCTCCTCTTCGTGGGAGGCGTCGATAAGCATTTTGTCTGCCATGTAAGCTGTGCTCCTCGGCGCAGCCTTGTTTTATACGAGAACAGGCCCGCCACACGGACGAGCCTTTCATATGAGTGCAAGGATGTGCCGGAAATGAAGTCTCCTGCCGGGCGTCTGTAAACTGGCAGCATCCGGACCGACGGCGAGGCGCTTGGCCTGCTCCTGGTATCCGGTTCATGTGAAAACTGCTGCGACATCATTGGCCAGGCGGAACGACAATAATATATAGACCCCTTGGGGTCCGATGAATTTGCTCTCCTCAGAGCGGCGGTGGCAGCGCCACCGGGTAGGTCTCCGGCCACGGCCGGAATTGATCGAGTTTCAGGATAAATGTAACGACGGCAGATGATTGCCCGATTTGCAGCGCCAGCGTCTTTTTCGATTGGCAGCCGGCGGGCATCTATCCCGTCAACACTTTTAACCCTCATCCATGTTGTATGTTTTCTCTGTCATAATAGCAATAGGCTGGCTAAATATGCCATATTGTTGGTGGAATTTCCGGGTTAACAATTGGTTCACCAAGGCCTGCGATGGTGAGGCGCAAACGCGCAAATTGTCGTCCGGCGTGGTTGAAACGGCACCGTTCCGGGTGTTTTACCGCGCCGGTTATCGAAAATGACTGAAATACGGAATTTCTTGAAGACCATGAATTTCACGCGCAGCGCAACGAAATCAGGTGGGGCAGGGTGGATTGGCGCGCGAATCGCGCGGCTTGCGGCTGTCGTGACATTGTCTGCCGTCGCCTCGGTTTCCGTCGTTCCGGCCGTCCAGGCCACGGAGCCGCTCGTCGCGCATCAGGCCCGCATCATCGGCGATGAGGCGCGCACGCGCATCGTTCTCGATTTTGCCGAGGAGCCGGAGTTCGACGTTCACTATCTCGATTCGCCCGCCCGCATCGTGGTGGACTTCCCGGCGGTGAATTTCAGCTTTCCCGCATCCGATCTCAGGCCGACCGGCCTTTTTTCCGATATTCGCTTCGGCGGAATGGGGGAAAACAGCGCCCGTATCGTGCTGACGGCGAAGAAGCCGGTGCGGGTGGCGGTCGCTGAAACGAAAAAGGCCGATGACGGGCAGTCCTTCCGTTTCGTCCTCGATACGGAAATCACCACCAAGGGCAAGTTCGCCGAACTTGTGAAGGAGCAGCAGTGGCAGGCGCCTGCGCCCGTTACCACCGCCGCGATTTCTCCCGCGGACAAGACTTCCCGCCCGGCGGAATTCGTCATCGCGGTCGACGCCGGTCATGGAGGCATCGATGCCGGCGCCTCAGGTGGCACGACAGGCACCGAGGAAAAGGTCATCACCTTGATGTTCGCGAAGGAGCTCGCGGAGCGCCTGAACCGCGAGCCCGGCATAAAGGCCTTCCTGACGCGTGATTCCGATACATTTCTTGCCTTGTCCGAACGCGTGACGATCGCGCGGCAGAACAACGCCAGTCTTTTCATCTCCCTGCATGCCGATACACTGAAACAGAAGGGCATACGCGGCGCGACCGTCTATACTTTGTCCGATCGCGCGTCGGACCGTATGGCGCAGGAATTGGCGGAGCGTGAAAACAAGTCCGACCAGATCGCCGGTGTCGCCGTTTCCAGCGAGCCGCCGGAAGTCGCCGATATTCTCCTCGATTTCACGCGCCGGGAAACCCAGGCGTTCTCGGTGACACTCGCCGAAAACATCGTTTCTTCCTTCGAGGGGCAGGTTGGCCTCATCAACAATCCACATCGTTACGCCGGTTTCATGGTGTTGCGCGCCCATGACGTGCCATCGGTGCTTCTCGAGCTTGGTTTCCTTTCCAATCCTGACGACGAGAAGCTGCTTCTCGATGCGGAATGGCGCAAGAAGGTGGCCGATACGCTGGCAACAGCCGTCGGGCGGTACCGTTCGAAGGCTCTGGCGAACGGTGGTTGAAGGGAAATGCGCCGCGTCGGCAGAGCTGTTGCCGCGTTGCCATTGATCGCTAAAAATGCTGTTCAATTCGGGACCTTGCGGATGAATAACGGGGCCGAGCCCTATTTTACTCACATTCGCCGCGTTACTCGGAACTCGGATTCGGTGGCGGTCCGCAAAGCGTTGGCGCGGAGTTGCGGGCTGGTGGCCCGGTAACATATCAGCGAATGCTGCCGTATCCGGCTTGTCATCGAAGGTATGGTGTGCAAAACGGCACGCGATATGCAAAGATGCGCCCGTTTCCTCGGGCGTGGATGGTTACGATTCGAATTATCGGTAGCTTGGTATGATCAGACTGATTGGATATTTTTTCGGCTTGGCCAGCGTGCTCTTCCTGTGCGCCGCCGCCGCCGGTGCGATTTATTTGCACGGCGTGACGAAGGACCTGCCGGATTACGCAGTTCTGAGCACCTATGAACCGCCGGTCACGACCCGCGTGCATGCGGGCAATGGTGCGCTTATGGCGGAATATGCCCATGAGAAGCGCCTGTTCCTGCCGATCCAGGCCATTCCCGACCGGGTGAAGGCCGCCTTCCTGTCCGCGGAAGACAAGAATTTTTACAATCACCCCGGCGTCGATGTGTGGGGCCTCGGCCGTGCCATTCTCGTCAATATCCAGAATTTCGGCTCCGGCCGCCGTCCGGTGGGCGCATCCACCATCACCCAGCAGGTCGCGAAGAACTTCCTGCTGACAAACGACCAGACCATCGACCGCAAGCTCAAGGAAGCCATTCTTTCCTTCCGCATAGAGCAGACCTATTCCAAGGACAAGATTCTTGAGCTTTATCTCAATGAGATCTTCTTCGGCCTGAATTCCTACGGCATCGCCGGCGCGGCGCTCACCTATTTCAACAAGTCGGTGACGGAACTGACCATTGCGGAAACCGCCTATCTGGCATCGCTGCCGAAAGGTCCGGCCAATTACCACCCGATCCGCCGCGAAAAGGCGGCTCTCGAGCGTCGCGACTGGGTGATCGACCGCATGGCCGAAAACGGCTATATCACGGCCTCCGATGCTGCAGACGCCAAGAAACAGCCGCTTGGAGTGAACCTGCGCCGCGGTGGCGCGCATATCTTCGCGTCCGACTACTTTGCCGAAGAAGTCCGCCGCCAGATCGTCGAGAAATACGGCGAGGAAGCACTTCTCGAAGGCGGCCTTTCCGTTCGCACTTCCTTCGATCCCCAGATTCAGATGGAGGCCCGCAAGGCGCTTCAGGATGGTCTGGTGCAGTATGATGAGCGTCGCGGTTTCCGTGGACCCATCGAAAAGATCGAGACGGCCGGCGACTGGACGGCTGCGCTTGCCAAGGTCAAGGGCTTGAGAGACGTTCCGGAATGGAAGGTCGCGGTCGTGCTTGCGGTTGCCGCAGATGGTGTCGATATCGGCATCCAGGCCGACCCCGATGCGGAAGATGGCGACAAGCGCACGCGCGGTCACATCTCTGCGGAGAACATGCGCTGGGCCTATCGTGACGCGGCAGGCAAGAAAGCCACCGCCAAGTCTCCGGTTGGCGTCCTGACAGTCGGTGACGTCATCTATGCACAACCGCTTTCCAGCTCCGGAAATGAATATCGCCTGCGGCAGCCGCCCAAGGTCCAGGGTGGTATGGTGGTGATGGACCCGCATACCGGCCGCGTTCTGGCCATGGTCGGCGGTTTCTCCTATGCGCAATCGGAGTTCAACCGCTCGACGCAGGCAATGCGTCAGCCCGGTTCCTCGTTCAAGCCGTTCATCTATGCAGCGGCGCTCGACAATGGCTATACGCCCGCATCGGTTATTCTTGATGCGCCCATTGAGGTGGTGTCGGGCGGCCAGGTCTGGAAACCGCAGAATTACGGCGGCGGTTCTGCAGGTCCCTCGACCCTGCGCCTCGGCATCGAAAAGTCCCGTAACCTCATGACCGTGCGTCTGGCGCAGGACATGGGCATGAATCTGGTGGCGGAATATGCCGAACGCTTCGGCATCTACGACAAGATGCCGCCGCTTCTCTCCATGTCGCTCGGTTCTGGTGAAACCACCGTGATGCGTATGGTTTCGGCCTATTCGGTCATCGCCAATGGTGGCAAGCAGATCAAGCCGACGCTGATTGACCGCATTCAGGACCGTTATGGCAAGACGATATTCCGCCATGAGGAGCGCGCCTGCGAAGGTTGCAACGCTACCAGCTGGCAGAACCAGGATGAGCCTGTGATCGTCGACAACCGCGAACAGGTTCTGGACCCGATGACCGCTTATCAGACCACCTCCATGCTGGAAGGTGTCGTGCAGCGCGGTACGGCCGCAGGCAAGATCAAGGTCGATCTGCCGGTTGCCGGCAAGACGGGTACCACCAATGATGAAAAGGATGCCTGGTTCGTCGGTTACACGCCGGACATGGTTGCCGGCCTGTACATTGGTTTCGACTCGCCCGCACCGCTCGGTCGCGGTGGTACCGGCGGCTCGCTGTCTGCGCCGATTTTCGGTGAATTCATCGCCGATGCGGCCAAGCATCTCCAGCCGAGCAAGTTCATCGTGCCTGCAGGCATGAACTTCGTCGCCGTCAACCGCAAGACCGGCATGGCGGCAGCGGAAGGCGAACCGGACACGATCATGGAAGCCTTTAAGCCCGGCACAGGCCCGGCCGATAGCTTCTCGGTCATCGGTGCTGAAGGCTACATGTCGCAGGAAGATATTCTGAAGACCTCGCCACAGGCGCAGCAGGCCATCACCGGCGGTGGCGGCGGCCTTTATTGACATCAGCCATGACGTTTGGCGGGGGCGCGGGTCTTTACATCCGCGCCCCCCGCATTTATTTGAGCAACGAGTTTCAATGAAGGTGAAGAACCAGCGAAATGCGCAATGAAATCGTGAACGTAGTCGACGAAATCAAGCAGGCCATAAGCCTGCTGAGGAGGCATCTTTGACTGGGACCAGGCGATAAGACGACTGGACTGGTTGAACAACAAGGCAGAGGATCCGACCCTCTGGAACGATGCCGCAGAGGCGCAGAAGTTGATGCGCGAGCGCCAGCAGCTCGATGACAGCATCAATGGCGTCAAGGCGCTGGAGCAGCAGCTCCGTGACAATATCGAGCTGATCGAACTCGGCGAGATGGAGGGCGATGATGAAATCGTCAAGGACGCCGAAGACGCGCTGAAGGCGTTGAAGAGCGAGGCAAACCGCCGTCAGGTGGAAGCCATGCTCTCAGGCGAGGCCGACGGCAATGATACCTATCTCGAAGTGCACTCCGGCGCTGGCGGCACCGAAAGCCAGGACTGGGCGAACATGCTGCTGCGCATGTATACCCGCTGGGCCGACCGTGAAGGTTTCAAGGTCGAGGTTCTGGAAGTCCACGATGGCGAAGAAGCTGGCATCAAGTCCGCGACGATCCTCGTCAAGGGACATAATGCCTTTGGCTGGCTGAAGACGGAATCGGGCGTGCATCGCCTCGTCCGCATTTCGCCGTATGACAGCAACGCGCGTCGCCACACGTCGTTCTCTTCCGTCTGGGTTTACCCCGTCGTCGACGATTCGATCCAGATCGATATCAATGAAAGCGATTGCCGCATCGATACCTATCGTTCGTCCGGTGCGGGCGGTCAGCACGTCAACACCACGGACTCGGCCGTGCGCATCACGCACATTCCGACCGGTATTGCCGTCGCCTGCCAGCAGGAACGCTCCCAGCACAAGAACCGCGCCAAGGCGTGGGACATGCTGCGTGCCCGCCTTTATGAGGTGGAGCTGCAGAAGCGGGAAGAAGCGGCCAATGCGCAGGCGGCATCCAAGACCGATATCGGTTGGGGCCACCAGATTCGCTCCTACGTCCTGCAGCCTTACCAGCTGGTGAAGGATCTGCGTACCGGCGTGGAAAGCACGGCGCCCGGCAACGTGCTGGATGGCGACCTGAACGAATTCATGGAAGCCGCTCTTGCCCACCGCATCAGCGGCGGTGCGGATGTGGACGTGGCGGATATCGACTGAGGCCCTAGGCGCGTCGATCGAAAAAGATCACCCCTCGCGAACCCATTGCGAGGGGTTTTTCATTGGAGGAGATGCATGAAACAGGCGCTCTATATCGTCGACATCCAGCCGAGCTTCAATCCTCCGGCAACGCTGGTTGCCGAGATATCCAGTCTCGCGCAGACCATGCCCAGCCTCGCGACTGTCGAACGCCATGACGAAAGCGTGACGCCATTTGAACGGCAACTTGGCTGGAAGCCGGGCAGGGACGATGAGTCGCTGGTGGTTGCCGATCGCATCTTCATTAAACATGGCTATGCGCCGCCACGGGAGGCCATCGACTATCTTCTGTCGCTGAAGCTCGACCGCGTGCTGGTCTGCGGCATACAGGCAGATACCTGCGTTCTGGCTGCCGGTTTTGCGCTCTTCGATGCGGGACTTCATCCCACGCTTCTGCCGTGGCTGACGGTCGGCTCGAGTCTCGACCGCAGCGGCGAACTGGGCGCGCGCTTGTGGAAGCATCATTTCGGTGCAGTTCTGGATGGCCCTCATGAGTTGAACACCCAGACTATTGCATGACGACTGCCCACCGGCCAATCACGGGCTAGTTCGAAGCCTTCTCAACCTTCATCTCACCCAGCTCGTCGATCAGGATCGTCCAGCTTTCCGCTTCCTTGCTCATCGGATCGGTCTTGAGATAAACCGTCACGAAAAGGCCGGGCGAGGCGGGCGCTCCATTCGAGCTTTCGGGACGAATATCCGTGACATAGGACTTCATCTGACTGAATTCCTCAAGCTCGATATTTTCGAGAAGATTCGGCCCCTCGGCGGTAAAGGCGATGCGCTGCAGATAAATTTTCGCCGTACCATCGCCCTGGCGTATGGCGATGACCTTGTAATAGCCGCGCGTTGGTGAGGCAGGTGGGGGCCGCAGCTGCCCGTCAGGCCCCTTCACCGGCTCAAGATTGCGATCTTCCCACATGCCGCTGCTGGTGACAAAGATCGCCGAGACCGGCAGCGCGTCAATCGCTTCCGTCTGCGCCCGCGCCGGAAGCGCGGCGGCGGCGAAAAGGCAGGCTGCGATGATGGTTCTTGTCAGTTGCATGGCATTGTCGATCGTTGGCTTCAGTTGTTGAACTGTTCGGCGAGGACCCGGTCCGACCACGAACGGTCCGGATCCGAGAGAATTCTGGCCGTCCTGTCCTGCGATTGTGCGATCCGTACATGACGAACGGATTTCACCTCGGTGTGGTCGGCCACCGCGTTCACCGGGCGCTTGTCGCGTTCGAGAACATGAATGTCGACCGTGACCTTATTCGGCAAAAGCGCGCCGCGCCAGCGCCGCGGACGGAATGCGCTGACCGGCGTCAGCGCAAGCAGCGGCGATTCCAACGGCAGAATCGGTCCATGAGCGGAAAAATTATACGCCGTAGACCCTGCTGGCGTCGCCACCATCATGCCGTCGCAGATCAGCTCTTCCAGTCGCACCTTGCCGTCCACCTCGACCCGAAGCTTGGCAGCCTGATGCGACTGGCGGAACAGGCTGACTTCGTTCATGGCGAGCGCCGTAAACTCGTCGCCGTCGGAATCCGTCGTCGTCATCCGCAGGGGGTGGAAATCGTTGCCGCTTGCCACCGCAATGCGTTCGATGAGGCCTTCCACCCGGTAGTCGTTCATCAGGAAGCCGACCGAGCCCCGGTTCATGCCGTAGACACGCTTGCCGGAATTCATCGTCTCGTTGAGAATCTGCAGCATGAATCCGTCACCGCCGAGAGCCACGATGACGTCCGCTTCGTCAAACGGAGTATTGCCATAAGCGCTTTTCAGCTCTTCCAGCGCCGCCTGCGCCTCCGCAGTCGCGGAGGCTACGAAGGATAGTGAATAGGTAGAATGCGACATCCGCTTCCCTCGACAACGGCGAAGACCGGGACCCGGCCTGCGACTGCAATGTAACCTGTTGAAGCGGTTCGCAATCTTCGAAAGTCGTTCAAGACCTCCGGTCGCAAGCCGCAAGACGCATCCTTGGTACATGAAGACGGCCGCCGGCGACAAGGCCTTTCGGGCAGGGAGACGTTCTCCCGGCCATGCCATTGAATCGCGCCGTTCCACAGCTTCTTGATTTCCTGTCGCAACAAGGGTTGCGGTGTAAGGCGGCCTGATGCAGTTTGCGCAAGGCAGACGAGGTGTCGAATGGCAGGAGACGGGTGTGGCGCTGCACTACAATATCTATGATGTGTTTACCGAGACGAAAATGGCGGGAAACCCGCTGGCGGTGATGTATGATGCCGATGACCTCGATCAGGGGACGATGCAGGCCATCGCCCGGGAGATGAATCTCTCCGAGACCGTTTTCATCAATCGCTCCAGCAACCCTGCGCACGCGGCTTCCCTGCGCATATTCACACCCTCGGGTGAATTGCCTTTCGCCGGACACCCGACCGTCGGCGCCGCAGTAGCGATTGCCGAGCGCAATCGAGGGGATGGCGATGACGACATCGATATGGTCTGCGTACTCGAGGAGAAGGTGGGGCCCGTGCGCTGCGCGGTGAAAATGCGCGCCGGCGCCGTCAGCTTTGCGGAATTCGATCTGCCGCGCAGATCTTCAAGGGTGGACCTGCCCCTCGATCATGCCGCCCTGGCGGATGCGCTGGGTGTCAGCGAAGGCCATCTCGGTTTTGAAAATCATGTGCCATCGATCTGGACGGCCGGCGTGCCTTTCCTGCTGGTGCCGATGCATAATATCGCCGCAGTGCGTGATATGGATTTCGACGCCGGTCTGTGGCTGCGCACCGCACCGCTGGTTGAGGGGCTGCTGACGGCGGCCTATATTTACTGTCGCGGCGGTGTCAATCACGCCGCAAAGTTCCATGCCCGTATGTTCTCCCCGGATATGGGCATTGCCGAAGACCCCGCAACCGGCTCGGCCGCCGCCGCGCTTTCCGGCGCCATCCACCATTTCGACGGGCTGACTGACGGACATTATCCGCTTCTGATCGAGCAGGGGGTGGAGATGGAAAGACCGTCTCACATCCACCTGCGCATGGACATCAAGGACGGCGAAATCGGCCGCGCCCGCATCGGCGGCCACGCGGTGCGGGTTGCATCAGGCACGTTCGAAATTTGATGCGGGCCATGCTGGTCAAATACCCAAGGTGAAAGGATGGCGAAGCAACTGGCTCGCGCAAAAGAAAAACCCCGGTCTTCACCGGGGTTTTTCTTTCAGTGTCGTTCAGATCAATTAAACCGACCCGCCGCATGGGCAAGCATCGTATAGACCTTGCCGGTATCTGAGGTGAGGTAGGATTGTGTCACGGTCCGGTCGCGGTCGGTCCGGGCCACATCGGCAAGCAGCTTCTCGAAATCGTTGATATAGCGGTCAACGGCGGTGCGGAACTCCGCTTCACGCTCATATTTGCGCTTGATCTCGTCGAAGGTCGTCTGGCCTTTCAGCGTGTAGAGACGACGGGTAAAGACGTCGCGTTCGCCACGCTGGTAACGGCGCCACAGTTCCACCGACGCATCGTGATCGATGGCGCGGGCGATGTCAACGGAGAGCGAGTTCAGCGATTCCACCATGTGGCGGGGATTACGGGTGTCGGCTGCACGGGTCGGCTGTTGCTCGGTGCTGGCGCGCGGTGCGGGGGCTGCGGGCGTCTCCTGGGAGGCGCCGCGCAACAGATCGCTGATCCAGCCGCCGCCTTCTTCGCGACGTCCCGCCTGGCTTGGTGCGACCGGCTGCGCCGGAGCGGGTGCCTGACGATTCTCGACTTGCCGGTTTTCGACCTGGCGATTTTCGAGCGGCAACGTGCCGCGCAGGGCAGGTGCTGGCTGCTGCTGCGCCGGGCGCTGCTGTTGAACCGGCGCCGGGGCTGCGGGCTGCGGGCGCGGCTCTACACGGCGCTCGACGGCCGGCTGGGTTGCGGCGATGGCGCGGGCAACCGGCTCGGACACTTCCATCTGCTGCGTCGAGCGGCCGACGAGTTGGGAAATATCCTGCAGCGCCTTGATCTGCTCGGATACGGCGCGGCGCATTGCGGCCGCACTTTCCTTGGCTTCTTCCGGCAGGTCGAAGGCACCACGCTTCAGTTCGGCGCGGGTCGCGTCAAGTTCGCGGCGGATATCGTGGCTTGAGCGACGGATTTCATCGGTCGCGCCGGCGAAGCGGCTCACCGCTTCCTCGACAGCCTGGCGCAGCGTTTCCTTGAGGTTGGCTGCGGCAGCATTGGATTTTTCGGAAGCACTGCCGAGAAGGTTGTCGACTTCCGAAAGAGAGGATTCGACACCGCCGCGCAGGCGGTTCACGAGCTCGTCGGAATATTTCTGCGCGTCGGAAAGCGTGCTCTCGATCGAGCGGCTCGCATCCTGACCGGCGGCAAGCAGGGCGCCCCGCATGGTCTGTGCCGCCGAACGGGCGCGCTGTTCGGTTTCATCAAGCGAGCGGCCGATATCGGAGAAGGAAGCCTGCAGATTTTCACGCAGGTTGCCGGCGACGTTTTGCGAACGCTCTTCAGCCTCGTTAAGTGTGGTTTCTACCACACCAATGACATTGCGCATGGCGCTTTCGATTTCCTCGGAACGCTTGACGAGGCCGACAGACAGGCTGCGCAACGCATCCTGGCGTTCTTCCAGCGTGCCGACGAGGCTCGACTGGGCGGCATTCAGCAGCTCGGATGCCTGGCTCAGCACCTTGGAATGTTCTTCGAAGCGGCTGACGATGCCAGCGACCTGCGCCAGCGTCTGGCCGGAAATATTCGACAGACGGTCGATCTTTCCTTCCAGCAGACGGCTGGAACTGGACACCATGTCGGCGGCCTGCGACGCGGACTCCGAGAAACGGGCTGCAGACGCATTCAGCGCTTCATCCGCTGCACCGAAGCCCTGAGCGGCGCGCTCAACGGCCGAATTGAAGTTGGTTGCCGACTGTTCGACGATTTCGGCCATGCTGTTATGGGTCTGCGACAGCATATCCGTGCTCTGACGAGTGGCGGCAACCAGCTTGTTGGCTGCTTCGCTTCCGGCGCGGGCATATTTGTCGATACCCTGTTCGACGGCGTCCGCCATTGCAGTATGGGTTTCCGACAACATGTCGGTGCTCTGGCGGGTGGCTGCGACCAGCTTGCTTGCCGCATCCGTTCCGGCGGCGGCATAATCGCTGATTGCCTGCTCCACCATGCCGACCATGCCGCTATTGCTCTGCGACAGAAGCTCGGCGCTCTGCTGGGCGGCGGAAACGATCTTTTCGGCGGCTTCGCGGCCGATGGTGGCATATTCGTCGACGACAGGCTTTGCCTTTTCCTCGATAAGACGCGACAGCTCCGCGGAGCGGCTGGCCAGCATCGAGTTGAGTTCGCGGGTGCGGTTGTCCAGTGCCGAACGGATCGATTCGCCGCGCGCGTCGAGGGCGGATTCAACACCCGTCAAAGTCTCGGAAATGACACCAACCTGTGAGCGGACAACGGCTTCAGCCTCGGCAACCTTGTTGACGATGATGTTGCCCGCCTCGGAGAAGGTCTGCGCCACGGCGGCAGCCTGGCCGGAGAGGCGCGTCTGTGCATCCGAAATACGGTTGACGATTTCACCCGAGCGTTCCTCGATGGCCTTGGTAAAGGCCTCGTTCTGTGCCTGCACCTGTTCGGCGAACTCCGCGCCGGACTTCGCCAGCAGGGCGGAGGAACGGGCAGCTTCGTCGCCGATGCTTTGCGTGGCAGAGGTAACCGCCCCACGCAGGCTGACAGCAAGATCGGTGGCCTTGCCTTCGATGGTGCGATTGACGTTTTCGAGACCGATCGTCAGTGCGCGGTCCATCGTGCCGAGGCGCTCATCGATGCGGGCCGTGCCGGTATCGAAGGTTTCGGCCAGACGGCTGGTGCGGCTTTCGAAGGTGTCGGCAACGCGGGTCGTCTGCTCGTCCAGGATGCCGGTGATCCGCTCGGCGGCCTCATCGCTGGTGCGCGCAAAGACGGCTGTCTTGTCTTCCAGCGCCTCGGCGAAGCGGCGGCCGGCATCCTCGATCGACGTGTTCACATTGGCGAGATCGCCGCCGACGCGTGCCTGAAGCGTATCGAGAGAGGTCTCGATGCGGGTGCCGGTTTCGTCGAGACGGGTGGTGACGTTGCCGATAGAGGTCTCGATTTTCGAGGATAGGGCGTCCGTCGCGCCGCCGATTTCGCGTGCGGCTTCGCCGATCTTGACGGCGATATCGCCGGCGCTGTTGCGAAGACGCTCTTCCAGCGTTGCCGCACTACCGTCAATCGCCTTCTGCAGCGTTTCCTGCTGGGTTTCGAGCGACAGTTCAAGCATGCTGGCGCTGGAGGCGACAGTGGTGCCGATCATCATCGCCTGCTCGGAGAGCATGTCGCCCATCTGGGTCGTGGCGGCGCTGAGCGTGGCTGCAATTTCTGCCTGACGCTGCTCAAGCGTGCTGCGGATGTCCTCGTGCGATTGCGAAAGATTGCTTTCGAGGCGCGAGACGCCTTCTTCCACGGTCTGCGCAAACCGGGTGCTGCCGTCCTCAACGACGCTTTCAATGCGGTTGGCCGCGCCCGAAACGCTTAGCTCGATCAGACCGCTGTTGCGTTCCAGCGATCCGGCAATACGCTCGGCCTGCGAGCCAAGCATGGTTTCGAGCCGCTCATGGCCGCTGGCAAGCGCATTTTCAAGCGTGAAAGCAGTGGCTTCCAGGCGTTGGCCGACGCCGGCCGCCGCAAGCGAAAGCGATGACGCCCTGGCGTCCATGGCTTCGGCGATCCGTTCTTCGACACCCGAAATGGTCATGTCGAGCGCCATGGTGCGGCTGTCGAGCGCATCGGCGATGCGTTCTTCCGCACCCGATACGATACCGGAAAGAGCCGCCGTGCGGGTGTCCAGCGCGCTGGCAATGCGGTCTTCCACGCCGGAAACGGCGCTGTGCAGGGCGGCGGTGCGGCCGTCGAGAATATCCGCGATCTTTTCCTCCACGCCCGAGAAGCTCATGTCGAGCGCCATCGTGCGGCTGTCGAGGACGTCGGTGATGCGCTCTTCCGCGCCGGAAACGACTGACTTCAGCGAATCCGTGCGGCTGTCGAGCGCGCCGGCGATGCGGGTTTCGGCGCTGGCCACCAACTCGCCGAGAACTGCGGTGCGTGAATCGAGCGTTTCGGTGATTTTTTCCTCGACTCCGGAGAAGGCCATATCCAGCGCCATCGCGCGGCTGTCGAGTGCATCCGTGATGCGTTCTTCCGCACCCGAAACCACGGCGTTGAGGGCTGCGGTGCGGCCGTCCAGCGTTTCTGCAATCCGGGTTTCGGCGCCCGCCACCACATCGCCGAGCGCGGCTGTACGGCTGTCCAGCGCGCCGGCAATTTTCTCTTCGGCGCTCGCCACGATGCCGGTGAGGGCGGAGGTGCGGTTGTCGAGCGTCTCGGAAAGCCGTTCCTCCACATTAGCGAAGGTCATGTCGAGAGACAGCGTGCGGCTGTCCATGGTGTCGGCGATACGTTCCTCGACGCCGGAAATGGTGCTGGAAAGCGCAGCCGTGCGGCCATCAAGCGTTTCGGCGATACGGCTCTCGGCTCCGGAGACGACGTCGTGCAGGGCAGCCGTGCGGCTTTCCAGCGTGTCGGAGATGCGGTCCTCGATGCCGGAGACTGCGCCGGTAATGGCTGCGGCCCGCGTTTCGAGCGTTTCGGCAAGGCGACGTTCCACGTCGGCGACGACGTTGTTGATCGCAGCTGCACGTTCGTCGAGCATGGCAGCGAGGCGTTCTGCCGTGCCGGAGACGGAGCCGGTAATAGCCATGGAACGGCTGGCGAGCGCTTCGTCGAAACGGTTCTGGCTGGCCGAAAGCGCGCCGAACAGGGCGTTGCTGCGTTCCGACAGTACGGCGTCGATCTTCTCGTGCGAATTGGCGAAGACGTCTGTGATTTCGGCGGTGCGCTGGCCGATCGCGTCGCTGAAGGCCTGAGTCCGGGCCTCAAGCGCGCTTTCCAGCATTTCCTGACCCGTGCCGAGCGCGGTGGCGAGCGCCAGCGACTGATCGGTCATGGTGGTGCCGATGCGTTCCAGACCGGCGCTCAACATGGTGTCTAGCGCTTCAGAACCGCCCGCCACGGTTTCGTTGATCCGGGCAAGGCTTTCCATCAGCTTGCTATCGAGGCTGCCGGCGCGCTGGTCGAAGGCGCTGGCGAATTGCGCCACGTGTTCATCGAAGGCCGAGTTGACCTGACCCACCGTCGCCTGCATCCGTTCCTCATAGAGGCCGGAGCGGAGATCGAGATCCATGATGGCGTCGTCGGCCGTGCTCTGCAGGCTCTGGCGGAAGGAGAGGCCTTTTTCCTCGAGCGTCGTGGAGAGCTTGTCGAGCACGGTATCCAGCGAACCGCCGATGATCTGCTGGCCGCGTTCGATATTGCGGTTGAGCTCGAGCGTGCGGCTGGAAAGCGTCTCGTTGAGCTGGCGGGTGCGTTCTTCAAGCGCGCTGTTGAGGCTTTCCACGCCGCTGTCGAGCGTCGAGGCATGGATCGCGAAGCGTTCGAGCAGCACTTCACCGCGTTCGTCCAGCGTCGAGGTGAGATTATGCAGCCGCATGTCGAATTCGTTGGAAATCGTCGTGCCGGAGGAGTTCAGCGCCTGAAGCAGGTTCTCGGTCTTGGCAGCGATCAGGCTGCCCATCGCTTCCGTCGAAGCGCGCGATTTTTCCAGGAGAGCCGCCGAACGTGTGTCGATCATCGACGCGAAGGCCTCGCCGGTCGTGGCGATCCGCATCGAAAGCTCTTCGCCGACGATGGAGAGTTCTTCCTTGATCTGTTCCTGCGCGCCGACGATGGAGGAGCGGATGCGCTCGGCATGGTTGACGATTGCGTCGCGTTCGGCGGTCAGTTCCTGCACGAGGCTGCGCACGCGCAGCTCATTGTCCGCATAGCTGCGCTCAAGCGCATTGACTTCGGAATGGACGAGGGTTTCGAGTTCCGTCGCACGCGCAATGGTGCGCTCGATACCGTCATTCATGGCCGAGACTTCACGGCGAACCGCCTGGCCAACGGACATGATGCGGTCAGAGGCAACGGTTTCGGGTTCGGCAAGCCGAAGCGCGACTTCCGCCATGGAGCGGGCGGCGTTGCGCAGATCGCGGGCACGCGCCATCATGATGGCGAAGGCGAAAAACAACATGACCGGCACCAGAATGCCGACGACGATCGCCATCAGGCCGGGGATCGCGGCAAGGTCGGAAAGCGAACCGATATTCCAGAGCGCATTGCCGTAAAGAAGATGCGCGATGCCAAGGCCGCCGAGCGCCCATATGACCGACATGATCGTGGCGTTGCGAAGCGCGCCGCCGATGGACCCGCCTTCCAGCGATTTGAGGATCATGGCCGGGCTGCGCTTGGACCCGTCATTGGCCGCTTCGAGATTGGGCGATTTCGGCGCCGGTTCGACAGGCGTGCGCGCGACTTCGGGAGCAGGGGTCGGTCTGCTGGCTTCCTTCACTCTGGCCTCCGGCTGCTTCGGCGCTGCAGTCTTCCGCGTCTCCGGCTTTTCTTCGAAAGCGCCAAGCTGCAGGGCATCTTCCAATGCCTGGAAAGCAGTCTCGTCGACAGAGTCGCTGATCTTGTTATTCGCCATGCGGTTACGCCTCGTTACACATACGCCCGGCTTCATGCCGTTGGACCGCCTGCCTATGCAGGCGGACTGCCGCCATCATGCCAGCGGAACATATCCCTCATGAGAGAACAATCCCGCCACTTACCAAATCCCGAATGCTGGTGATCCAGCTTTCGGGCGAAATTACAACACTGTGCCGCAATAACAAAGCTTGTGCTTAGGCCTCGCAGCAACAGCAGTACCGTAGTGACACATTTAGGTGTTCGAAACAATTAATGCGGATTTGCGGTGGTGGCGAAGTGTCGGCTTTTTAACAGTTTTTAAACCTAAGTTTCACGCTGAACGCCTTGTTTCGCATAAGTTTAACATAAATTAACCATAGCAGAAGATTTTCAGCCGCGTCACGCCGTAATTTAAGCCGATAGCACCGGTTAGGATGCCTGAATACGACACAGATGTGACACGAAACAGGAAACGGCAAGACAGGAATTTGAGACATGGCAGCAGTCAGTATCGCTTTCGAAGCGCCCGATAATTGCGGCGGCGCGCCGGTCACTGGAAAAAAGCCTATCGATTTCGATCATCTGGCCCGTCAGACGATGGGCGACAAGGATCTTGAGATCGAGGTGCTGCAACTGTTCAGCCGCAATGCGCGCGCCGCGCTGCACGAAATGGCGGGCGCCGGCGACACGGGCGTGAAGGCGACCGCGCATCGTCTGAAGGGCGCAGCACAGGCTGTCGGCGCCTTTGGTGTTTCTGTGGCTGCCGCCGCCGTGGAGGCTGGTGGCAATGACAGCGCCGCGATTGCAAAGCTTGCGGCCGCCATTGTCGAGGCCGAAAATTTCATCCTGAAACTTTGCCGCTGAGGCGTAATTCATCAAAATTGCGGTTTCGCAAGGCCGGTTGAGGCCCTGGGCGCCCTCCAAGCGGGTTGCCAAGGCGAACCGGCCTTTCTATGTGTTTAGAACAGTTCTTAGATCACATTCTGGATTTCGGCATGACAAAACTGACAATCGTTGCCTTTGACGGCACGCCCCATGAACTCGACGTGAGCAACGGTTCCACCGTGATGGAGAATGCCGTGCGCAACTCCATCCCCGGCATCGACGCGGAATGTGGCGGTGCCTGCGCCTGCGCCACCTGTCATGTCTATGTCGACGACGCCTGGTCGGAGCGCGTTGGCGGGTCGGAGCCGATGGAAGAAGACATGCTGGATTTCGCTTTCGACGTGCGGCCGACTTCGCGTCTTTCCTGTCAGATCAAGATGAGCGACGACCTTGACGGTCTCGTCGTTCACGTTCCTGAGCGCCAGGGCTGAGACGAAACGGCTTTGCGGCAGAAAAAGCCCCGCTCACCAAGGTAGCGGGGAGCGGGGCGAGGCGGGTACGCAGCATGCAGGCGAGGGAGGAAACACCTGCGAGCCCTCAAGTGCGCACCGGGAGAACCGGAGGCGGCTGCGACCATCAAAGCTTTTGAGACAGTATGGTCCGAAACCGTACGTAGAACGTACAATGAGTCTCACCGGACGCACCATCACCAGAAGTCACGGGTGAGATCGGACATCACGTTACGTCATGTCGGCCAATCATTCAGCTTTGTCGGAAGAAAGGCGCAGGCCTCTCAGCGGCGGCTCTGTCCCTGTTCGAGCCGGTTTTTCAGGAGCCGTGTCATGCGGGCATCGAAATTTCGCGATTCCACCACGTCGAACCGCATCTGGTCCCTGTCGTGCTCGTCCATCACCGTCTGGGTGATCTTGCCAACCATTTCCTGCAGCGTTTCACAGTTTTTCTGGGGGCGAAGCGCGGTCAACTGCCGTTCGAGCGAACGGGCGTGAGTGCGGGCGATTTCGGCGTGCCGTTCCTCGTGGCGCTTGATATCGGCAAGCAGCGTATCCCAGATGAAGGCCAGTTCCGCCGTGGTGCGGCGGCGGTTTTTCCATTGCGGCAGGAGAATCCGGGTATTCAGCACCACTTTGGCGGTTCCGACGCTGCAAAGGCCGTTTTTCTCAACATAGGTGAGTTCGCCACCGAATTTGATTTCGGTCGCGCCCGGATGGCGCGCGCCGGTATTGCGGGTCAGCGGGCCGTGCCTGGAAAGCTGCTGGTCGAGGTCGGCGGCGGTTTTGCCGCTGATCGAAAAATAGGAATAGGTCTTGCGGACGATGGTTTCGGAAAAAGCCGGTCCGGGGATGGAAAGTGCGACTGCGACCGCCAAAGCGGCGCAAAGAGCACGTGATGATTTGGTCATGACCCGGCCTTCCGGTTGAACTTGAAAAACGTTTGCTGCATAGGCGGAGCGGAACTTATAAGAATTGGCATAACACTCCGTTATTCCGAAAGGCACGTGTTACGTGATAACAGCCGGCAGCAACGCGTGGCAAGCGGCCCATGGCCGCTCCCTGAAACTTGATGGGCGTGGCCGTATTATGGCCATCGTCAACGCAACGCCCGATTCCTTTTCGGATGGCGGTCGTTATCTCGCCGTCGATGCGGCTTTTTCCCATGCGCTGACCTGCGCGGAAGAAGGAGCCGACATCATCGATATCGGCGGCGAGTCCACCAGGCCCGGGGCTGCCGCGGTAACGGAAGCCGAGGAGCAGGATAGGGTGCTGCCCGTCATCGAGAAATTGCGCCGCGAGACGGATGTATTGATTTCCGTCGATACCTATCGCGCTTCGACGGCTCGGCTCGCCATCGCGGCAGGGGCGCATATCGTCAATGACGTTTTCGGTTTGCAGAAAGACGCCGAAATGGCGGGCGTGGTCGCCGCCACCCGCGCGGGCGTCTGCATCATGCATACCGGCCGCGACCGGCAGAAGCTCGCCGATGTCATCGCCGACCAGTTCGAATTCCTCAATCATTCGCTCGAGATCGCCGAGGACGCGGGTGTTGCCCGCGATGCCGTCGTGCTGGATCCCGGTTTTGGTTTTGCCAAGGATGAGCGGGAAAATGTTGAGCTGATGGCCCGTTTCAGCGAGCTTGCCGCCTTTGGCCTGCCGGTTCTTGCCGGCACGTCGCGCAAGCGTTTTATCGGGTCGCTGACGGGCCGGGATGCGGCCGATGAACGCGATATCGGAACGGCTGCGACGACGGCGATCCTGAGGCTTGCCGGCGCTTCGATTTTTCGTGTGCACAATGTCGCCGCGACGCGTGATGCATTGGCAATCGCCGATGCGGTTCTTGCCAAAGCGTCGGCAAAGGCCGATGCCTAGATCAATGAGTGCCGGAATGTCATGTCCCGAGGAGGGTGCGGCTTTCCGGCGAAACAGTCCTGCCATGGAGGCGATGCGATGAGCCGCTATACCATCATCCTGAAAAACTGTTCCTTCTTTGCCCGTCATGGTCTTCTTGAACAGGAAGAGGTGTTGGGGCAGCGCTTTTTCGTCGATGCCGAGATGGAGGTCGAGGCGGGCGACGCGCTGGAAACCGACGATATTGAGAACACCGTCGATTATGGCGTGGCTTTCGCGGTCATCGAAAAGATCGTCGTCGGCCAGCGCCGGTATCTCATAGAGGCGCTTGCGAACGACATCGCCAAGGCGCTGCGTGCCCGTTATCCGCAAATCGTCTGGCTGCGCATCACGGTGCGCAAGCCCTCGGCGCCGGTTCCAGGTATTCTGGATTATGCACAGGTGAGCGTTGAACACCGAGCCTGAAACGATGACCGTCGCTGCCCTGGGTCTCGGCGGCAATATCGGCGATGCGGCCGCCGCCATGGCCAGGGCACTGCGCGAACTCGATGCGCATGGCGATTGCCGCCTGATGGCCGTCTCCAACCTTTACCGCACACCTCCATGGGGCAAGACCGATCAGGCCGATTTTTTCAATTGCTGCGCTTTGGTCGAGACCGCGCTTCCGGCGCCCGCGCTGCTGGAACTGTGCCTCGATATCGAAAAAGGCATGAAACGGGTACGGACGGAACGCTGGGGCCCGCGCACCATCGATATCGATGTGCTGACCTTCGGGAACCAGTCTATCGTTACGGAAAGCATTGAAGTGCCGCATCCACGCATGACGGAGCGCGCTTTCGTGCTGATGCCGCTTGCTGATATAGCGCCTGATCTCCAGGTCAGGGGAAAGTCCGTCCGGGAATGGCTTCAGCAGGCGGACAAGAGCGGCATTGTCAGCGCAAACGAAAAGCGGGAGTGGTGGACACTCCCGCCTGGCAATGGCTGAAAAACTGTAGTCTTTACGGCTTGATCGAGCCGACAGCCAGCTGGTCGATATCGCGCGCCAGCGTGACGCCGATGACCGGTATCATCTGATCGGCGACCTTCACCGAGATGGTGATGTTCATCGAATTGTCGTTGGAGACGCGGGCAACCATTGCACCGTTGAGTTTGGCGCGGTTGATGCCGACGACGACCTTGTCGCCGCTGACCTGTCCGGAGGTGATGTCCAGACCCTTGCCGGCCGCGCCATCAAGGAACCTGCCTTCGTAGCTGTTGCCCTTCTGGCTGATGACGGCGGACATGGGCTGGCTGAAGACGCCGACGCGGCAGGTGCCGCCGAGCTTTATGCCGGTCTGCTTGTCGTCAAGCGGTTCGCCCGTCAGGTCGCAGGTGAATTTCGTGCCCTTGTATTTGCCGGCGACGATTTCGCCCGGACCCTTCCAGACGCCGGCAACGGAGCGGAAAAACACGTCGTCGCGATCGCGTGATGCGGCATGCACGTCAGACATGCCGAAACCGCCGCTGACGGACAATATGGCGGCAAGTCCGCCCACAAGCGAAAAGAAGCGCGAATACATGATACTTTCCCCGGCGAAGAAGCCTGTTCGATAGGCTGCAATCTACCGGCGGAATGGTTAATGCTTGGTTTATTTCACTCTCATTTGCGGCGTCATCCGTAACCTTTTGAACCGCTCAAAGTCGAGCAATCAGGCTTTCTCGCCGCTTTTTCCACTGCTTAAATCGGGCGTGAGGTCGGACATGAAATCGCCGATTCCCGGCCGTTTCACAGCCCTGAACGGCAGCGGGCGGCAAAGATCCATTGCGGCAATGCCGATTCGCGCCGTCATCAGGCCGTTGATGACGCCTTCGCCGAGACGTGCGGAGAGTTTCGAAGCAAGGCCGTGTCCGAGAACCTGTTGAGCGAGCCCGTCACCGACGGCGATCGAGCCCGTGACGGCGAGATGGGCGACAACATCGCGCAGGAGTTTCAGCATGCCGAGCGTGCCGGGACGGCCGCCGTAAAGCTCTGCCATGGCGCGCACCAGCCGCGTCACTTCGAACAGCACATAAGCGAGATCGACGACGGCGCGTGGACTGACGGCAGTGACAACCGAGACTCGTTTCGAGGAATTGAGAATCAGCGCCCGCGCCTGTCGGTCGAGCGGCACCAGCAGTTCACGTTCGGCAAGCTCGATCAGATGCGGGCCGTCGATGACATCGCTTTCCGTTTCCTTCAGCGCCGCGCGCCCCTTGGCCGTTTCCGCCCGATGGGAAAGGACGGCATTCAGGCGGGTGACGATGGCGCGGGCGGGTTTCGGGCTCTTGTCAAGGCTTGCCGTCTCGGCATCCGCCTTGAGAGATTGTACGGCATTGAGCCGCATGATGCCGAAGACTTCGCGGCCGACGAGGGCGAGAACCGCAAAAAGCGCCACGATGAGGGCGATCGTTGCCGTGTAGCCCAGCCAGTCGGAGCGGGAAAACAGATTGCGGATGAGCTGATCCGCCCAGAGCCCGAAGGCAAGCGAGAACAGGACACCCAAAGCACCCAGCGCCAGCTTGCCGAAGGAGAAGCGGCTTTTCTTCGGTATCGCCACGGGCAGAGCGGCAGCGTCTATGTCCTCAGGTGCCAGAAACGGATCGTCTTCATCTGGCGTCAAAGATATCTCCGCATCGAAACTGCGCGGCGCTCGCTTCTGCGTGGCGGACGGTCGTGCCGTCTCTTCCGTCTCGAGCGTGAAAGCGGCGGGGCGGCGCGTCTGCGGATCGTTTTGTGTGGGAGCTTTCATGCGAGCTTGTCTCCGAACAGGAACTGCATGGCGCGGTCGAGCCTGATATGTGGAACGGAAAGCCGAATGCCGCCGCTGCCCGGCTCGTCAATGTTGGGCGGTCGAAAACGCACGACATTGACATCAGGTAGTGTCGCCTTGTCGCCATCCCGGTCTATGCTGCGGAACAATGGCTCCGGATCGTCAGGCAGGTCGCCCGGAAAGATCGCTGTCTTGCGATTGCCGTCAAATGTCTCGCCATTGATGGTTTCGCCGGTCATCGGCGTGCCCACGATGACGGGCAGTTCGTGGCCATCCTGTCGAACGCTTGCCTCTCTCGTGGCGCGAACCGAAGCCAGCGCCATGACTTCGATACCGGCGCCATTCATTCCGATGGTGGTGATGGCGCGGTCGACCAGACGCCGGGTCAGGCGCTCCAGCCGGTCATGGCTTTCGTGATGCAGATGATCGGCCTTCGTAGCCGCAATCAGCACCTTGTCGATGCGACGGCCGATCAGCGACGACAGCAGGCTGTTGGTGCCGGGGCGGAAACAGGCGAGAACATCGCCCAGCGCCCGCTCCAGATCCTGAACGGCTTCCGGACCGCGATTGACGGCCTGCAGCGTGTCGATCAGGACGATCTGCCGGTCGAGGCGGGCGAAATGCTCGCGGAAGAAAGGTTTGACGACGATCGACTTGTAGGCGTCGTAGCGCCGCTCCATCATGGCGCGCAGGGAGCCTTTCGGCGCTTTTTCGTCCGTCAGGCCGGGAAGCGGCGCAAAGGTCAGCGCGGGCGACCCTTCCAGATCGCCGGGCATCAGGAAGCGGCCGGGCGGCAGGGTGGACAGCGATCTCTCGTCGGACTTGCAGGCCTTGAGATAGGCCGCGAAGCTTTCAGCCAAGCGTCGGGCCGTCATTTCGTCGGCGGGCGCGTTGATATCGAGCGAAGAGGCGATGGCCAGCCATTCCTGTGCCAGCTCGGCGCGGACCCCGCTTCCGGCCAGCGAGACTGTGGTATCGCTGAATTGCCTGTAATCCTGCGACAGAAGCGGCAGGTCGAGCAGCCATTCGCCGGGGTAATCGACGATATCGATAGAGAGCTTGCCGGCCGAGAACCAGCGGCCCCAGCCGCTGGCGCTCTGGTAATCCAGCGTGATCCTGAGTTCTGAGATCGCCCGCGTCGAATCCGGCCAAAGCCGGTCGCGCACCAGTGCCTGGATGTGATCTTCATATTGGAAACGGGGAATGGCGTCGTCCGGCTGCGGCTCCAGCCGCACGTTAGAAACGCGTCCGGAGCGCATGGCCTCAAACAGCGGCAGCCGCCCGCCGTTGAGAAGATTATGGACCAGCGAAGAGATGAAAACCGTCTTGCCCGCCCGCGAAAGGCCGGTGACACCAAGCCGCAATGTGGGGTGAGTGAGGTTACTCGCGCGGTCGGCCAGATTATCGAACGCAATGAGCGCACTGTCTGTCAGGGACGTAAGAGAAGGCGGCAATGGCAATTTCCCGGCTGCGTTAAACGGTCACGGCTGCAATATAGGAAGATACGGTTGCCCAAAAAAGAAGCGCGCCAGCGGATTTTCAGCGCGCCTTCTTTCCGCAATTCATCGCGCGCCGAAGCGATTATTTGCCCGGTGCGAGGAAATCGATCAGCCGCCAGCGGTCTCTGCCGTTGCTGGCACCGCCGTCGTGATCCAGAACCGCGAGGCCCGATGTCGGAAAACCCGAGGGCAGGGCTGCATGCAGCAGGTCCTCGCCTATCATCGCTTCCAGCGTTGCCTCCATGGTGGGGTTATGGCCCACCAGCATCACTGACTGCGCCTCCGTCTGAGCGGCGACAAGGGAGAGATAGGTTTCGCTGCGCGCATTATACATCTCATCGACATAGAAGATGTCTATGCCTTCATTGAAGGCCCTTTGCCAGGCCTCCGTTGTCTGCCGGCAGCGAACGGCCGTGGAAGACAGGAGGACTTCGGGCCGGTAGCGGCGGTCGGCGGCGAGGTCGGCAATGACCTCCGCCTCGGCAAAGCCGGCCTCGTTCAATCCCCGGTCGAAATCCCGTTCTCCCGGCGCCGCCCAGGCGGCTTTGGCGTGGCGCAGAAGATAAACTCGGCTCGGGGAAGATGCTGTCAAGGGCGGGGACCGGCGTTCGAATGTCAGGGCACGGGCGGAATGCTACAGGATTGGGTTGCAGGACCGCAAGTCCTCTTTCCTGTTGGTAAGTCGCGTTGAAGTGATTGAAGAAGAGATCGCTTCAATACGAATAAAGAATAAAAATTAGTCATTTAGATGATTTTTGTGTCAGTTTTAAAAATGCCCGAAAACTGATCTGTAGACTTGAACCGGCCACTATCATTGGAGTATACACCGCCGCATTGAGATGTTCTTCGAGGAGAATCGCGTTGAGTGAGAAGATCGATCTTAGCAAATATGTGCTCTCGGAAGACGATGAGTTCATGAATGCCAGCCAGCGCGCCTACTTTCGCGCGAAGCTCATAGCCTGGAAAAACGATATCCTGAGAGAAGCGCGCGAGACGCTCGGACATCTCGCCGAAGAAAGCGCCAACCATCCCGATCTTGCGGATCGGGCCTCTTCCGAAACAGACCGGGCGATCGAGCTTCGCGCCCGCGACCGTCAGCGCAAGCTGATATCGAAGATCGATGCAGCCCTTCAGCGGATCGAAGACGGCACTTACGGTTATTGCGAGGAAACAGGCGAGCCCATCGGCCTCAAGCGTCTGGACGCGCGCCCGATTGCGACCCTCTCCATCGAAGCGCAGGAGCGCCACGAGCGTCGCGAAAAAGTCTACCGCGACGAATAAGGCTAAGCCGCGTCAGACCGGTGACACTATAAAAGAACAAGGGCACGGAAACGCTTCCGTGCCCTTTTTTATGCAATAGCCTCGGCCGGGTAAATTCGTCCCTTCAGCGGTCGCGGGTCACCGAAAGCTCACCGAAGATGCGTGCCATCTCCTTCTGGACGTCACCATCCGGCGATGCGCCGGTGACTGGTGGCGTGGCCGGCTGCGGTTTTGCCTGCTTTTCCGCTACGGGGAAAGTGGCCGGGTCACTATCGGCTCCCTTGCTTTTGGCGATCTCAGCTTCGAGGAAGCTCTCGAAATCGCTGGCCAGCTCGTCTGAAAATTTCGGCTCGGTGTCATTGGCGGCGACAGCCGGATTCTCAGGCTTGGGTGGGAACGGAACAGACGGTGCGCTCGCCGCCGGGTTCATACCGGGAAGAACCCGCTCCCGCGCAGCGTCGAGAAAATCGGCTGCGATGGATTGATTGATCACCGGCTCGCGCGCAGCGAAAACGGGCGGCGCAACGTCCGCAGGCCCGTCCTCTGCCGTCTTTGCTTCTATAGGTCCCTGGGCCGGGATCGGCGGCGCAACCGGTGCGGGGGCGGGTGCCGAGGGTTCGGCCCGCTTAAACTCCGGCCGCTCCGGGGTGATGGGGAGTGACGCGGCGGCGACGGGCAGAACGGTCGCGCCCGTCGGGGCTACGGTCACCGGTATTGGCGGCGGGGCAGGACGGGCCGCCTCCCGCTCGGAAGGTGCAGGTCTTGCCGGCGCGGCGGATTCACGCGCCGTCGGAGGCGGGGACGCAGGCGGCGGTGGCGTTGCCGGGCGCGGCGACGGTGGTGCTGCCGCTGCTGTCGGCGCGGGACGTTGGGCTTGAGCGGGCGGTTCCGGCCGTTGCGGCTGCTTCACCAGCTCCTCCGCTATCGAAGCGGGCGCAGGGGCCTGAGACGGTTGCTGCTGCGGCAGCACGGCGCGGCGTTCCGGTGAGATGGAAGGCTCGGTCCTTTTCGGCTCGCTTTCCTGACGCGGGAGCGCCTTGAGTTCCGGCTCCTGCACATCCCTGACGATCGGGATCGCGCCTATGCCGCTCTCGATGACGATATCGGTTGGACCGCCGATCATGACCAGATGCTCGACATTGTCGCGTCGCACCAGCACGAGGCGACGCCGCGCATCGACGGCTGTGGCGTCAAGCACCTGCAAACGTGGCTGCCGGTTGCGGCCGCCGCGGATAAAGGGCGCCGAACCGCTTCGTCTGCGCAGGATCCACAGAGCAATCGCCAGAACGAGGAGGGCCACACCCACACCGACGACGGCGACGATGAGACGGTTTCCATAGGTGCCGATAAAATCTTCCATCATGGAGATCATCCCTTCAGATTTTTGGCTTTTTAATTTCTTGGGCAATTAATATTGCCGTGGTTCTTATAATGTGAACATCAAGCACGAAAAGACGATTTTTTTAGGCGCAACACAAGGTTTATTCATTTCAGCACGGGCATCGCCCTATCGATGGCAACGGCGCCACCAAAGCGCCACATCTCGTCCTTCAATGCTGGGCGAGAGCGAAAGTTGCAATTCTTCCAATAGAAGGGAGCGCTTGCCATGTTCCGATCCCGTCTCGTCGGACCCGTACTGAGGCGCTGCAGTGCCGCCCTGTTGATTTCCTGTTCGGCAGCGGCGGATGATAAGGCGCCAGACAAGGTTTTCACGATGGATGAGTTCGTTCGGGACAACCCATCGTGTGTGGACTTTACCGATGGATGTTCGGTCTGCACCGTCAGTGACGGCAGGATTGAGTGCTCCGCGCCGCGGATCCAATGCCAGGTGAGGGAACTCACCTGCACGCGCCATTAGTCTTTTGAGGCTGATATGCGGCTTTGAAGCCGTTTTCGCTGTGCGTTTTAAGCCTTTGTGTCGCTGCGGAGCTTTTTGAGGGTCGAGCGAGTTGCTACAAGAAATTCTGCTGCCCGATTCCGTCCGGAGTGCGGGACTGTTCGAATGACGACCTGCACGACTGCGAGGCCAAGATGACACGGGTGCGCGAGACAAGCGACAACGACCTTCCGCTGGTGGACAGGCGTGCCCGTTCCGGCACGGTGTTGCGCATTCTGCTGCTGGCGCTGGTGCTGATCGCCGCTGCCGCCGCCTTTGTCTATTTCAAAGATTCTCTCGAAAACGAAATCGTGCTCGGCATTCTTGGTGTGCTGGCCATGATGGGCATTTTCTTTCTGGTTTCGTCGATCATCGGTTTCATTGAGGTGATGCCGCAATCGCAATCGGATGGGCTTGCACGCCGGTTTCTCTCTGCCCACCCCGATGGTACGCTGATAACAGATGCCAAGGGGCATATGGTTTATGCCAACGCCACCTATTGCAGGATGAGCGGCACCACCAAGGCGAGCGATATCCAGAGTCTTGAAACATTGCTGTCGCGCAGCCGGGAAGCGACGGAGGCTCTTTACCGTCTCATCAACATGCTGCGCGAAGGCCGCGACGGCTACGAAGAATTTCGCCTGCTGAAACCGCTGGGCGAGGATTCCAATGCGGGGCCACACTGGTACAGGCTGAAGGGCAGGGTGCTGAAGGATTCGGGCGGCGAGGGGCTGCATGTCTTCCAGATTGCCGATATCACGCCAGAGCGCGAAGATCAGGAGCGCTTTTTCCGCGAATTGCAGAATGCCATCGATTACCTCGACCACGCGCCGGCCGGTTTCTTTTCCGCCGGTCGCAAGGGTGAGATCGTTTATCTGAACGCCACTCTGTCGGAATGGCTCGGCATCGATCTCGCACAGTTTTCGCCAGGCTCGATGACGGTCTCGGACATCGTCGCCGGCGAGGGCATGGCGCTGATCGAATCCGTCCAGCCCCAGGGTTCAGCAAAGCGCACCGAAATCCTCGATCTCGACATGCGCCGGGTGAACGGCCAGAGCATGCCGGCCCGCCTCGTCCACCAGGTCACCGCAAAGGACGGCGCGCCGGGTGAGAGCCGTACCATCGTCCTGATGCGGCCCAAGGGGCAGGAGGATACCGAATCTTCCTCCGCCATGCGCTTCACGCGCTTTTTCAACAATACACCGATGGCGATTGCCTCGCTTGACGGCGATGGACGCATCCTGCGCATCAATGCGCCTTTCCTCAAGCTGTTCTCTGGCGTTGTCGGGCGCGACGATATTGATCGCGGCGTGGCACTCGAGACAGTCCTTCACGACAATGAAAAGCCGCGCCTTGAACAGGCGCTCGCCGAGGCCAAGGACCGTCAGGGCGATATCGCGCCCTTCGATTCCCGCCATCCGAGCGACGAGACCAGGCATTTCCGTTTCTACGTCAATGCCGTCATCGACCAGGACGACGAGGCGCCGGAAGAGGTGGCAATCGTCTATGCGATAGAGGTGACCGAGCAGAAGGCGCTCGAAACCCAGATGGCGCAGACGCAGAAGATGAACGCGGTGGGCACGCTCGCAGGCGGCATTGCCCACGATTTCAACAACGTGTTGACCGCCATCCTGCTGTCGTCCGACCATCTGCTCTTGCAGGCGCGTCCGGCCGATCCGAGCTTCGCCGATCTGATGGAGATCAAGCGAAACGCCAACCGCGCCGCCGTACTGGTGCGCCAGCTTCTGGCATTCTCGCGCAAGCAGACGATGCGCCCGGCAATCCTCAACCTGACGGATGTGATCGGCGACCTGCGCATGCTGGTGGACAGGCTGATTTCCGGCACCAATGTCAAGCTGGAGGTCGATTACGGCCGGGATCTGTGGCCGGTGAAAACAGACCTGTCGCAGTTCGAGCAGGTGCTCATCAATCTCTGCGTCAATGCACGCGACGCCATGCCCGATGGCGGCAAGATCACCATCAGGACACGCAACGTCGACGCAGAAGAGATCGCCGCGCTCGGCCGTCCCGAATTCCCGGCCGAAGACATGGTGATGGTGGAAGTTGCCGATAACGGCACGGGCATCCCGCCGGAGATCATGGACAAGATTTTCGAACCGTTCTTCACCACCAAGGAAGTGGGCAAGGGCACGGGCCTCGGGCTGTCGATGGTCTACGGCATCGTCAAACAGTCCGGCGGCTATATTTATCCCGAATCGGAAGTGGGCAGGGGAACGGCCTTCCGCATCTACCTTCCGCGCCACGTGGTGGAGGCGGTTCCCGGCACTGGACAGCAGCCAGGCGAGGCGGCGCTTGCTCCGGTCGCCGCGGCCGAGCCGGTGAAGGAAGAGCCGCTGGACCTCACAGGCAAATCCGCCGTCGTGCTGCTGGTGGAAGACGAAGAGGCGGTGCGGCGTGGCGGCAAACGCATGCTGGAAACGCGCGGCTACACCGTGCACGAGGCAGGCTCAGGCACAGAGGCGCTGGAGGTGATGGAGGAACTGGAAGGCAAGGTGGATATCGTCGTTTCCGACGTCGTGATGCCTGAGATGGACGGCCCGTCGCTGCTGAGAGAGCTGCGCAAATCCTATCCAGACCTGAAATTCATCTTCGTTTCAGGTTATGCCGAGGACGCCTTCGCGAAAAACCTGCCGGCTGATGCCAAGTTCGGTTTCCTGCCCAAACCCTTCTCATTGAAGCAGCTTGCCATCGCCGTGCGCGAAATGCTCGACGACAAGGAGTGAGACCGGCGCCGTCGAACCGAATTCGGCAGAGCGGCCGCCTGTCGCAGCCGTCCGCATTTGGCGCGAAGGCGCGCCCATGCGGACGGGGTATGTCTTCTCGGACTTCGGTTACCTCTCATATCCCGCACTTTTCGCGAGGTTTGCCTCTTCGCAAACGCAATAGTGATTGCACCGTCGCGCAAGGGGCTTAAAATCGCTTCTTAACGACCTAAATATGGAGAGGCGAAGTTCTCCCTCCTGGCAATCAGCTGTCGGTTTGAGAACAGTTTGGAGAATGATGAAAGATGATCGCTAAGCCGATCTACATGCAGGGCGAGGGCGAAGGGGAAGACGGGGGCGGTACCAACCGTGGAACGTCTGTTATCACCCGCGTTAAGCCGAAGACGAAAAGACCGAATTTGTACCGTGTTCTTTTACTGAATGACGACTACACTCCCATGGAATTCGTCATTCACATTCTGGAACGGTTTTTCCAGAAAGATCGTGAAGCGGCAACCCGCATCATGCTGCACGTGCACCAGCACGGCGTAGGCGAATGCGGGGTGTTTACATATGAGGTCGCAGAGACGAAAGTAAGCCAGGTCATGGATTTCGCCCGACAGCACCAGCATCCGCTGCAGTGCGTCATGGAAAAGAAATGAGGATCGCAACGTGCCAACTTTTTCCCCGAGTCTCGAGAAGGCGCTGCACCAGGCACTGACCTTTGCAAATGAGCGTCACCACGAATATGCGACGCTCGAACATCTACTTCTGGCGCTGATCGACGACGCGGATGCCGCAGCCGTCATGGGCGCCTGCAACGTCGATCTCGATGCCCTTCGCAAGACTGTCAGCGATTACGTCGACAATGAACTGACCAACCTCGTCACCGGTTACGACGAGGATTCCAAACCCACATCCGGCTTCCAGCGCGTCATCCAGCGCGCCGTGATCCATGTTCAGTCATCCGGCCGCGAGGAAGTGACCGGCGCAAACGTGCTTGTGGCGATTTTCGCCGAGCGCGAGAGCCATGCTGCCTATTTCCTGCAGGAACAGGAAATGACCCGTTACGATGCGGTCAACTACATCTCTCACGGTATCGGCAAGCGCCCCGGCACGTCCCAGACGCGCACGCCGCGTGGCGCTGACGAACCGGAAAGCGAAAACAAGCCGAACCGCAGCAATCCCGAGGAGGACGGATCGTCCGCCAAGAAGCAGCAGGATGCTTTGAAGGCCTACTGCGTCAACCTCAATGAAAAGGCGAAAAACGGTAAGATCGACCCGTTGATCGGCCGTCACGACGAGGTAAACCGCACCATCCAGATCCTCTGCCGCCGCTCCAAGAACAACCCGCTTTATGTGGGGGATCCGGGCGTCGGCAAGACGGCGATCGCTGAAGGGCTTGCCAAGCGTATCGTCGAAGGCAAGGTGCCGGAGGCGCTCGCCAATGACACGATCTTTTCGCTCGACATGGGCACGCTGCTGGCGGGCACCCGTTATCGCGGTGATTTCGAAGAGCGTCTGAAGCAGGTCGTCAAGGAACTCGAAGAGTACCCGGGCGCGGTCCTGTTCATCGATGAAATCCACACCGTCATCGGTGCGGGCGCGACCTCCGGCGGCGCGATGGATGCGTCTAACCTGCTGAAGCCTGCGCTTTCGTCGGGTGCAATCCGCTGCATCGGTTCGACCACCTACAAGGAATATCGCCAGTTCTTCGAGAAAGATCGTGCGCTCGTGCGTCGTTTCCAGAAAATCGATGTCAACGAGCCGTCGATCGATGATGCGATTGCGATCATGAAGGGCCTGAAGCCCTATTTCGAGGATTACCATCACCTCAGATATTCCAATGAGGCGATCAAGGCTGCTGTCGAGCTGTCGGCCCGCTATATCTCGGACCGCAAGCTGCCGGACAAGGCGATCGACGTGATCGACGAGACCGGTGCAGCGCAGATGCTGCTGCCTGTTTCCAAGCGCCGGAAGCTGATCACGGAACGGGAAATCGAGGCGACCATCGCGACGATGGCCCGTATTCCCGCGAAGACGGTGTCCAAGGATGACGAGATGGTTCTCGCCAACCTCGAGAAGGAACTGCGCTCCGTCGTTTATGGGCAGGACATCGCCATCGAGGCGCTTGCCACGGCCATCAAGTTGGCCCGTGCCGGTCTGCGCGAACCGAACAAGCCGATCGGCTCCTATGTCTTCTCCGGCCCGACAGGGGTGGGCAAGACGGAAGTGGCCAAGCAGCTCGCCGCCTCGCTCGGCGTCGAGATGCTGCGCTTCGATATGTCGGAGTACATGGAACGTCATACCGTGTCGCGCCTGCTTGGTGCGCCTCCCGGCTATGTCGGCTTCGACCAGGGCGGTCTTCTGACCGATGGCGTCGATCAGCATCCGCATTCCGTGGTGCTGCTGGACGAAATCGAAAAGGCGCATCCTGACATCTACAACATCCTGTTGCAGGTGATGGACCACGGCTCGCTGACCGACCACAACGGCAAGAAAATCGACTTCCGCAACGTCATCCTCATCATGACGACCAATGCGGGCGCTTCCGAAATGGCGAAATCCGCCATCGGTTTCGGTTCTTCGCGCCGCACTGGTGAAGATGAAGAGGCGATCAACCGCCTGTTCACGCCGGAGTTCCGCAACCGTCTGGACGCGATCATTCCGTTCTCGCCGCTCCCGACCGCCGTTATCCACAAGGTCGTGCAGAAGTTCGTCATGCAGTTGGAAACCCAGCTCTCCGAGCGCAACGTCACCTTCGATCTGCATGAAGATGCGATCTCCTGGCTGGCGGAGAAGGGTTACGACGAGAAGATGGGCGCCCGTCCTCTGTCTCGTGTGATCCAGGAGAACATCAAGAAGCCGCTCGCCAATGAAATTCTCTTTGGCAAGCTGAAAAAGGGCGGCGTCGTCAGTGTCACCGTCGGCAAGAAGGATGACGGTGCCGATGGCCTCATACTCGAGGTTCTGCCGGAGACCGCACCCGTCAAGCCGCAGCCGGAAGCCGAACTCAAGGCGGCGAAGTCCCCCGGCAAGGCAAAGGCGAAAACATCTTCCAAGGCTGCTAAAGCGAAGGAAGAGGCGGATGTCCTCGTCGCCGAAGCTGACAAGTCCGACGATGCCGAAAAGCCGCGGCGCAAGGCCAACGCCGTACCGAAGGTACCGAAGAAGAAGTGACCGCGGTCTTTGATCGATAAACAGATGCCGGGCGAAAGCCCGGCATTTTTATGCATGAAGCGTGCCGCTCTTTAATGGAATCGGCGGCAAGTCTTCATTTCTCCGTCTGTATGACGTTGCCGCGATGCCACGGCATTTCAGACGACATGCACGAGTGGGTTCGCAATGCAAAATGCCGATAGCGACACCATCCCATTGCGCGGCTGGTTTTTCAGGGGAATGCGGGGCATATTCTCGCTGCCGTCCCTTATTCTCATGACATCCTTCGTCGGTTTCAGCGCTTTTGCACTGGAATCGGGCGTAGCCCGCGGTGAAGCCGTGTTCATGACGCTGTTCATCTGGGCATTGCCCGCCAAGATGATCCTGATCGGCTCCATGGTCGGCGGCGCCAATCTTGCCGCCTGTTTTCTGGCGGTGACATTGTCATCGGTACGTATGATGCCGATGGTGGCCTCCATCGTTCCCGAAATGCGCGGCGCGAAGACGCCGACCTGGATTTTGCTGTTCCTTTCGCATTTCGTTGCGATTACGGCGTGGGTCTTTGCAACACAGAACCTTTCAAAGGTGCCGCGGGAGGCCCGCGCCGCCTGGTTTGCCGGGTTTGGCATCACGCTCACCGTCGTCAATGCCATCATCGTTGGCCTGTGTTACGGTGTCGTCGCCGCGTTTCCGCCGCTGGTTGCTGGTGTCCTGTTCTTCCTGACGCCGGTTTATTTCATCGCGTCCATCTGGGCTTCCGCGCGCCACTCCGTCGTCAAGGTCGCCTTTGTCATCGGCGTCATCGCCGGTCCGGCCTTTGCGGTCCTCGCGCCCGAATTCGACATCCTTTATGCCGGTATCGGTGGAGGCACGGTGGCTTATGCAATCGATCGCCTCATATTCCGCCGCAGGATGAAACCGGCCTCACCGGAGAGTGAACCATGATGAGCGACCATTGGTGGGCACCCTATCTCTTCATCGCAATCGCAGGCTGGCTGGCGACCGATCTCTGGCGCTGGCTCGGTGTTCTCGCCGGTAACCGGTTGAAAGAGGATTCCGAGGCGCTTTATTGGGTGAGGGCGGTTGCCACGTCACTCGTCATGGCGGTCACCGCCAAGCTGATCGTGTTTCCGACCGGAACGCTTGAGTCCTCGCCGATGTGGCTGCGTATCGGTGCGGCAGTACTCGGCTTTATTGCCTTTCTGGCCGCCGGCCAACGCGTCATCGTCGGCGTCGCGGTGCCGATCGTGCTCCTGGCAGGCGGACTTTTCGCGCTGGGTTTCTAACCTGGTATTAAAACTCCCTGTTTAGACTGCGCGATCAAAACAGGGATCCAGCGCCATGCGATTATTTGCAGCGGAACGTTTCGTCGTTGGCTTTATCGCTTTATTATTTGTCGTTGATGCAGCCTTGATTGCAGCAAGGGGCATCAGCGTGGATTATGCCGGGTACTTCCTGTGTGTATTCGCGGGTGCCGGCGTCTTTCTTCTTGGTCAATTCTATCGCAGAAGCGGGCGCGATTACCGTATAGCTGCCGCCCTCATGTCGGGAGGGCTTTTTATCCTCTTCACGCTCGCGGCCTCCATCTTCAACTATATGTTCCTGCCAATTGCGTTCCCGACGATCGATAATGTGCTCTTCGCTGTGGACGCGGCATTTGGCTATAGTTGGAAGGACATTGTCATCTGGGCGGCAACGCATTCGTGGATCGGGACAATCCTGTTCTTCGTTTATGCGACATCACTTCCCCAGCTTCTATTGATTGTCCTCACTCTGGGCTTTACGGGCAAGAACCGGCTGCTGCATCATTTCCTCGTCACCGGGGTGCTGGGCGCTTTTGCGAGCATTGTTTTCTGGATATTTTTCCCGACATTCGGACCATCTGCCTATATGGCGCTGCCCCAATGGGTCTCCCAGGCAATTCCTCTGGCGGTGGGCAATGAGTATGGGCAGGAACTGAACCGTCTTTCGACGCAGGGCGTTGACTACCTTTCCCCTAAAAGCGTCCTGGGACTTATCGGTTTTCCATCGTTCCACATCTTCATGGCGGCAATGTCTGTCTGGTTCGCACCAAGGCACTGGTGGGCGATGCTCGTCATACTGCCGCTTAACCTGTTGATGCTGCCGGCCGTCCTCGTGCAGGGCGGGCATCACCTCTCGGATGTTTTTGGCGGTCTCGTCGCTTTTGCCATCATCTGCGCTGTCTCGGGCCGGTTGCTCCAATGGTTGTCGGCAAAAGAGCGCATGGAAAGGACGGCCGAGGCGGCCGGGCAGGTCATGGTGGCGGAATAGTCGCCCCGGCTTCGCGTGCTTCTGCCAACAGCCAGTTCGCCAGAAGCCTCGCCGATGTACTCATTTCCGCCGTTTCCACCAGCCAGTAATATTTGTCCTTGTCGGCGGCGCGCTCGAAGAGAACGGTCAGTTCGCCTTTCGCAATCTCGTCGCGCAGAAGTTCTGTCGGACAGAGACCGACGCCCTGGCCGGCCTTCAGCGCTGTTACGAGAAGATTGAAATCCGCGAAAATCGGGCCGGTGCTATTCGGCGGGACCGTGCCGGCGGCGGCGAACCAGGCCCGCCAGGCCATTTCGCTATCGTCATGCAGCAATTCCGCCTGCAACAGGCTGGCAACCGCGCTGAACGGACCGAATTGGGCAGCGTAACCGGGAGCGCAGGTGGGGCGCGTCTCGGCGCTGAAAAGCGCCACGGCATTTGGCCCGGCAGACACGCCGTGCTCTATGGCGAGATCGGCCGGCACGGCCTGCCTGGCGCCGAGATAGCTGATGGACACTTGAATATCGGGATGCATCGCCCGGAAACGCGGAAGCCGCGGCGTCAGAAAATGCGCAATGACTGAAGGCAGGCTGGCGAGGCGGACCGTGATGCGATCGCGACGGCCGCGTATGCGTTCTGCGCCGGAAGCGATCTGCCTGAGGCTTGAGGAAACCGTGCCCCCGAAATCCTTCCCGGCCGGCGTCAGTGTTACGCCCCTGGCATGCCGTTCGAAGAGTGCAACACCAAGCCATGCCTCGAGATTGCGTATATGCTGGCTGACGGCGGTCGCCGTCATGCCGAGTTCAAGAGCGGCCAAGGCAAAACTGCCTTTCCTGGCGGCCGCCTCGAAGGCGCGGAGAGTGGCGAGCGGAGGCAACATCATGAGAAAAAAGGGTAAGTAAAACTTGGTCTGAGCGCAAGAAGAACCCATCTTGTCACCCGGTCATTCGTACCGCAATTTCCCTCCGACATTACATTGCTCAGAGGATTTCATGCCCCGAATGCCTGTTGCCGAACCCGAAGACGCCGCCGCGCGCCGCGCCATTTCGCCTGTCGTCGTTTACCCGAACGGCACACTTGAGACTCCCGACCTTGCGCTTTTGGAAAAAGCACGCGGGAGCATGGAAAAGATCGATGAGGTTATCGTGCCGCCGCGTGACGGCCGAACCTTCAATGTTCCGAAGGGCCATTTTTTCCGCATCGTCAGTATCGAAGGCCCGCAGGTGGGGGATTTGAACCTCTGGAATGCGCATGATCTGAATGAACGGTTTTTCAGCGGCAAGACCCGCGCGCTGCATGCCACCCATGTTTCTGTCGGCAACCGGTTGTGGAGCAACCTGCCATCCCTTCGGCCGATGGCGACCATCACCCATGACACGCTGTCATGGTATGGCTGGGACGAGGACGGCGGCGGTGTGCATGACGTGATCGGCACGCGCTGCGATCCCTACACGAACAAGCTGCTCAGCGGCGGCGATTATCATCATTGTTGCCACTCCAACCTCACGAACGCGCTTGCTTCCGCCAAGGGCCTTTCGTTCCGGCAGGCGGAGCCGCATGTTCATGATGTGTTGAACGTCTTCATGTGCACGGGGTTCACCCGCGACACCCACCAGTATTTCATGAAGGCAAGTCCGGTGCGTCCGGGCGATTATCTCGAGTTCTTTGCGGAAATCGATCTCATCGGCGCGCTGTCCGCCTGCCCGGGAGGGGATTGCAGCGCCACGCATTCCAGCGATACGGCGGCCTGTTATCCGCTGCAGGTAGAGATCTACCGGCCGGATCCGACGATGCTTGAAGGCTGGCCATGGCCGGAGAGGAATGCCTATCGCCCTCCGGCGTGACTGCAAACAATATTGCCGCCGTGTGCGTTCCCGAACAGGCCAGAGAATGATGCCGCGTGCAGCCAGGGCGCTTCTGCGCCTTAAAGCTAGCGCGATCGAGAACTTGATCGCGCCAGCCGAGGGATCGGGTCTGTGACAACGGCGTGCGGAGGCCGCGACAAACGCGCGGGTGTCTTGGCGCCCGTCACGAGGCGAGCGCCGCCTTTATCTTCTCTGCGTGAGCCTTCAGCACGTCACCATCGGCCATCACGCCCGAGTGCGGCTTCAGCGGCTCGCCTTCCTTGCGTGGAATGACGTGGAAGTGCAGGTGGAAAACGGTCTGGCCAGCGGCCGGTTCGTTGAACTGGGCGATGAAAACGCCGTCCGCATCGAAGGCTTCCTTTGCCGCGACTGCGAGTTTTTGCACCACCGGAATGGTTTTCGCCAGCACTTCGGGATCGGCGTCGAGCAGGTTGCGGGAGCCGGTTTTGGGAACGACGAGCAGATGGCCCGGGGCCTGCGGCATCACATCCATGAAGGCCAGAGTATGCTCGTCCTCGTAAAGCTTATGGCTCGGAATTTCGCCGCGCAGGATTTTTGCGAAGATATTGTTGTCGTCATAGGCGCTGGCCGTCATTCTGCTCTCTCCGTATGTCGGACTATGCGTCCGGTTCCTGTCTTTCGCCCTTGCGGAAAGGCGTGTGTTCATCAAGGTAATCGCCGATATGCTCGACCTCTTCGCGCTCCCGCTGAAGATAATCGGCAATGGCGCGGCGCAGGCCCGGGTGGACGATGAAATGCGCCGAATGGGTGGTGACCGGCACGTAACCGCGCGCCAGCTTGTGTTCGCCCTGCGCACCGGCTTCCACTCGTTTCAAACCCTTGGACAGCGCGAAATCGATCGCCTGATGGTAGCAGACCTCGAAATGCAGAAAAGGATGATCCTCGATGCAGCCCCAGTGCCGGCCGTAAAGCGCGTCCGAGCCGATAAAGTTGATCGCACCGGCAATATAGCGCCCCTCGCGTTTCGCCATGACCAGCAGCACGTCATCGGCCATTCGCTCGCCGATCAGCGAATAAAATTCCCGGGTCAGATAGGGCCGGCCCCATTTACGGCTGCCGGTATCCATGTAGAAGGCGAAAAACTGGTCCCAGATGTCCTCCGTCAGGTCGGACCCCGTCAGCCAGTCGATCTCGATGCCGTGTTCCAGCGCTGATCGGCGTTCCTTCTTGAGCCCCTTGCGCTTGCGTGATGACAGCGCATCGAGGAAATCGTTGTGATCGCGATAACCGTCATTGATGAAATGGAATTGCTGGTCCGTACGATGCAGGAAATCGCATGGCAGAAGAGCGGATAGGTCATCCTCTTCCAGAAACGTGACGTGAGCCGAGGAAACGCCGATCTTCTCGGTCACTTGTGCAAGACCGGAGGCAAGGAGCGGCTTGAATCGTCCGACATCTTCGCCGTTGGCAACCAGCAGCCGCGGGCCCGTCGCCGGGGTAAAGGGCACTGAGCATTGCAATTTCGGATAATAATGCCCGCCAGCCCGCTCGAAGGCATCTGCCCAGCCGTGATCGAAGACGTATTCGCCCTTGCTGTGGTTTTTCAGGTAGGCAGGAACGGCGCCAATAAGGGTGCCTGCAGCGTTTTCCAGCAGCAGGTGGTGCCCCAGCCAGCCAGTCTTGGCGGTGGCCGAGCCGGAGTCTTCCATGGAAGACAGGAATTCATGCGATATGAACGGGTTGTAAGATTTTCCTGATGCATCGCGCGATGTTCCGGAAAGCCGTTTCCAGCTTTCCGGATCGATGTCCGCGAAGGACTGCGCAATGCTGATGGAATAATCTTCTGTCATGCCGTGGTGGACGGGTTCTCTCTCGGGTCGAAACCTTCGAATGTCATCTGGTCCGCATATTTATAGGTCGTCTCGCGCGCATTTTCATCCCTGACCGTCCAGGTAATCACCGGAAGCCCGAGTTTTCTTTGCGCTTCAATGAAGCTGTTGGGCAGGTGACCCCAATGATAGGAGATGAAATCGAGCCCCAGCTGCATGGCGTCGTCATGTCTGAAGAAGTCCTCCGGCCTATCGCCTTCGGCCGTCAGCCCGAGCGGCCAGGGCGAGCCCGCAGCCTTCAGGTCCTTCAGCAGATGGTGGTCGAAGCTCATCAGCGCCACGTGGCCGTTATAGCCCTCGAGGTCTTCCAGCACCGCTTCGGCAAAGCCGTCATCGACGCCTTCGCCCTCGCGGCCCTTCAGCTCAATAACCAGCGGCACCCTGCCGGCCACGAGAGCCAGCAGCTGCTTGAGGCTCGGAACGCGATCCTTGGTTTGGCCGACGGAAAGCATTGCCAGCTCCGCCGAGGTGCGTTCACGCACATCGCCCTTGATGCCGGTCAGCCTTTCCAGGTCGTGATCATGGAAAACCACCGGCACACTGTCTGCCGCTAGCTGAACGTCGCATTCGATCGCAAAACCGGCCTCGACGGCGCGGGAAAAGGCGGAGAGCGTGTTTTCCCAGACCGCCTTGTTGAGATCATGATAACCGCGATGGGCGACGGGCTGGGCCGTCAGCCAGGAAAGTTTCAGTGTCATACGTCGATTTCCACGATGGCGTCGATTTCGACCGATGCATTGAAGGGCAGGGCGGCCATGCCGACGGCGGCGCGGGCATGTTTGCCGGCTTCGCCCAGAACATTGGCGATGAGGTTCGATGCACCGTTGATGACGAGATGTTGCTCAACGAACTCGGGAACGGAAGCCACAAAGCCGTTCAGCTTGATGACGCGGCGGACTTTCGACAGATCGCCATTCAAGGCGGCCTTGACCTGTGCGAGAATGTTCACGGCGCAAAGTTCGGCTGCGCGCTGGGCGCCTGCCACGTCGACATCGCGGCCAACGAGGCCCGTCACCGCAATCTTGCCCGATTCCATCGGCAGTTGACCCGATACATAAAGCAGATTGCCGCTGATGGTGAACGGAACGTAGTTTGCGGCTGGTGCTGCCGCAACAGGAAGCGTAAAGCCTAGTTCCTTGAGGCGGCCTTCGATGACGTCCGACATTTTCGTCTCCGGTTTTGTTGTAAATCCTTCAAGAATCCGGCATTCAGAAGATGTTGATCCAAAAGCCGGGCGGTTGCTTGTACAATATGAGCGGCGAGTCCAACAGGAGATATTGCATGTTTGTCAGGACGCTTGGTTTCGTTGCCGCAACAGGGCTTATGACCGGCCTGTCGAACGCCGCCAGCGCCTTGCCCGTCGCGGTTCCCGATCTCATTGCACATCGCGCCGTCTACGACCTCGAACTCAAGGATGCGTCCGATCGCTCCGGCATCGAAGGCATGACTGGTCGCATGGTCTATGAGTTCACCGGCTCCGCCTGCCAGGGTTACAAGACGGATTTCCGTTTCGTAACGCAGATCAACACGGGCGATGCCGTGCGGATGACGGATCAGCAGACGACGACGTTCGAAGACATTGCCGCCAAAAAATTCACCTTCGAGACCAAGTCCTACACCGATGACAAGCTGGACAAGGAAGTGCAGGGGGCGGCAACCGACAGCAGCGATGGCGTGAAGGTCGACCTGACCCGTCCGGATGCCCGCCAGGTCAGTCTGGTCGCAAGTGAATTCCCGACACAACACATGTTTCAGGTCATCGAGCACGCGAAGCAGGGAAAGCGCATTTTCGAATCCCGTATTTTCGACGGGTCGGATGATGGTGATGAAAGCCTGATCACCTCGACGCTGGTCGGCAAGGCGCAGACACCGAAGGACGGGGACGCGGATGCCGGCAAGGCGGGCGATTTCGCCAAGGCCGCCTTCTGGCCGGTGACCATCGCCTATTACAACGACAAGACCGGCACCGACGCTTTGCCGATCTACCGCATGTCGTTCAAGCTTTATGAAAACGGAATCACCCGCGATCTCACCATGGATTACGGTGATTTCGTTCTGACGGGAAAGCTTGCGAAGCTTGATATTCTCAAGCCCGAAACCTGCGAAAACAAGCCCGTGCGCTGAAACGGGGCCATTTGCGCGGTTTTTTCGCATAATCGCTTGCATTTTTAAGCAGGCGACTGTATGCGGCTCACCATTCCACACGCGAAGCTTGGGATGTTCCGGGAGAAATCCGGTCCGTTCCGCCCGGTGGTGTCGATGAAAATCGGCGCTGTTCGCTTCGCGGGGGTTAAACCGGAAAAGGAGTAACAAGGCATGGCATTGCCCGATTTTTCTATGCGCCAGCTTCTGGAAGCTGGTGTTCACTTCGGCCACCAGACGCACCGCTGGAACCCGAAGATGAAGCCGTACATCTTCGGCGACCGTAACAACATCCACATCATCGACCTGGCTCAGACCGTTCCGATGCTGTCGCGCGCCCTTCAGGTCGTGTCCGACACCGTTGCCCGTGGCGGCCGCGTTCTGTTCGTTGGCACCAAGCGCCAGGCGTCCGAAATCATCGCCGACAGCGCAAAGCGTTCGGCCCAGTACTACGTCAACTCCCGCTGGCTCGGCGGCATGATGACCAACTGGAAGACCATCTCGAACTCGATCCAGCGCCTGCGCAAGGTTGACGAGATCCTGAACTCGGAAGGCTCTGGCTACTCCAAGAAGGAACGCCTGAACCTTGAGCGCGAACGCGAAAAGCTTGAAAAGGCTCTCGGCGGTATCCGCGATATGGGCGGCGTTCCGGACCTGATGTTCATCATCGACACCAACAAGGAAAAGATCGCGATCGAAGAAGCCAAGCGTCTTGGCATTCCGGTCGTTGCGATCATCGACAGCAACTGCGATCCGGATCACATCGACTACCCGATCCCGGGTAACGACGATGCTTCGCGCGCCATCTCGCTTTATTGCGACCTGATCGCCCGCGCTGCCATCGACGGTATTGCCCGTCAGCAGGGCGCTTCCGGCCGCGACATCGGCGCTTCTGAAGAAGCTCCGATCGAGCCCGCTCTCGAAGACGAGGCTGGCGCCTGATATAGGCCCTGTCTGGCGGCGATCCCGTATCGCCGTCTCCTCGACCAGGATATGACAAGGCCGTCAAAGACCTTCAATGGGTTGACGGCCTTGTTCGTTTCTAACCGCTCCGCCACGGTTTCTGGAAACCACAGGCGTCCGAGGTGGTTGGAACGGCAGGCAGTCTTCATAACGCTGTCACACTAGAGCGGCACCCATCATTTCGATGTTTGGCGACGCCGCAGCACTTGGGAATGCGCATGCCCCTTGTCGGAACCTCAGGGTTTCAAAGGGTGTGCGGCCGGGTACAGTCATCACCCAGAACTTCGGCACGGCAAATTCCGCCGGCTGACCGATCGAACCGATAAGAGGCACACAATGACCGAAATCACAGCCGCAATGGTGAAGGAACTGCGCGAAAAGTCTGGCGCAGGCATGATGGACTGCAAGAAGGCTCTTGCTGAAACCAATGGCGACATGGAAGCGGCGATCGACTGGCTGCGCGCCAAGGGCATCGCGAAGGCCGACAAGAAGTCCGGCCGCACGGCTGCCGAAGGTCTGGTCGGCGTTGCCACCATGGGTCACAAGGCTGTCGTTGTCGAGCTGAACTCGGAAACCGACTTCGTTGCCCGTAACGACGCTTTCCAGGACCTCATCCGCGGCATCGCCCAGGTTGCTCTCTCCACCGATGGCACCGTTGACGCTGTTTCCGCTGCCACCTATCCGGCAACCGGCAAGTCCGTTTCCGACAGCATCAAGGACGCGATCGCAACGATCGGCGAGAACATGACGCTGCGTCGTTCCGCTGCGCTGGAAGTGCCGCACGGCGTTGTCGCGACCTACATCCACAACGCTGCCGGCGACGGCATCGGCAAGCTCGGCGTTCTCGTTGCGCTGAAGTCGGAAGGCGACAAGGCAGTTCTCAACTCCATCGGCCGCCAGGTTGCCATGCACATCGCTGCAACCAACCCGCTCGCCATCCGTGCTGAAGAAGTCGACGCTGCCGTTGCTGAGCGCGAGCGCAACGTCTTCATCGAACAGGCCCGCGAATCCGGCAAGCCCGAAGCCATCATCGAAAAGATGGTCGATGGCCGCATGCGCAAGTTCTTCGAAGAAGTCGCCCTTCTGTCGCAGGCTTTCGTCATCAACCCCGACCTGACCGTCGGCGCTGCCGTCAAGGAAGCCGAGAAGGAAGCTGGCGCTTCCATCGAAGTTACCGGCATGGTTCGCCTGCTGCTCGGCGAAGGCGTCGAAAAGGAAGAAAGCGATTTCGCAGCTGAAGTCGCAGCCGTCGCCAAGGGCTGATTATATTTACCCAATCTTGGGAAAACGGGAGGGCATCGCGTGACAACGCGGTGCCCTTCGTGTATCCGCGTTTCGGTTACATTTCCGAGGAGTCATGATGTCTTCCAAGCCGATCTACAAACGCGTTCTTCTCAAGGCTTCCGGCGAAGCCCTCATGGGTGATCAGGGTTTCGGTATCGATGTGGCGGTGGCCGACCGCATTGCCTCCGATATCGCCGAGGCAAGGGCGATGGGCGTTGAAGTCGGCGTTGTCGTCGGCGGCGGCAATATCTTTCGCGGCGTGGCCGTGGCATCCAAGGGCGGCGACCGCGTCACCGGCGACCATATGGGCATGCTGGCAACCGTCATCAACGCGCTGGCCCTTGCCACCTCGCTCCGCAAGCTCAGCATCGACACTGTCGTTCTTTCGGCAATCGCCATGCCCGAGATCTGTGAGAGCTTCTCCCAGCGTGCCGCCCTTCATCATCTGGCCCAGGGCCGCGTGGTGATTTTCGCCGGCGGTACGGGCAACCCGTTCTTCACCACCGATTCCGCTGCTGCACTGCGCGCCGCCGAAATGGGCGCAGAGGCGATCTTCAAGGGAACCCAGGTGGACGGCATCTATTCCGCTGACCCAAAGAAGGACCCGACGGCAACCCGCTTTGATGAGCTGACCCATAGCGAAGTGCTCGGCAAGGGGCTCGCGGTCATGGATATCGCCGCTGTCGCCCTTGCCCGCGAAAACCACATCCCGATCATTGTTTTCTCGATCCATGAGAAGGGCGGTTTTGCACAGATATTGACCGGCGGCGGCCGCAAGACCATCGTGCACGACAAATAATCCAAAACGATGCCGCCCCTGGGGCGAATACGGCCGCTGGCCGACAAGATGGAGTATCAAGATGAGTGGTGTTGACCTCAACGATATCAAGCGCCGTATGGATGGCGCCATCAATGCGTTCAAGAGCGATATCGCGTCGCTGCGCACCGGCCGCGCGTCGGCCAACATTCTGGACCCAGTGACCGTCGACGCCTACGGTTCGCGTGTGCCGCTCAACCAGGTGGCCAACATCACCGTTCCCGAGCCGCGCATGCTCGGCGTCAACATCTGGGACAAGTCGATGGTCAACGCTGTCGACCGTGCCATCCGCGAATCCAACCTTGGCCTCAACCCGATAGTTGACGGCCAGAACCTCAGAATTCCGTTGCCTGAACTCAATGAAGAGCGCCGCAAGTCGCTCGTCAAGGTCGCCCATGACTATGCCGAAAAATCCAAGGTGGCGATTCGCCATGTCCGTCGTGATGGCATGGACGGTCTGAAAAAAGCCGAAAAGGATGGCGACATCGGTCAGGACGAAAGCCGTGGCCAGTCGGAAAAGGTGCAGAAAATGACCGACGACACGATTTCGGAAATTGACCGCTTGCTTGCCGAGAAGGAAAAGGAAATCATGCAGGTCTGATATCGCCTGCGATAGACCTGTCTTTTCCGTTTAATTCCGCGCTGCCCTGTTACTGGATCGATATGCCGACGACGACACGTTCCTCCATACCCGAGCACGTCGCCATCATCATGGATGGCAACGGCCGCTGGGCAAAGCAGCGCGGCCTCCCGCGCGTGATGGGGCATCGCCGCGGTGTGGAGGCCGTGCGCGAGACCGTGCGCGCGGCCGGTGACTGCGGCATACGCTATCTCACCCTCTTCGCCTTCTCGTCGGAAAACTGGCGCAGGCCCGAATCCGAGGTAAGCGACCTGATGGGGCTTTTGAAGGCTTTCATCCGCCGCGACCTTGCCGAACTGCACCGCGAGAACGTCCGCGTGCGGATCATCGGTGACCGGCAGGGGCTGAAGAACGATATTCGCTCGCTTCTGGAAGAGGCTGAGCAGATGACGGCCGACAACACCAAGCTGACGCTGGTGATCGCCTTCAACTACGGCAGCCGTGACGAGATCGCTCGCGCGACGGCGTCAATCGCCCTTGATGTTGCCGCAGGCAGGCTAGACGCCGCTTCCATCACCCCCGAGATGATTTCGGCCCGGCTCGACACCTCGGGGATTCCTGATCCTGACCTGATCATCCGCACCAGCGGCGAGGAACGCCTGTCGAACTTCCTGCTCTGGCAGGCGGCCTATTCCGAGTTCCTGTTCATTCCGGAATATTGGCCGGACTTCGACCGGCAGCTCTTCTTCTCCGCAATCGAGCAATATGCAACGCGTGACCGCCGCTTCGGTGCACTCACCGAGCAGGTTGCCGTGGCAGGCGCCTGATGAGCCGAGAACTCAGACTGCGGATTGTTTCCGCGATCGTCATGGCCGCGGTCATTCTGGCCGCAACCTGGTATGGCGGCATTCTGTTCCGCATCGTTGCAGGCCTTCTGGCGATTCTCATCTATTATGAGTGGTCGACGATTACCCGGATGTCGGAGAGCAATCCGACCGGGAACGCCTGGGGCTGGTTTTCCGTCGCCGTCATTGCCGGCAACACGATTTTCGGCGAATCCTCGCTCGACCTGCCGCTTTTGTCAGGCTTCACGCTGACAGCGGCGCTGTTTCCGGTATTGCGCGGCAAAAACTGGTGGCTGGTGGGGGGCATTTTTTATGCGGGTCTGAGCGGTATATCACTGGCGGCCATCCGCGGTGACGAACTGACGGGCTTTGTATCCATCCTGTTCATTTTCGCCGTTGTCTGGTCAACGGATATTCTTGCCTATTTCGTCGGTCGCGCCATCGGCGGGCCGAAGCTGGCGCCTTCTATTTCGCCCGGCAAGACGTGGTCCGGCGCGATTGGCGGGGCGGCGGCGGCCGTGATCGGCGGCGCGGCAGTCTCCATGGCCTATCACGGACGCATCAGCTTTCTGGTACTGGGGCTTGCACTCCTTCTTTCCGTGTTCAGCCAGATCGGCGATCTCTTCGAATCCTTCGTGAAACGGCGTTTCCAGGTCAAGGATTCAAGCCATCTCATTCCTGGCCATGGTGGCTTCATGGACCGTGTTGACGGTCTTGTTTTCGCCTGCTTTACGGTATTCCTCATAGCTTTCGTGCACGCGGCGGCAACCGGCGATGTGCCCGGGTCGGGCGGCGGTCTGCTGCCGGGTTTCTAAGCGGCACGAAAGGTCACGACATGAAGGGCAGATTGTCATGAACACAGTAATGGCGGCGACCGGCTTTTTGACCGGCTATATCGTGCCCTTCATCCTGGTGCTTTCCCTTCTCGTTTTTGTCCACGAGATGGGGCATTATCTCGTCGGTCGCTGGTGCGGCATCCGTTCCACGGCATTCTCCGTCGGCTTCGGCCCCGAGCTGCTCGGTTTCACCGACAAGCACGGGACGAGATGGAAGATCTCAGCCATACCACTGGGCGGCTACGTGAAATTCTTCGGCGATGAAGACGCAGCGAGCAAGCCGGACAGCTCGGGCCTGTCCCATATGACGCTGGAGGAGAGGGCGCAGACGCTTTCCGGTGCAAAACTGTGGAAAAGGGCGGCGACCGTCGCCGCGGGCCCGATCGCAAACTTCATCCTCGCGATTCTCATCTTCGCAGTACTCTTCGGCATTTACGGCCGGATGATCGCCGATCCCGTCGTTGCAGAGGTGCGTGAAAACAGTGCCGCCGCCGCTGCGGGCGTGCGCCCCGGCGACCGTCTGGTGGCGATTGATGGCGAAAAAGTGGTGACCTTCGAAGATGTCCGCCGTTATGTCGGCATCCGGCCCGGCACGCCTATCACGGTCACCGTCGAGCGGGCAGGCGAGGAGCTCAAGCTGCCGATGGTGCCGACCCGGACAGAAACCACCGACCAGTTCGGCAACAAGTTGGAAATGGGTATTATCGGCATTGTCACCGACCAGACCAGCGGTAATTTCCGTCACATCGAATATTCACCGTCGCAGGCGCTTCTGGAAGGTGTGCGCGAAACAGGCCACGTCATCACCGGCACATTCAATTATATCGGCAATCTCGTTACCGGCCGCATGAATGCCGATCAGCTCGGCGGCCCGGTGCGGGTCGCGCAGGCTTCCGGCCAGATGGCGACGCTTGGCATTTCCGCCGTGATTCAACTTGCAGCCGTTTTGTCGGTATCGATCGGGCTCCTCAATCTGATGCCCGTCCCGGTTCTGGACGGCGGACATCTCGTGTTCTACGCCATCGAGGCCGTCCGCGGCAGGCCGCTGGAAGCGGGCGCGCAGGAGGTTGCCTTCCGCATCGGCATGGCGATGATTTTGGGTCTTATGGTTTTTGCAACATGGAATGATATCAGCAGCTTGATTGGCTGAGGATTGTGTTTTAACGGTTTTGTTAGTCGGTTGTTTACCTTGTTTTTATGCCAAAGTGGCGAATGAGCCACTCTGGAGCACGAAGTAAACAGAATTTAACGTTCGCGCTTGCTTGTAGGGGAAAAGCAGGTAAAACGACGCACATGGCCGGAGTCGGGTTCCGCCCGCTGAGGGACAACGTAAAAAGGTAAGAATTGAAATGAAGGCTGGTTCAAGATTTTTGAACGCTGTGTCGGCGGTTGCTCTGTCTGCCGGTGTTTCTTCGGTTGCGGGCCTTGGTGTGCTTGCCTCTGCTGGCGTTGCACAGGCAGCCGTCATCAGCAGAATCGACGTTCGCGGCGCCGAAAGATCGGGTGCGGATTCGGTTCGTTCCAACATCACCATTGCGCCCGGCAAGAACTTTTCCAATTCGGACATCGATGAATCGGTGAAGCGTCTTTACGCCACCGGTTATTTCTCGAATGTTTCCATGCGCGTTTCGGGCAGCACGCTTGTCGTGACCGTCAACGAGAACCAGCTCGTTAACCAGGTAGTCTTCAACGGCAACCGCAAGATCAAGGACGACAAGCTCGCCGGTATCGTGCAGACGCAGTCGCTCGGCCCGTTCAATCAGGCCATCGTGACGGCGGATATTGCCCGCATCAAGGAAGCCTATGCCGCTATCGGCCGCAGCGATGTCGAAGTCACCACCCAGACGGTTTCCGTCGGTCAGGGTCGCGTGAACATCGCTTTCGTCATCAATGAAGGTGAGCGTACCAAGATCGGCCGCATCGACTTCGTGGGCAACAATGCCTACAGCGATGGTCGTCTGGCTGCTGTCATCAATACCAAGAAGTCCAACATGCTGTCATTCCTGACGCGTAAGGACGTCTACAACGAGGAGAAGCTGCGCGCCGACGAAGAGGCGCTGCGCCAGTTCTATTACAACCGCGGTTACGCCGACTTCCGGGTCGTTGGTTCCGAGGCTGTGCTTGATGAGTCCAAAAACGAATACAACATCACCATCACGGTCGATGAAGGTCAGCGTTACAACTTCGGCAACGTCGCGGTCGAATCGACCGTTCCGGGTGTTGAGGGTTCGGAGCTTCAGGGCCTCGTTGAGACCCGCCAGGGCGCAAGCTACAGCGCCAAGGAAGTTCAGCAGAGCATGGAGGCGATTTCCAAGCGCGTCGCCGGTGAAGGTTATCCTTTCGCCCGTGTAACGCCGCGCGGCGACCGCGACATGTCCGGCAACACCATTGGCGTGACCTACATCGTTGATCAGGGCGAGCGCGCTTACGTCGAGCGTATCGAAATCCGTGGCAACACCCGCACGCGTGACTATGTCATTCGTCGCGAATTCGATATTTCTGAAGGCGATGCGTTCAACCAGACGGTTATCACCGCTGCCAAGCGTCGTCTGGAAGCGCTGGGTTACTTCTCGAAGGTCAATATCTCGACCGCCGGCGGCAGCGCGCCTGACCGCGTCGTGATCGTGGTTGACGTTGAAGATCAGTCGACCGGTTCGTTCGGTATCGGCGCCGGTTATTCGCAGAACGACGGTGTTCTGCTCGAAGCCTCCATCGAAGAAAAGAACTTCCTCGGCCGCGGTCAGTATATCCGTCTCGCTGCCGGTGCGGGTGAAGACGATGCGCGTAGCTACACGCTGTCCTTTACCGAGCCTTATTTCCTCGGCTACCGCCTTGCTGCGGGTTTCGACCTGTTCAAGAGCCAGAGCCGCAGCGAAGATTATTACGACTACGACGAGCAGGGCTTCTCGCTGCGCGTGACCGCGCCTATCACCGAGGATCTCTCGACGACGTTCAAGTATACCTACAAGCAGCTCAACTATGATGGTGAGGGTGACTGGGAGACCGGTAGCAACCTTGCGGCGCCTTATAAGGACCTGATCCGCGGTGGCGATTGGACGCAGTCCATCATCTCCAACACGCTGAACTACAATACGCTCGACGACCGCAACATGCCGCGTGAAGGCTGGCAGGCTGCTTTGACGAACGAATTTGCCGGTCTGGGTGGCGATTCCGAATATTACAAGATCTACGCCAAGGCGCGCTTCTTCTATACCCTGTCGGATGAGTACGACGTCATCGGCTCGCTCACCGGTCAGGCCGGTCACGTGATGCCGACGGGCGACAATCTGCTGGTATTCGATCAGTTCAAGTTCGGCGGACGTCAGGTGCGCGGCTTCAAGAACGATGGTATCGGTCCGCGCATCGGTTCCGACTCCATCGGCGGCACGACCTATTTCGCCGCCTCTGCTGAAGTCACGGCTCCGATGCCTGGCGTTCCCGAGGATTTCGGTCTGCGTCTTGCTGGTTTCGTCGATGCCGGTACGCTTTACGGCAATAAGGTGGCCAACAGCGCCGGTGTAAAGGATGACAATTCCATCCGCGCATCCGCCGGTATTGGCGTGATGTGGGCGTCGCCCTTCGGTCCGATCCGTGTAGACTACGCGGTTCCGATCGCCAAGGAAGACTACGACGAGGAACAGCGTTTCCGGTTTGGCATGTCCAACACTTTCTGATATCGGCAGTCCAGAACTGCAACTTTGAACGTTCTGGAGTTTCCGGCTAATGGAATACAACGCGTTTTTTCCGCCCCACGAGGGACTGCGATTGAAAGACATCGCAGACCGCTTTGGGGCGGAACTGTCTGATGGGGCGGCGGGAGAGCGGATTGTCAGGTCCGTTTCTCCGGTCTATCGGGCAAAACCCGATCAGCTCTGCTATATCCTTTCGCGCAAGAACCGCGATGAGCTGCAGACCTGCGAAGCCGCCGCCGTCATTTGTGACGCTGCCCTTGTGGACATGCTTCCGTCCGACATCCCCGCGCTGATATCGAAAAATCCACACACGCTGTTTGCCCAGGTTGGTGCCTTGCTGCACCCCTCGGCGATGCGTCCCGGTCCGATCGCGCGGATGGAAAGCGAAATTTCTCATGCTGCGCATGTCGATCCTTCCGCGAAGCTGGAAGCGGGCGTCATTGTCGAGGCGCTCGCAGTGATCGGCGCCGGCGCCCACATCGGTGCTGGTACGCGGATCGGGCCGGGTGTCATCATCGGGCAGGATGTACAGATCGGACGCGATTGCACCATTGCAGGCGGCGCAAGCGTTCTTGCCGCGCTCATCGGTAATAATGTGATTATCCACAATGGTGCGCGCATCGGGCAAGACGGTTTCGGTTATGCCCCCGGTCCACGCGGCATGCTGAAGATCGTCCAGATTGGCCGTGTCATCATCCAGGACAATGTCGAGATCGGCGCGAACACCACGATCGATCGCGGCACCATGGATGACACGGTGATCGGCGAAGGCACCAAGATCGACAATCAGGTCCAGATTGGCCACAACGTTCGCATCGGCCGCCATTGCGGCATCGTCAGCAAGGTCGGCATTGCGGGCAGCACCCGTATCGGCGACGGTGTGATGATTGGTGGTGCGGCAGGCATCAATGGCCATATCAACATTGGCGACGGCGTGCAGATCGCTGCCATGAGCGGTGTTGTGGCGGACGTGCCGGCAGGCGCCCGTTATGGCGGAACGCCTGCGCGACCGATGAAATATTTCCTGCGCGACATGGCCGAAATTCTGGCACGCGCTGAAGGGCGTGATAAAAAAACAGGAGAGAAAAACAATGACTGAAGAAACGAAGACGACGCTCGGCGCGGCTGACATTCTGGAAGTCATGAAGCTTCTGCCGCATCGTTACCCATTCTTGCTGATCGACAAGATCATCGATATTGACGGTAACAATTCGGCGACCGGCATCAAGAACGTGACGGTCAACGAACCGCATTTCACCGGCCACTTCCCGGACCGGCCGATCATGCCGGGTGTTCTGATCGTCGAAGCCATGGCCCAGACGGCAGGTGCAATATGCGCCCGCAGTCAAGGTGAGGGCGGCCATCTGGTCTACTTCATGACAATCGACAACGCCCGTTTCCGCAAACCCGTGATCCCCGGCGATCGTTTGGAAATTCACGTCGTCAAGCAGCGCCAGCGCGGTAATGTCTTCAAATTCCATTGCGAGGCGAAGGTGGATGGTGCGCTGGTGGCGGAGGCTGATGTCGGCGCCATGATGATCCCCGAGGACCAGCAATGAGCACGATTGCCGCCTCGGCCAGAATTCACCCCACCGCCGTGATCGAAGACGGTGCGGTGATCGGTGAAAACGTCGTCATCGGTGCGCTGAGCTACGTCGGCGGGAAAGTCACGCTGCATGATGATGTCCGGCTGCACAATCATGCCGTTGTATCCGGCCTGACGGTCATCGGCCGTGGATCGGTCGTCCACCCCATGGCGGTCATCGGCGGCACACCGCAGGCGGTTCGCCACGACGGTTCTGAAACCACGCTTGAAATTGGCGAGCGCTGCACCATGCGCGAAGGCGTCACCATGAACGCCGGCAGCTCTGATGGCAGCGGCAAGACGATCGTCGGTAACGACAATCTGTTCCTTGCCAACTCACATGTGGCGCATGATTGCCGCCTTGGTGACCACATCATCCTGTCCAACAATGTGATGCTGGCCGGCCATGTGACGATCGAGGACCGCGCCATTCTCGGCGGCGGCTGTGCTGTTCACCAGTTCACCCGCATTGGCCGTCAGGCCTTCATCGGCGGACTGTCCGCGGTCAATTACGATGTCATTCCCTATGGAATGCTGAATGGCAATCCCGGCATTCTCGGCGGCCTTAATGTCGTTGGCATGACGCGTGCCGGCATTGAGCGCGCAGATATCCACAAGGTCCGGCGCGTCTTCAAGCAGATCTTCGAGGCGGAAGGCACTATCCGCGGCAATGCGGCAGCGATCGACCGCAGCGAATATCTGGATTGCCCGCAGGCGCTAGAAATCATCGATTTCATTGGAGTGGACAGCGACCGCGCGATCTCTTCGCCCAACCGGGGCAAGTGAGCCGTGACAGGCGGCGGGCGTCTCGCCATTGTGGCCGGCAGCGGCCAGTTGCCACTTTACGTGGCGAACGCCGCCCGTGAGATGGGAGAAGATCCTTTCATCGTGCGGCTGCGCGATGATTCCCGCTTCGACTGGAGCGGTTTCGACAACGCCGTCATCTCGGTTGGTGACGTCGCCGGGCTTGGCCGGCTGCTGCGTGACAACCGGGTGGATCGTGTCGTGCTTTCCGGGGCCGTGGCGCGGCGGCCGGAATGGCGTGAAATCCGCCCCACCGTCGCTATCCTGCTAAAACTTCCATCCATCGTCAAAACGCTATTGTCGGGCGGCGATGACGCCGTTCTGCAGATGGTCATAAAGATCATCGGCACGCTCGGTGCGAAAGTCATCGGCGCGCATGAGATCGCTCCAGGCCTCTTGGCCACGACAGGCGCTTTCGGCACGCAAAAACCGGCCGAAGACGACTTGAAGGACATAAGCAGGGCAGCTGAGGCGGCGCTTGCGCTCGGCAAACTTGATGTCGGGCAGGGTGCGGTCTCCGTCGGCGGCCGCATCGTGGCGCTCGAGGGCGTTGAAGGCACGGACGCAATGTTACTGCGCGTCGCGGCATTGCGCGCGGAGGGACGCATCTCGCCCCGCCGCCGGGGCGTGCTGGTCAAGCTCTGCAAACCGCAGCAGGATGTACGCGCCGATCTGCCGACAATCGGGATCGAAACTGTCGAAAATGCCCAAAAGGCCGGGCTTGCGGGCATTGCCGTCGAAGCCGGACGCGCACTGGTGCTTGATCGTGACGCGATGTTGAAAGCTGCCGATCAGGCGGGCATATTCGTCTGTGGCATCGATACGTCACTTCGCGGAGACATGATGGAATGACGGAGAGATTGAAGGTGGCGGTCATCGCCGGCGAAGTGTCGGGCGATCTTCTCGGCGCGGATCTGATCCGGGCCCTCAAGGCCCGATATCCCGGTTCGATCGAACTTGTCGGCGTCGGCGGCGAGGCGCTCGAGGGGCAGGGGCTCACTTCTCTTTTCGATTATTCCGAACTCTCGATCATGGGGTTCACGCAGGTCCTCAAGAAACTGCCCAAACTGATCGGCCTGATCAACCGGGCGGCTGAGGCGGTGATACGGGAAAAACCGGATGTCCTTTTGATCATCGACAGCCCGGATTTCACCCATCGAGTGGCGAAAAAAGTCCGCAAGGAACTGCCGCATCTCCCGGTCGTCAATTATGTGTGCCCGAGCGTCTGGGCCTGGAAAGAACATCGCGCAACGGCGATGTTATCCTATGTGGACCATGTCCTGGCTCTCCTGCCATTTGAGCCGGAGGCGATGCGCCGTCTCGGAGGCCCGCCGACCACATTCGTCGGCCATCGCCTCAGCGTCGATCCGGACGTCCTCGCGGTGCGTCGGAAGCGGGCAGAACGGCCACTTCCAGCGGAGGGGCGGCTGAAGACGATTCTTCTTCTGCCCGGGTCGCGTTCCACCGAGACCACCAGGCTGATGGAGCCGTTCCAGCACGCGGCGAAGGCTTTTGTGGAACGGAATGGTCCGACGCGGTTTCTGCTGCCCACCGTTCCACGTCAGGAACATCGCATCCGCGAACTGGCGGCGTCTTGGCCGCAGGAAATCAGACCCGAAATCGGCATCGATCCTGCTTTCAAGTGGAACTCCTTTGCGGAAGCCGATGCGGCTATCGCAGCGTCAGGCACGGTCATTCTTGAGTTGGCTCTTGCCGGCGTGCCGACCATATCTGTCTACAAGACCGACTGGATTTTCACCATGCTGAGCAAGCGGGTGAAGACCTGGACGGGTGCGCTACCCAATCTCATTGCCGATTATGCTGTCGTCCCGGAGTATTTCAACGAGGTGGTCAGGGCCGGATCGATGCTGCGTTGGGCGGAACGCCTGTCATCCGATACAATTGAGCGGAAGGCCATGCTCGAAGGTTATGCTCTGGTGCAGCAACGTCTGCGCACGGATGTCCCGCCCGGCGAAACCGGCGCGGCTATTCTCCTCGAGGTCGTGAACGCCCGCAGACAGCGAGGTTGAAGCCCCATCTGTGTCAGGGCCTGTGTTGCCGCCGGTCCCACCGCGTGTATCCCAATCCACAATGGCAAGCAAAAAGGCCGGCGAGTAAAACTCGCCGGCCTTTGATGTGACGTGGTTTGCCGATTAACGCTTGGAAACCGGAATGTAGTCGCGTTTGCCGGCACCCGTGTAAAGCTGGCGCGGACGGCCGATGCGCTGCTGCGGATCTTCGATCATTTCGTTCCACTGTGCGATCCAGCCGACGGTGCGGGCGAGAGCGAAGAGGACGGTAAACATGGTCGTGGGGAAGCCGAGCGCCTTCAGCGTGATGCCCGAATAGAAGTCGACATTCGGGTAAAGCTTCTTTTCGACGAAATACGGGTCGGAAAGGGCGATCTTTTCCAGTTCCAGCGCGACCTGCATGATCGGATCGTCGGAATTGCCAGTGGCTTCCAGCACTTCATACATCGTCTTCTGCATGATCTTGGCGCGCGGGTCGTAGTTCTTGTAGACGCGGTGACCAAAGCCCATCAGGCGGAACGGGTCGTTCTTGTCCTTGGCGCGGGCGATGTATTCCGGAATGCGATCAACCGAGCCGATTTCATTGAGCATGTTGAGCGCCGCTTCGTTGGCGCCGCCGTGTGCCGGACCCCAGAGGCAGGCAATGCCGGCCGCAATACAGGCGAACGGGTTGGCGCCCGACGAACCGGCAAGACGCACCGTGGAGGTGGAGGCATTCTGTTCGTGATCGGCATGCAGAATGAAGATGCGGTCCATGGCGCGGGCCAGAACCGGATCGACCTTGTATTCCTCGCACGGCACGGCAAAGCACATGTGCAGGAAGTTGGAGGCGTAATCCAGATCGTTCTTCGGGTAAACGAAGGGCTGGCCGATATGGTACTTGTAGGCCATCGCGGCGATCGTCGGCATCTTGGCGATCATGCGAAGCGATGCGACCATGCGCTGATGCGGATCGGTGATGTCGGTCGAGTCGTGGTAAAAGGCCGAGAGAGCGCCGACCGTGCCGCACATGACGGCCATCGGATGCGCGTCGCGGCGGTAGCCGGTAAAGAAGCGGCTCATCTGCTCGTGCACCATGGTGTGGCGCGTGACGCGGGTATCGAAATCTTTCTTCTGTGCCGCCGTCGGCAGTTCGCCGTAAAGCAGCAGATAGCAGGTTTCCAGGAAGTCGCCCTGTTCGGCGAGCTGTTCGATGGGGAAGCCACGGTGCAGGAGAACACCTTCGTCACCGTCGATATAGGTGATCTTGGATTCGCAGGAGGCCGTCGACGTGAAACCCGGGTCGTAAGTGAAGGAGCCCGTGTGTTTGTACAGCGTGCCGATATCGACGACGCTCGGCCCGATCGTGCCTTCCCTGACTGGGAGTTCGACCTGTTTGTCGCCAAGTGTCACTGTAGCGCTTTTTTCCGTCATACTGATCCTCCGAAAACATGCGGGTGGGGGCGTTGAGACACGCCCCGCGGTTAAGCGTCTACCGATTAGCTATATGATCCTGTCGCAGATGCCAAGCTATCCAAAGGTCAAATTGTGCATTGCGGCAAACGCAAATGCGTTGCTTTTGGCCTCGTCGATCGAAGCAATTCAATCTCGGTCAACGCGCGGTTAAAGGAAAGCATTGCAATCTCGGGCGTCCCTCTGCAAACCTGTTTACAGTGCGGCAGGGGCGCGGCGCAGAATGCTTGGTCAAGGGGAAAAACAGCATTTCGGATATGCCGAAACGATGCAGGGAAACGCCCCCGGCACGGTGGATATCCTGTTTCCGCTGCAGCGGACCGTCGCCGTCGCGATCCCTGTTCTGCCGCCTCTGGTCGACAGGCCCGAACCCGGCGTTTCCGTTTCTCGAAAAGTTGCCGTCTGGCTGACGGAAGAACGCGCATTCGGGCACGATTTTCTTTTCGTACCCGTTGTCATCGGTTGCGGAGCGATCCTCTGGTTTTCTCTCGACACCGCGCCTTCCTTGCCCCTTCTGATCGTCGCATTTTTAGTCGCGGCCCCACTGGCGCTTCTCAACCGATACCGCCTTGATACGGTGGGAAGGGCGTGCAGCCTTGTCGCCCTCTTGTTGCTCGGCATGCTTTTTGCGGAACTGGAAACCCGCCGTGCGGCGACCATCCTTCTGGACACGCCGGTCACCACCACGCTCACCGGCAAGGTGGTGCGCCGGGAGGTGGATGCGCGGGGCGACTGGCGGTATCTGGTGCAGCTCCACTCCACTGAAGCACCGTCACTAACGCGTCTGCCGGGGAGGGTGTCGCTCCTTGCGCGCGGTGGCGGCGACGCCATGCCGATCGGCGCGACCATACGCGGCAAGGCACGGCTCTCTCCACCGTCCGGACCGGCTTTGCCGGGATTGAACGACTTTGCCTTTTCATCTTATTTCCGGGGCATCGGTGCGACAGGCTTTTTTTACCAGCCGCCCCAGGCGGTGGCGACGGCGGACCTTGGGGCCGAGGGTTGGCTGGAGATGGCCGACATGTGGCTTTATCGCCTGCGTGCCGCCATCGCCGAGCGCATTCGCACGACGATCGGCGGCGATGCGGGTGCCTTTGCTGCATCCATCGTCACCGATGAGAGACAAGCCATATCGCCGAAAACCATGGAGGCACTGCGGGTCTCGGGGCTGGCTCATATCGTTGCCATATCCGGGCTCAACATGGCCTTGGCATCAGGCATCTTCTTTGTCGGCATGAGGCTCGCATTCAGCCTGTTCCCAGCCTTTGCCCAGCGATGGCCGGTCAAGAAGATATCCGCCTTCGCAGCGCTCCTGATGACACTTTGCTACTATCTGATTTCCGGTTTCGCAGTTTCCGCCGAGCGGGCCTGGCTGATGATGTCCGTGATGCTGATTGCGGTGCTCTTCGATCAGCCCTCGCTCAGCCTGAGAAATGTTGCGCTCTCCGCCCTCGTGATACTGGCGCTGTCCCCGTCGGAAGTGATGGGTCCAAGCTTTCAGATGTCTTTTGCCGCAACGATCGCGCTTGTTTCTGCCTATGCGGCCTGGAGCCGCTGGCGCATTGACCGCGAGCGTCTTTTTAGAGGGCGAAAACCGGCTTGGGTGACGGTAGCGCAAACGGCAGGTGCCGTGATCGGCGGCGTTATCACAACGTCGCTGATCGGTGGGCTTTCGACAGCAATCTATTCTGCCGAACATTTCCAGCGTGTCACCACCTATGGACTTTTTGCCAATCTCGCCGCCACGCCGCTCATGTCGCTGATCGTCATGCCCTTCGGTCTGATTGCCATGCTGCTGATGCCGTTCGGGCTCGACGCGCCATTCCTGAAGGTCATGGGCCATGGCATGGCGCTGGTCATAGAGGTCGCGGACGAAGTCGCCTCCTGGGGTGGCAGCGCCGCGACCGGACGTCCGCATGGCTGGTTCATCGGCATCGCCTCGGCTGGCTTCCTGCTGCTGACCCTGCTGCGCAGCCGCCTTGCGCTTTTGGGCATTCCGCCTTTGCTGCTTGCCTTCGGCCTCTCGGCAGCGACATCTCAGCGCGATCTGCCCGATCTCCTCGTTCATGAAGACGGTTCTCTGGTCGCGCTTCTGGACGAGAACAAGGTTTACGCCACAAAAACCCGGCCGCATGGCTTCATCTATGACCAGTGGCAAAGGGCGCTGCTGCTTCCGGAGAAACCGCTCGCGCCCGTTATCCTCAGACAAGACGTTCCAACCGCGTCCGGCATCGCACTCACCAGGAAATCAAAGCTCACGCGGGACGAAATAAAGGCTGTGGGACGAGACATGGTGGCTGCGTTGAAGGATGCAGCGCCTGGAATTTTTACATGCAAGTCAGGTCGCTGGTGCGTGGCGCGTGCGGAAAGCGGCGAATGGATCATCGTACTGGAAGACGGCCGCCTCGCCGGAAAGGCATGTGACATTGCCGACATCGTCATTGTTTCCCGCAGAACGTCGTTTGCACAGTGTCGCTCGGGCGCGTTACTCCTCAACCGCGACATATTGCGGCGCATCGGTTCCGTGGAGATAGACTTCGCGAGGAGCGATCAGCCCGGCGTTGTCGGTCGGCTACGGGCGTCGACCGCGGGCGCAAACCGCCCGTGGAGTGAACATCGATATTATGACTGGAAAACCGGACGTTTCGACCGGGAATTGCCTGAAACGATCACCCGTCTGCTGGCGGCGTCGCAATGATCGCCGCCAGCACGGATCGTCAGGCCTTTGCGCGTAGATCCGTCGTCAATTCGCCGATTCCGGCGATCTCCTCTTCATGTGCCGCGTCACGCCAGGTCTCCTTCAGTCCCGCCTCATACCATTCGCGCATGGACGGCAGAGCGAGCAGTCGCTCACAATAGGCTTTTGCCGCAGGAGAAAGGTCTGCGCCATACGTCTGGAAACGGAATGCCACAGGGCAGTAGAAGGCATCCACCGCCGTGAACTTCTGACCGGCGAGATAGGGACCGCCGAAATTCGACAGGCCCTCGCTCCACAACGCATCGACACGCTTTATATCCGCCGCAAGCCCGGCATCGCTGACGTTCGGTCTGACACGAACGCCAACGGACATGGGGTAGAGATTGCGAAGGGACGAAAATCCCGCATGCATTTCGCTTGCTGCCGACCGCGACCAGGCTCTCGCATGCTTGTCGCTTGCCCATACCCCTTGATGACGTTCGGCAAGATATTCGGCAATCGAGAGTGACTCCCAAATCGTCACGCCATCATCGACGAGGCAAGGCACCTTGCCAGTTGGGGAAAAGGTGGAGAATGACACGCCTTCACCAAACGGGACGAGTTTCTCCTCGAAGGCGATACCGAGCGTGCGCATCAGGACCCATGGCCTCAGCGACCAGGAGGAGTAATTCTTGTTGGCGATATAAAGATCGTACATTGCGGGTCTCCTGACTGTGAAGCGGGTTTTTATACCAGCGGCCCGGCCCGGAATATCGCAAAGAATCCATCGCTCCCATAACGCCAATTGATGGGTGGGGCGCCATCCCTGCCGACGTCCTCTGGCAAAGCCGCCTTCGCCGCCATTAAAAAGAAAAGGCGCATCACTCGAGTGGAATGACGCGCCGTTCATCTTGAAGGCCTGGTTTATCGCTCATCGACCGCTCCGGCCTTATCCGGACCGGCAGCAGCATCAATGATACCGGCGGATCAGCCCTACCAGCTTGCCCTGGATTTTAACCCGATCAGGTCCGAAAATGCGGGTCTCATAGGCAGGGTTTGCGGCTTCAAGTGCGATCGAGGCGCCTTTGCGACGGAAGCGCTTCAGCGTCGCTTCCTCGTCATCCACCAGCGCCACGATGATATCGCCGGGATTGGCGGTGTTGCCGTTGCGAATGATGACGGTATCGCCATCGAAGATGCCGGCCTCGATCATCGAATCGCCCTTGACCTCGAGCGCGTAATGTTCACCCGAGCCAAGCATGTCCACCGGAACCGCCACGTCATGCGTATTGTTCTGAATGGCTGAGATCGGCACACCGGCAGCGATCCGGCCCATGACGGGCACGGTTGCCGCGCCTGCTATATCGTTCGCGGGCGCCTTGGGAGCAGGGGCGGGCTCGGGCATCTTGGGCTTGCCGAGACTGCCTTCAATAACGCTCGGCGAGAAGCCCCGTTGCGGCCTCGCACCCGGCACATAGGCCTCCGGCAGCTTGATCACTTCAAGCGCTCGCGCCCTATTAGGTAGCCGGCGAATGAACCCTCGCTCTTCCAGAGCGGTGATCAGCCGGTGGATGCCGGATTTGGAGGCAAGATCGAGTGCGTCCTTCATTTCATCGAAGGAGGGCGGCACGCCGGACTCTTTCATTCTTTCATGAATGAAGAGAAGCAATTCCTGCTGTTTGCGCGTGAGCATGAGGAAAACACCCTTGAGAATCGTCGTTGAAGTCGCGAAACAAATACAGAACGAACACTATATGTTCCATATGTGTTCCGCAATCCCCTAAAATTTCGTGAACTTGGGGCGAGAAAACAAAACGGGAATGGCACGCTAAGAACCCCGGTAGGTAAGCTGGAATGAAAATCATAAGATTTCATTGTTTTTATTAGCTTTTTTCCGAAAATTAGGCGTCGCCAGTCGCTGTATTGGCAAACCTCGATAATGCGTCGTTCTCGCGCAGCAGCTAAGTAGCCGATTACTCAGAATATATTGAGCCCCGTCTTACGATTGAATGCTCTGCGATGTCGTGATTAGGAACCTTATTGGAACCCCTATAGCAACCCAAGCTTTTCTTGTCGGTCTCGCCGGGCGGGAGTGCGAGCCTGAGACGGGCCTATCCCACTATCGTTCACGCGCCTACGATCCCTCGACCAGCCGCTTCCTTCAGGAAGATCCGATCTGGTTCAAAGCCGGTGACTTTAACGTCTACCGCTATGTCTGGAACTCGCCCGCCAATTGGACCGATCCGAGTGGAATGGCGGCAGCAGGACAATATGCGAGTACACTCGCTGTGCCAGTTGCACTGATGGGTGGTACGATTGCTACACAACGCATGCTATCCACAGCCAGTGGCACCGCGCGATATCTGGCATCCGCCGACAAGAATGCATTGAGTACGATTGGTGCAGCTATAGCATGCACCTTCTACACCCTTGCCGATGCGCTGAATACAGCGATGCAACCGAAAATGCAGATTGTCGGCGTAAGTGGTTGTGGTGTTTTGGCGCGATCGACTCCGCCAAACGAACCTCCTAAAAGGCGGACCTGCAGATGATCCGGCCGAACCGTGTGATGTCCAGTTAGATTCCAATTTAATGATGTGTAAGACAATCGCAGCCATGAAGCATGGGAAATTAAATGAAACAGGAAAGACATTTCACGAAATTTCTTGATGTTATAGGGTCAACTGATAGGATTGAGGTTGAAATTAGTTGGCCAATGAACAATGGCGATTTATACGTTTGTCGTGCGCGCGTGAGGTTCAGAGGTATTACCAAAGAGCGCAGTATCGAAGGCCTTGATGGCATCAGTTCAATTGTTAACGCGATTATATATTCTTATCTAAATGTAATGAAAATAAGTGAAGAATATGGAATCGATTATGACATTGGCGTATTGAAAGTGGATGATATTTTGCCGGTTCCTGCTAGGATTATAAGCAATTTAATGATCTTACATAAGCAACCCTGACCGAAGGTCGACCTGTTCCCAAGATCAGGACTCATTTACCGCCCTTACTTACGACGCCTTGGATAGGCTTGTCTCCCGAACGGAGGCCGCAGGCAATGTTTGGACCTACGAATATGATGTGCTCGGGGGATACCTGCCCGCGCATTTTAAAAGAGTCGACCTGAAGATAGCGGCCCGCCTTCGGGTCGTAATGGTGATATCAATTGTAGTGCAAATCGGGTTCTAGCTGGATATATTAACCGGAAATAGCTGGTTGAGCGAATTATGTTCAACGACTATGGTTTGGTGACGTCGCGGAATTCAGTCCTTTTCTTACCCATTGATCAATTTCTTCTTTAGAGTAGCCAAGTAGTAATCCTATAATTCGATCAATACCCTCATCAGGGCGTTGAATATTGTCCTGTTGGGCAACCAAGGCTGTCTTTAAAGCAGGAATGCGCCAAGCTTCCTCGGGAAGACTGTAGAAAATGTAAGTCACGCTAAAGCGAGGGTGCTCGGGATTTAGAAGTGTAAATTCTTCCATTAGGATCGATCCCTCATCAACATATGGCTGGAAGTTATCGACGGGGATTAGGTCCTTATCGCCTACCGACTCAATATAGTAGAACATTGAGAGGGGTTTTTTTCCCTCTCGCATTAGTCTCAATTCATGACCAATGATCTCTTTCATTTTAATTTCAATCAATTAGGAATTGTTGGTGCTAATCTGGAAGGTGGCCATTCTACGATTCGGCAGAGGCATTGATAGCAGGCATTCGGATATTCTGGATTTATATCCGGAGGACGATCTCGTGCTCCACATTCATAGCCATAGACACCGGGGCAATATAGGATCGGTCCCCCGTTTCGATTTTTTTAGCGCCCGTCCGGATCTACGCCCATCTAAGGTGAATTAGTTACATAGGTCCACATATTTGGTCCATCGGGCATCCCAAGAGGATCGGCCTGGAGATAGCGGCCTGTCGTCGGATCGTAGTGGCGATGCCAATTGTAGTCCAAACCGGATTCCAGTTGAAACCATTGCCCCGGAAAGCGTTGGTCGAGCGTGGCGGATCCGAGGATCGTATATGCCTCCCCATAAGGCAGGTAGGTTGCGCTCCAGACCACATTTCTTGCGCTGTCGGTCATCATGATGGGACGTTCGAGATGATCGGTATGAACCTGGTAGATCATAGCTACTTCCGTACCGGCATCTGCAACCACTGCCAAAGGCTCTCGTCAAGCCAGATATACTCCCGTCCCAGCGCGCCGTTGCCGTCATATTCCGCGATGATGTTGCCGCTGAAGTCGTAAATATAGGGAAGTGTTGTGGCGCGAGAAAATACAAACGCCTGATATCGGTCAGATGCACAGTGGCCAACAGCCGACCTTGCGTTTTCCGCCTTTAACCGGCGCTACACACCTGAAGTCACTGGCCATCCAAAAACGGTCGCGACCGATCTCGCCAACAATCCGCAGGCGGATGAAAACTGGTAAACCGTCCGCATTCAGGTGAAGCCGGAGGACTGGTGAAACCCGGTAACCTCAGCCCACTGCCGATACCGGCATCGACGCGCAGGCCGGTCATTTGCATTCCCGGCGCTCTTCGTGCTTTTGTCAGCTTCAATACCCGGCACCTGCGCCGGGCGCGTCAAAAAGGCAAGATTTATGGCTGACAGGCATCGCGTCGATCATCTCGTTCTGCCCGTTCGGGACCTTGCGGTAGCGGCCGCGCGGCTCAAGGTCCTTGGCTTTACGGTCGCGCCACAGGCTCTCCATCCTTTCGGCACGGAGAATGCCTGTGTGTTCTTCAGGGATGGCACCTATCTTGAGCCTCTGACAATTGCTGACCGGGTTAGCTATATCGCGTCGGTCGAGAGAGGCGATGTTTTTACCGGCAGGGACCAGGCATTCCGGCGATCGTACGGACAGGAAGGTTTTTCTGCCCTTGTGGCCTCCACCGCTGACGCTCGTGCCGATCACCGGAGATTCGTGGCGTCTGGCGTATCGGCCGGCGAGGTCTTCGAATTTTCGCGGCCCATGCAAATGCCGGACGGATCGTCAGGCGAGGCGGCGTTCCGGCTTGCTTTCGCGGCAAGCGGATCGGCTGCGGATTTCTTCCTCTTCAGTTGTCAACGCCTGCAGGCACTGCCGGGGGACCGTGCTGCACTGGAACGTCACCAGAACGGAGTTCTGGGCCTTCGCGAGATCGTGCTGTGTTCCGGTACGCGGAGTGACACCCACTTGATAGAAGCGGTTTTCGGCTGCAACGGCGTCGTGTCTCCGGATGGTGATGTCGTTTTCGAAACCGGCAATGCAAGGGTGAGGCTGAGTGAAAGACCCGCCCTTTCTGGCGTCGACCCGAAGGCTACGGGAAAAAGCGGTGAGGGCCTGCGCGGCATGGGCGTCGTCTTTTCCGTTGACGATCTTGCCGTGACAGCGACGGCACTTGCTGCTAATGGCGTGTCCAGCGCAGAAGCGGGCGGCCGTCTGGTGGTGCCCGCAGCACCCGGACAGGGCGTCGATTTCGCCTTCGAGGAAAAAAGATGAGCGTCACGAACAATCTCAAAGTCACCGCCGGCCAGGGCGCCAGCAAGGTTTCCTTTTGCAATAGCGAGCGTTTTTCACTGATCGCCGGCCCCTGCCAGATGGAAAGCCGGGAGCACGCCTTCATGGTTGCGGGTGTCTTGAAGGAGCTTTGTGACGGGCTCGGAATCGGCCTCGTTTACAAGTCATCTTTCGACAAGGCGAACCGCACCTCGCTTTCCGGCAAGCGTGGCATCGGCCTGGACAGTGCCATGCAGATATTTGCCGATCTCAAGAAGGAATTCGGCTTTCCGGTCCTGACCGACATTCACACCGAAGAACAGTGCGCCATCGTTTCCGAAGTGGTGGATGTGCTGCAGATCCCGGCCTTCCTCAGCCGTCAGACCGATCTTCTCGTTGCCGCCGCAAAAACCGGCCGTGTCATCAATGTCAAGAAAGGCCAGTTCCTGGCGCCATGGGACATGAAGAACGTGCTCGCCAAACTGAATGAAAGCGGCAACCCCAATGTGCTGCTGTGCGAACGCGGCGCGTCCTTCGGCTACAATACGCTGGTCTCCGACATGCGTTCTCTGCCGATCATGGCATCCCTCGGCGCACCTGTTGTCTTCGACGCCACCCACTCGGTGCAGCAGCCGGGCGGGCAGGGCGGTTCCACCGGCGGTCAGCGGGAATTTGTCGAAACGCTGTCTCGCGCAGCTGTCGCCGTTGGTGTCGCAGGCCTCTTCATCGAGACCCATGAGGACCCGGACAACGCGCCTTCTGACGGCCCGAACATGGTTCACCTGAAGGATATGCCGAAACTGCTCGAAAAGCTGCTGGCCTTCGACGCCATCGCGAAAGCCTGAGCGGCGGGCGCGGTGCCGTGCCAATCGATTTTAAATGGCGGTGGTTCCCTTTCTACGGCCTGCCGTCATTGTAATTTCTTCGCCATCGTCTAAGACAGGCGACGGAAAATATCTGTTCCATTCCCAAGGGAGAGACCATGACTGCCATTACCGATATCATCGCGCGCGAAATCCTCGACAGCCGCGGCAACCCGACCGTTGAAGTCGATGTGTACCTCGAAGACGGCTCCATGGGCCGTGCCGCCGTTCCTTCGGGCGCCTCCACCGGCGCGCATGAAGCGGTTGAGCTGCGTGATGGCGGCAAGCGTTATCTCGGCAAGGGCGTGGAAAAGGCCGTTGAAGCCGTCAACACGGAAATCTTCGACGCCATCGGCGGTTTCGATGCTGAAAACCAGATCCAGATCGACCAGATGATGATCGCGCTGGACGGCACGCCGAACAAGTCGCGCATCGGCGCCAACGCCATTCTCGGCGTGTCGCTCGCCATCGCCAAGGCTGCTGCCGAAGCCTCCGGCCTGCCGCTCTACCGTTATGTCGGCGGCCCGAACGCGCATCTGCTGCCGGTTCCGATGATGAACATCATCAACGGCGGCGCCCACGCCGACAACCCGATCGACTTCCAGGAATTCATGATCCTGCCGGTTGGCGCAGAAAACATCCGCGAAGCCGTGCGCATGGGTTCGGAAGTGTTCCATACGCTGAAGAAAGAGCTCTCCGCGCAGGGCCACAACACCAATGTCGGCGATGAAGGCGGTTTCGCTCCCGGTCTTGAAAGCGCGCCTGCCGCGCTCGATTTCATCATGAAGTCGATCGAAAAGGCCGGTTACCGTCCGGGCGAAGACATGTATGTCGGCCTCGACTGTGCATCGACCGAATTCTTCAAAAACGGCAAATACGTTCTCGAGGGCGAAGGCCGCACGCTGGAATCGGGCGCCATGGCTGAATACCTTGCTGACCTCGTTGCCAAGTACCCGATCATTTCCATCGAAGACGGCATGGCTGAAGACGACTGGGACGGCTGGAAGGCGCTGACCGATCTCATCGGCAATAAGTGCCAGCTGGTCGGCGACGATCTCTTCGTCACCAACTCCGCGCGTCTTCGCGACGGCATCAAGATGGGCGTCGCCAACTCCATCCTCGTCAAGGTCAACCAGATCGGTTCGCTTTCCGAGACGCTGGACGCGGTCGAAACCGCCCACAAGGCCGGCTACACCGCCGTCATGTCGCACCGTTCGGGCGAGACCGAAGATTCGACCATCGCCGATCTCGCAGTTGCCACGAACTGCGGTCAGATCAAGACCGGCTCGCTTGCCCGTTCCGACCGGCTCGCAAAGTATAACCAGCTGATCCGTATCGAGGAAATGCTCGGCCCTCAGGCTGCTTACGCCGGCCGTTCAATCCTGCGCGGTTAGTTTGCGTTCGGGTTTCATGATGTGGCCCGCTGCCTGGCGGGCTCGTTTAAGCGGCGAGCGGTATGGTCCGCACTCCGTCACCCCGGACTTGATCCGGGGTCCAGTGCGATCAAGTCCTTGATCGCGAAAGAGTCTTCTCACAGCGCAGACGCGCTGTGGCTGGATGCCGGATCAAGTCCGGCATGACGAGCGTTCTTTTAGCGTCCCCGCCAATCCAGCCCGCCCTCCGGCGGGCTTTTTCATGCCCAATTGCCGATTGGAATTTAAGGTCAACGGATAGTTAAACAATCCGCTCTAGTCTCAGACTCACGTTACGCGTTTTGAGGCATCTCTCCGGCATGTGGACCAGGCATCATAAAAAGAGACGATTCGGTCGGCTGATCGTTCCAGCCATTACCATCGCTTTTCTTTCCTACTTCGGTTATCATTCGATCCATGGCGATTTCGGCCTTCAGGCAACGGAGCGGCTGGAACGGCAGCGTATTACCCGGACGGCGGAGCTTGCAAAGCTGACACAGGCGCGCGTGGCGCTGGAGCGTCAGGTGGAACTGTTGAGTGACGGTTCGCTTGAACGGGACATGATCGACGAGATTTCCCGGTACCAGCTGAATATGTCCCGAACGGACGAAATCGTCATCATGAACACATATTTCTGATTAACCGAGATTAGGTTAATTCAACATTTTTGATTTATTCACAGCATCTTAGCGTGAATATGTGCCATGCGTTTAAAGCATTGCTGCATGGCGCTTTCTTGCATATGGTACGCGCCACTCTATCCATTCAAACGGCAACTCAGGGAGGGATGAATGGCGCCGCGAAAATCAGCGACCGTATCCGGCCGCAAGACAACGGCAAAGTCCGCAACCGAATTCACCGGCAAGAACAGCCCCGACTTCTCAAAGGAAGAAGAGCTTCACGCCTATCGCGAGATGCTTCTGATCCGCCGTTTTGAAGAAAAGGCCGGCCAGCTCTATGGCATGGGCTTCATCGGTGGTTTCTGTCACCTCTACATCGGCCAGGAAGCTGTCGTCGTTGGCATGCAGATGGCTCAGAAAGAGGGCGACCAGGTCATCACCGCCTATCGCGACCATGGTCACATGCTCGCCTGCGGCATGAGCGCCCGTGGCGTCATGGCCGAACTGACCGGCCGCAAGGGCGGTCTGTCTAAAGGCAAGGGCGGCTCCATGCACATGTTCTCGAAAGAGAAGCATTTTTATGGCGGTCACGGCATCGTCGGTGCCCAGGTGTCGCTCGGCACCGGCCTCGCATTCGCCAACCGCTATCGCGGTAACGACAACGTCTCCGTGACCTACTTCGGTGACGGTGCGGCGAACCAGGGCCAGGTCTATGAGAGCTTCAACATGGCCGCTCTCTGGAAGTTGCCGATCATCTATATCGTCGAAAACAACCGTTATGCCATGGGCACCTCGACCGCCCGCGCCACCGCCCAGTCGAACTATTCGCTGCGTGGCCAGTCCTTCGGCATTCCAGGCATTCAGGTGGATGGCATGGATGTGCGCGCCGTCAAGGCAGCAGCCGATCAGGCGCTGGAACATTGCCGTTCCGGCAAGGGTCCGATCATTCTGGAAATGCTGACCTACCGTTACCGCGGTCACTCCATGTCCGACCCGGCGAAATACCGTTCCAAGGACGAAGTGCAGAAGATGCGTTCGGAACACGATCCGATCGAGCAGGTGAAAGCACGCCTTCTGGAGCAGGGCTGGGCCAGCGAAGACGAACTCAAGGCCATCGACAAGGATGTCCGTGATATCGTTGCCGACAGCGCCGACTTCGCCCAGAACGACCCCGAGCCGGATGCGTCCGAGCTCTACACCGACATTCTGCTCTGATCGGGAAAGGGAAACCCATGCCTGTAGAAATTCTTATGCCCGCCCTTTCCCCGACCATGGAGGAAGGCACGCTTTCCAAATGGCTTAAAAAGGAAGGCGACAAGGTCACCTCCGGCGACGTGATCGCGGAAATCGAAACCGACAAGGCGACCATGGAAGTGGAAGCCGTGGATGAAGGCGTCATCGGCAAGCTGCTGATCGATGCAGGCACCGAAGGCGTCAAGGTCAACACCCCGATCGCCGTGCTCATCCAGGAAGGCGAAAGCGCCGACGACATCTCTTCCTCTGCCAAGAAGGAAGAGCCGAAGGCCGAAGCTGCCAATTCCGGTTCTGATGCCGCTGGCGGCAAGACCCGCGAAGCGACCGAAGAGCCGAGCGCTTCCAAGGAAGCCGCGAAGGTTCCGGCAGCGCCCAAGATCGAGGTTGCCGCTGACCCGGACATTCCGGAAGGCACCGAAATGGTGATGACGACGGTGCGTGAAGCGCTGCGTGACGCCATGGCCGAAGAAATGCGCGCCGATGAAAAAGTCTTCATCATGGGTGAAGAAGTCGCCGAATATCAGGGCGCCTACAAGATTACCCAGGGCCTGCTGCAGGAATTCGGCGAGCGCCGCGTCATCGACACCCCGATCACCGAACACGGCTTTGCCGGCATCGGCGTCGGCGCAGCCATGACCGGCCTGAAGCCGATCGTCGAATTCATGACCTTCAACTTCGCCATGCAGGCGATCGACCAGATCGTCAACTCGGCAGCGAAGACCCTGTACATGTCGGGCGGCCAGATGGGCGCGCCGATGGTGTTCCGTGGTCCTTCGGGTGCTGCTGCCCGCGTTGCGGCCCAGCACTCGCAATGTTACGCCGCATGGTACAGCCATATTCCGGGCCTCAAGGTTGTCATGCCCTATACGGCTGCCGATGCGAAGGGTCTTTTGAAGGCCGCCATCCGTGATCCGAACCCCGTCATCTTTCTCGAGAACGAAATTCTCTACGGCCAGAGCTTCGAAGTGCCGAAGCTCGATGATTTCGTGCTGCCGATCGGCAAGGCGCGCATTCATCGCAAGGGCAAGGACGCAACCATCGTTTCCTTCGGCATCGGCATGACGTATGCGGTGAAGGCTGTTGCGGAACTCGAAAAGCTCGGCATCGACGTCGAACTGATCGACCTGCGCACCATCCGCCCGATGGACCTGCCGACCGTTATCGAATCGGTGAAAAAGACAGGCCGTCTCGTCACTGTCGAAGAAGGCTTCCCGCAGTCATCGGTCGGTGACTTCATCTCCAACCAGGTCCAGCGCGCTGCTTTCGATTATCTCGACGCGCCGATCCTGACGATTGCCGGCAAGGACGTTCCGATGCCTTACGCGGCCAATCTGGAGAAGCTGGCGCTTCCGAATGTCGATGAAGTCGTCCAGGCCGTCAAAACCGTCTGCTACAAGTAAGGGGAGGCGTTTCGATGCCTATCAACATCACCATGCCTGCCCTTTCTCCGACGATGGAAGAGGGCAATCTGGCCAAGTGGCTGGTCAAGGAAGGCGACAAGGTCGCACCCGGTGACGTGATCGCCGAGATCGAGACCGATAAGGCGACCATGGAAGTGGAAGCCGTCGACGAAGGCACCGTTGCCAAGCTGGTCGTTCCGGCCGGCACGGAAGCCGTCAAGGTCAATGCCCTCATCGCAATCCTCGCCGCCGATGGCGAAGATGTGGCCGAGGCGGCAAAGGGCGGCGATGCCGCTCCTGCCAAGGCTGAGGCAAAGACGGAGGCCCCCAAGCAGGACGCCGTCAAGGCGGAAGCGCCGAAGGAAGAGGCTGCCCCGGCGAAGGCTGAAAAGCCGGTTGCCGACCAGCCCGCCGCCTCGTCCACGCCAGCGCCGGTTGCAAAGTCCGGCGAGCGCATCTTCGCTTCGCCGTTGGCACGTCGTCTCGCCAAGGAAGCCGGTCTCGACCTTTCGGCCCTTTCCGGTTCCGGCCCGCATGGCCGTATCGTCAAGACCGACGTCGAAAAAGCTGCTGCTTCCGGCGGTGCAAAGGCTGCTCCCGCCGCTGCTGCATCCGCAGGCACACCAGCTCCGGCGCTTGCCAAGGGCCAGTCGGACGAAGCCGTTCTCAAGCTGTTCGAAGAAGGCTCCTATGAGCTCGTGCCGCATGACGGCATGCGCAAGGTCATTGCCAAGCGTCTGGTCGAATCCAAGCAGACCGTTCCGCATTTCTACGTTTCGGTCGATTGCGAACTGGATACGCTTCTGGCGCTACGCGCCCAGCTCAACGCCGCTGCCCCTGAAAAGGACGGCAAGCCGGCCTACAAGCTGTCGGTCAACGACATGGTCATCAAGGCGCTGGCGCTGGCGCTTCGTGACGTGCCTGACGCCAACGTCTCCTGGACGGAAAGCGCCATGGTCAAGCACAAGCATTCGGATGTCGGCGTTGCCGTTTCCATTCCGGGTGGCCTGATAACGCCGATCATCCGCAAGGCCGAGCAGAAGTCGCTCTCCACCATCTCCAACGAGATGAAGGACTACGGCAAGCGCGCAAAAGAGCGCAAGCTGAAGCCTGAGGAGTATCAGGGCGGCACGACCGCCGTGTCCAACATGGGCATGATGGGCGTCAAGAGCTTCTCCGCCGTCATCAACCCGCCGCATGCCACCATCCTTGCGGTCGGCGCGGGTGAAGAACGCGCTGTCGTCAAGAATGGCGAGATCAAGATCGCCAACGTCATGACGGTTACGCTCTCCACCGACCACCGTTGCGTCGATGGCGCGCTCGGAGCCGAACTGATCGGCGCCTTCAAGCGCTACATCGAAAACCCGATGGGCATGCTGGTTTGATCGGAGAGTAAGATGGTGAAGTCGGTCCTCTGCTTTGGCGATTCCCTCACCTGGGGATCAAATGCGGAAACGGGTGGCCGGCATAGCCATGACGATCTTTGGCCGAGCGTCTTGCAGAAGGCGCTCGGTCCTGACGTGCATGTGATTCACGAAGGTCTGGGTGGTCGCACCACCGCCTATGACGACAACACCGCCGATTGCGACCGCAACGGCGCGCGGGTTCTTCCGACGTTGTTGCACAGCCATGCGCCGCTGGATCTGGTGATTGTCATGCTCGGCACCAACGACCTGAAGCCGTCAATCCACGGATCGGCGATCGTTGCCATGAAGGGTGTCGAACGGCTGGTGAAGCTCACGCGCAACCACATCTGGCAGGTGCCGGACTGGGAAGCGCCTGACGTGCTGATCGTCGCACCGCCGCAGCTGTGTGAAACGGCCAATCCGTTCATGGGCGCGATCTTTCGTGATGCGATCGATGAATCGGCGATGCTGGCGTCCGTTTACCGGGACCTTGCCGACGAGCTTGATTGCGGCTTTTTCGATGCGGGTTCCGTCGCCCGAACGACGCCGGTGGATGGCGTTCATCTCGATGCTGAAAATACGCGGGCCATCGGGCGGGGGCTGGAGCCCGTCGTCCGCATGATGCTCGGACTTTAAGAACAATTCCCGGTCGTGGCGCTGCTCGCGACCCGATAGGACAAGGCAGGATTTCCAATGGCTCAATCATATGACGTCATCATCATCGGTTCGGGACCGGGCGGTTACATTGCCGCGATCCGCGCAGCCCAGCTCGGCATGAAGGTTGCCGTCGTGGAGCGTGAGCATCTGGCCGGCATCTGCTCCAACTGGGGCTGCATTCCCACCAAGGCGCTGCTGCGCACCGCCGATGTCATGCACACCGCCACCCACGCCAAGGATTACGGCCTGACGCTGGAAGGCTCGATCAAGCCTGACGTCAAGGCAATCGTGGCGCGCTCGCGCGGCATTGCAGCCCGCATGAACAATGGCGTCGGTTTCCTGTTCAAGAAGAACAAGGTCGATATCATCTGGGGTGAAGCCAAGATCACCAAGCCGGGCGAAATCGTGGTCGGCAAGTCCACCAAGCCGGTGGTGCAGCCGCAGGGTCCGGTTCCGAAGAACACGCTGGGCGAGGGTACTTATACAGCCAAGCACATCATCGTCGCCACGGGCGCCCGCCCGCGCGCGCTGCCCGGCATTGAGCCCGATGGCAAGCTGATCTGGACCTATTTCGAGGCAATGAAGCCGGAAGAAATGCCGAAGTCGCTGCTCGTCATGGGCTCCGGCGCGATTGGCATCGAATTCGCCAGCTTCTACCGCACCATGGGCGTGGACGTGACCGTTGTCGAAATCATGAGCCAGGTTATGCCTGTCGAAGATGCGGAAATCTCCACCTTCGCCAAGAAGCAACTCGAAAAGCAGGGCATGAAGATCCATCTGGAAACCAAGGTTTCCAAGGTGGAAAAGGGCGCAAACTCCATCACCGCGACGCTGGAGAAGAAGGACGGTTCTTCCGAAAAGATCACGGCTGATCGCATGATCTCTGCCGTTGGGGTCGTTGCCAATATCGAAGGCATCGGCCTCGAAGCTGCCGGCGTGAAGACCGATCGCGGCTTTATCGTCATCGACGGCTACGGCAAGACCAACGTTCCCGGCATCTACGCCATCGGCGATGTCGCAGGTCCGCCGCTGCTTGCCCACAAGGCTGAGCACGAGGCTGTCATCTGCGTCGAAAAGATCGCCGGTCTGCCGAATGTTCACCCGATGGACAAACTGAAGATTCCCGGCTGCACCTATTGCAACCCGCAGGTCGCTTCTGTCGGTCTCACCGAAGCCAAGGCCAAGGAACAGGGCCGCGATATCCGCGTCGGCCGCTTCTCCTTTGCGGCGAACGGCAAGGCTGTCGCGCTGGGTGAAGATCAGGGCATGGTCAAGACCATCTTCGACAAGAAGACCGGCGAGCTGCTCGGCGCGCATATGGTCGGGGCGGAAGTGACCGAACTCATCCAGGGCTTCGTCGTCGCTATGAATCTGGAGACGACAGAAGAAGATTTGATGCACACGATCTTCCCGCATCCGACCATTTCGGAATCGATGAAGGAAAGCGTGCTCGATGCCTATGGACGTGTGCTTAACGCATAAGTGCCGCGTGATGCCCGGCATTGTCTAACCATGCCGGGTGTCCCATATGTCTCGATACAGCCTTAAGGCGGGCTGTTATTTCAGGGAGCGTGGGAATGGAAAGTGTAGGCTGGATTGCAGCAATCATCATCGGCGGTCTCGCCGGCTGGCTCGCCGGCAAGCTCATGGACATGCGTTTCGGCATTTTCATGAACATTGTCCTTGGCATTGTCGGTTCGGTGGTCGCTGTTGCGGTACTGCGAACCTTCGATGTTTTCGTGCAGGATAGCAGGCTCGGTTATTTCGTTACCGCCTTCATCGGCGCAAGCCTGTTGCTGTTCGTGGCTAAGCTCGTGCGGCGCTGACAAGGCGTCGTGACCGGAAGGGGCTTACGCTTTTTCTGGAATTGTTCTAAAGCATCGCACCAAAGATGTCTGGATCGCCAAGGGCGATGGAAGCAGGTTTTTATGGTCACTATTCTCGACAGGACGTCGTCTGACGAAAAGCGTATCCGCCACCCGGAAAAGGCGCACAAGCCTGATACCGAGGTGATGCGCAAGCCCGAATGGATCCGCGTCAAGGCGCCGACCTCCAAGGGTTACCACGAGACGCGCGAACTGGTGCGCAGCCACAAGCTGGTGACCGTGTGCGAGGAAGCCGGCTGTCCAAATATCGGCGAGTGCTGGGACAAGAAGCACGCGACCTTCATGATCATGGGTGAAATATGCACCCGTGCCTGCGCCTTCTGCAACGTCGCGACCGGCAAGCCCAATCCGCTCGACATGAATGAGCCGGAAAATGTCGCCAAGGCCGTCAAGCAGATGGGACTTTCCCACGTCGTCATCACCTCCGTCGACCGTGACGATCTCGCCGATGGCGGTGCTGAACATTTCGAAAAGGTGATCTGGGCAATCCGCGCAGCCTCTCCCACGACCACAATCGAAATCCTCACGCCCGACTTCCTGAAGAAGCCCGGCGCGCTGGAACGTGTCGTTGCCGCAAAGCCCGACGTCTTCAACCATAATCTGGAAACGGTTCCGGGCAACTACCTCACGGTCCGCCCGGGTGCGCGCTATTTCCACTCGGTGCGCCTTCTGCAACGGGTGAAGGAACTCGATCCCACCATGTTCACCAAGTCGGGCATCATGGTTGGCCTCGGTGAAGAGCGCAATGAAGTGCTGCAGCTGATGGACGATCTGCGCAGCGCTGACGTCGACTTCCTGACCATCGGCCAGTACCTGCAGCCCACCCGCAAGCACCACAAGGTCGAGGCTTTCGTGACGCCGGAGGAATTCAAGTCCTACGAGACGGTGGCTTACACCAAGGGCTTCCTGATGGTTTCGTCGAGCCCGCTGACCCGTTCTTCCCACCATGCCGGTGACGATTTCGAACGCCTGCGTGCGGCACGCGAAAAGAAGTTGCTGGCGGCTGCGGAGTAAGCGACGCAAAGGTTCGCCAATACGGCATTGAGATTTGAAGTCTTCATGTTCTCACCATCGTCATGCTCGGGCCTGCCCCGAGCATCTGCAACCTATGGAAATGACAATGGGTGATTAGATCCTTGGGATATTCCCGAGGATGACGGTGCGTGAGACGCGGCGCCTGTGGATCAATACAATAGTCTTGACCCTCAGGCCGATCACGCCGCAACCTTTTCAGGCCTGTGCGCCCGCATGCAGAGCACGACGCTCAGCACGACCGAGCAGATCGCCAGGACCTCGACCAGCGTCGGGCCACGCCCTTCCCAGAGAAAACCGTAAAGCAGCGCAAACAGCGTTTCAAACAGGATCATCTGCCCAACCATGGTAAGCGGCAGCATGCGGCTCATACGGTTCCAGAAGGCATTGCCGAGGATGGACGCGGTGAAGCCGAGCCCGGCGGCGATGGCGACGAAATACAGCCAGTCGCCCGTGCTGTGGCTTTCTCCACCCAGTGCGAAGGCGGGGATGGCGAGCGCCAGCGCAAGCCCGCCGGTCACTACACCCGTCATCATGTTCCAGTCATCGGCGCTCACATCGTGAAGGCGCGACAGCCAGCGGGCATTGCCTACGGCGAAAGCCGTCCATGAAGCCAGCGCCCCGAGCGCGCAGGCAAGGCCGATGACACGAGAAATATCCAGACCCGCATCGTTTTCCGTCAGCGACTGCCATGAGATGCCGAGAATGCCTATCGCGCCGAAGGCAAGCGATGGCCATAGCCGCTTCAGCGATACGGCGCCGTGGTCGCGGCTGCCGATGATGGTAACGGCAACAGGCAGGAAGCCGATGATGATTGAGGTGAAGGCGACGCCGCTCAATTTCACCGCGGTCGAGATGAAAACATAGTAGGCGATGTTGCCGATCATGCTCAGCCAGCCAAGCGCTAACCATTCGCGCGCGCCAAACCGCGCCGACACTTGTTTGAGGCGTGGCCCGATAATGACCAGCGAAATCAGCCCATAGGTCAGGTAGCGCGCCGTGGAAAGCTGCAGGGCGGAAAAATCCGGCACGAGTTTCGGAGCGAGAAATATCCCGCCCCAGAGCGCACCCGCCATTATGCCGTAAAAAACACCGAGACCAGTCCTGTTCATGTCCATCACATCCGCATTCACATTTGTCAGCGATGTGCCACAGGCGGTTGCGGCTGTCTTGACAAAAACTCCTGACGAATGTGAGCGTTCTAATGAATGCCGTGGCGGCGGCGATACGCGGCGGGGGTCTCTCCCACCGCAAGGCGCATGGCTCGTGTCAGCGCCGTCTGGTCGGAAAAACCGGACCTAAGCGCGATTTCGGAAATCGGCACGACGGAGTTGCTGAGCAGGGCGCACACCTTCTCCATGCGCAACCCGGAAAGCCACCGATGCGGCGGAACACCGAATTCTTCGAGAAACAGCGTATGCAGGCGGCTGTCGCTGAGCGTCATGCAAGAGGTCAGCATCTCGATCGTCCACGGAAAGAAGGGCTCGGCCCTCACGACTTCGCTCAGCTTTCGCAGGCGCCGGCGCACATCGCTCTTGTTGTTGGCAAGACTGTCAACCAGCAGCGGCGCCCAAATGGCGGCAATATCGTCGCGGCGTCCATCCGTTCCAACCACGCTGTGCATATAGGCGATCAATTGACGTGTCTCAGGCGCAATATCGAGAAAGGGCGCGTGAGCGAATTTTTCAAGCGTCTGTTCGGGAATCACGCATTCATCGATATCCACCACCAGCGAATGATTGATGGCCGTGGCTTCCTGGGTATGCGGAAGATCGCGGTGGATAAAGACGCCGCGCCCGATGGACAACTCATCTTGCCGTCCTGCCACATCGATACGCAGGCAACCCGAGACCGGCAGAACGATCTGAACGAATGCGTGTCGCTCCTTCGGTCTTTCCTGTCTGTAGGTTCTGATGTCGGCTGATGCGGCTGTCATGACGCTGTCGTTTCCATTGGGCAAAGAAACGGCCGCCTGGAAAAGCGGCCGGTTTCATTGGGTGATTATGACATTGTCTCGAAGATTGGGCCAGCCGGCTTTATCGGTCGGCCAGGCGCCGGCAATTAACAGTCTTCCTTGGCGGTCGATTCGCCGCGCTTGCGCTTGCGCAGAACCGGCTTGTTTTCTCTCGCCTCGCATTTGGCGACGTCGATCAGATAGGCGAGCACAGGCATGCCGTTCATCGATGCAAGCTGTTTGGCGGATTCGAGAAGGTTGATGATGTTGGAAAAATCGTCCATCGGCTCACTCAGTGGCTCAAAGCGGTTATGTGTCGGGTCTGAACCCAAGGATGAATAGGCTGGGCGAAATAGGGAGCTTCCAGCGCCGTTGCATCCAATGGGTGTAATATTAGTCGCAAATAAATAGCAATCCCCCGCAAGGGGTTGCAATAGTCAATTTTCCGTAACTGCCATGCGCCACCCGGATATCGATTGAAAGCAATCGCCAGATGGGAGAGGGGCGCGCAGCGCTCGAATGGGGCTCAGAATATGCCAAACTACCTCGAAAAGGCGGATGATGCGGCCGCCATCATCGCTGGCGCGCAACGCATCATGATCGTCGGCTGTTCCGGCGGTGGCAAGTCCACGCTCTCGCGCAAGCTCGTGCGGCGCTTTGGACTGGAATATATCTCGATGGACCGGGAGATTTTCTGGCTTCCGGGCTGGCAACTGCGCCCGCGTGCGGAACAGCGTGAAAGGATCGCGGACTTCGTTGCGGGCGAGCGGTGGTTGATGGATGGCAGCAATCCCTCGTCGTTTGATCTGCGTCTGCCGAGAACCGATATCGTGATCTGGGTTCGCATGCCGCGCTGGCTCTGTCTCTGGGGTGCCACCAGCCGAATCGTGAAAGGCTACGGCAAGGCGCGACCGGAAATGGCGCAGGGCTGCCCTGAGCGACTGGACCGCGAATTCCTGCGCTATATCTGGAATTTCGAGCGGCGACACGCACCACTTTTCGAGCAGAATTTCGACCTCTATGGGCCGGATGTGCCGGTATGGCAGCTGAAAAGCCGAAAACAACTCCGCCGCCTTCTTGATCTTCTGCACATCGAGGATTAACTGCCGCTCATGCCCAAGTTCGAAACGCATCGTTTTGTAAAACACTCGCCGGACCGCATGTACGACCTCGTCGCCGATGTGGAGAAGTATCCGCAGTTCCTGCCCTTATGCGAAGCACTCACCGTACGCTCCCGCAAGGAGCGCGATGGCAAGACGCTGCTGGTGGCGGATATGACCGTGGGTTACAAGGCCATTCGCGAGACCTTCACCACGCAGGTTCTGCTCAATCCCGCGGAACGGGCCATCGACGTCAAATATATCGACGGGCCGTTCAAATATCTCGACAATCGCTGGCGTTTCGACGCCGCCGAGGGCGGCTCCAACGTGCATTTCTTCATCGAATACGAGTTCAAGAACCGCCTCTTGGGCGCAGTCATGGGGTCCATGTTCGACCGTGCCTTCCGCATGTTCGCAGAAGCTTTCGAGACCCGCGCCGACAAGATCTACACCAATCCCGCCTGACGGAGGGCGATCAGCATCTCGAGCGCCGTCCTGACCGTTGCAAGACGGATGTCCGTGCGGCCGATCTCGCCATAATGCATTTCCTGATGCAGGCTCCGGCCGTGACGGGCCTTGGCGGCCAGATGAACGAGACCCACCGGCTTTTCAGCGGATCCACCCCCCGGACCGGCAATGCCGGTAACGGCAACCGCGAAATCGGCGCGTGACCGGAACAGGGCGCCGTGCGCCATCTGCAGTGCGGTTTGCCGCGAGACCGCGCCAAAGCCCGTCAGCGTTTCAGCGCCAACGCCAAGCATGTCCATCTTGGCCTCGTTCGTATAGGTGACAAAACCGCGGTCGACCACCGCCGAGGAGCCCGAAATCTCCGTCAACGCACCCGCGATCAGGCCGCCCGTGCAGCTTTCCGCGGTCGAGACCATGAGACCGTCTGCTGCAAAATCAGCAATGATCTGCCGTGCGAGCCCTTCAATATCCGCTGGAAACAGGCTCATGGCGGTCTGCCCCTGTAAACGACCGTGGCGGTGGCGATTGCTGCAATCCCCTCCCTGCGACCAACGAAGCCGATGGTTTCATTGGTCGTCGCCTTCACCGAGCAACGCTCCAGCGAGATGCCGAGCATGTCGGAGAGCGCTTCCCGCATGGCCTGCCGATGCGGCCCGATGCGCGGCGCTTCGGCGATCAGCGAGACATCGGCATTCATGATCGTGCCGCCATTGTCGCGCACCACTTTCGCCGCGTGCTCCAGAAATATGCGGGAAGGAGCTCCTTTCCATTGCGGATCGGAAGGAGGGAAATGGTCACCGATGTCGCCGGCGCCGCAGGTCGCCAGCAAGGCATCCGTCAGCGCATGCAGCGCAACGTCCGCATCCGAATGACCTTTGAGCTTCTGATCATGCTCGATGAATATGCCGCACAGCGTCACGCCTTCGCCGGGCTCCAGCTGGTGTACGTCGTAGCCGTTCCCGGTGCGCACGTCCGGCATTGCATGAGAGAGCTTTTCATCGGCCATGGCGATATCCCGCTTGAGAGTGAGTTTCACATTATCGACCGAACCTTCGGTCAATGTTACTGCCAGACCCGCCCATTCGGCAATCGACGCGTCATCGGTAAAATCCGATTTTCCCGAGGCGGCAGCAGCGCGATGCGCGGCGAGGATGTCGTCATAGTCGAAACTCTGTGGGGTCTGTGCGGCATAAAGGCCCTGTCTCGAAACCGTGTCGGTGACACGATTGCCCGCGCCGCGTTTCAGCGTGTCAGTGACGGGCAGGGCGGGTAGAACACCGCCCGCTCCCTCCCGGTGCAGGGCGACAATACGTTCAAGCATATCGACGGAAACGAAAGGCCGCACCGCGTCGTGGATCATTACGTGGCTCAGGCCATGGCGGGAAAGCGCCTCCAGCCCGGCAAGAACAGACTGCTGCCGTGTCACGCCGCCAATAACCGTGGTGACGCGCTCCCCGGCATCAAGTCGCTGGAGAACCGGAGTGAGCAGCGCCGTATCGTCCGCATGGCGCACGACGACGATATGGGAAGCGTTCTTCCACTGGAGGAACGTCGACAGAGTGTGCTCGATCACAGCCTTGCCGCCGATCGGACGATATTGTTTCGGACCCTCCTCGGGAGAGCCGGCTCTTTCCCCGCGTCCCGCGGCCACGATGACGATGCCGAGTTTCATAGTACGTTCCTGCATTGGTCGTATGCTTTGCGTGCAACCCTTCGTGGTTGACAGTCATGCTCTAGCGTTTCAAAACCCGGATGGCCAGCCCGATAAGGCGGGCATCAGCCCCGCAAAGCGCAGGACATGACGTTGCTGCGCTTTCGAAGCTGCACAATTTGCCGCCGACAGCAAAACAGGCAGGCAGCCGCTCAGCAAATAAAAGGTGCAACCTTCTAAAAGTGCTTGGCAACTGCGCAAACACTGTCTAAAAATAATGCAAATAACCCTTCTGCATGAAAGATCATCATTTGGCCCTTCCGGAGTTGTCAGAACCGTTCAGCATCGGCTCAGTTACGATCCGTAATCGGGCTGTGCTGGCGCCCATGTCGGGCGTGACGGATCTGCCTTTCCGACAGCTCGCCTGGCGTTATGGAGCAGGCCTCGTGGTGACGGAAATGGTGGCAAGCCGGGAGCTTGTTGCCAATCGCGGGGAATCCTGGGCGCGGCTGAAAAATGTAGGCATGGTTCCGCACATGGTGCAGCTTGCGGGGCGCGAGGCGCATTTCATGGCCGAGGCGGCGAAGATCGCTGCTGGCAATGGCGCCGGTATCATCGATATCAATATGGGCTGTCCTGCCAAGAAGGTGACGGGCGGTTATTCCGGCTCGGCGCTGATGCGCGATCCCGATCACGCGCTTTCGCTGATCGAGGCGACTGTCAATGCGGTCGATGTGCCGGTGACCTTGAAGATGCGGCTCGGCTGGGATGAAAACAGCATTAACGCACCTGATATAGCTCGGCGCGCCGAAGCAGCAGGCGTTCGCCTTATTACCATTCACGGTCGCACCCGCATGCAGTTTTACGAGGGGCGGGCGGATTGGGATGCCATCCGCGCCGTGCGTGAGGTGATTTCCGTGCCGCTGATCGCCAATGGTGACATCGAGACGGCGGAAGATGCTCGCGAAATCCTGCGGCGGTCGGGTGCGGACGCCGTCATGGTCGGTCGCGGCGCGCAGGGGCAGCCGTGGTTGCCGGCGGTGCTCGCGGGGCATGCAGCGCCGCATCGAGAGGATATCCCCGCCATCGCCGTCGAACATTATGAGATGATGCTGGAATTTTACGGAAGGGAAGCCGGCCTCCGGCATGCCCGCAAACATCTCGGCTGGTATCTCGACCGTTTCGCGCCAGGTATCGCCACGACCGACAAGGCAAAAATCATGACATCGCGCGAGACGGGGGAGGTGGCAGACCTGCTGCGTTCCGCCCTTTGCGAAAATGCGGGCGAAGATGCCGCAAGGAAGGCCGCATGAGCGCTGATAAACACAGCCCTGCAGATGCGAACCCGCTCGCCATGGCGGTTCTGAACGCGGTGCAGAATCCCGTCATTCTGGTGGATGCCGAAGGTTTTATCGCCTTCGCCAACTGGGAAGCCGAAGCCTTTTTCGGCGCCAGCGCCTCCCACCTCGCGCGCTATAGGGTTTCCACTTTCATCCCCTTCGGCAGCCCGCTGCTTGCCCTGATCGATCAGGTGCGGGAGCGCCGCGCGCCGGTCAATGAATATCGCGTTGATCTGAGCTCGCCGCGTCTCGGCCAGGACAAGCTGGTCGATCTTTATGTCGCGCCCGTCGTCAGCGAGCCTGGATCGGTCGTCGTCGTCTTTCAGGAACGGTCTATGGCCGACAAGATCGACCGGCAGCTGACCCATCGCGCTGCTGCCCGTTCAGTCACCGGTCTTGCGTCCATGCTCGCGCATGAGATCAAGAACCCTCTGTCGGGCATTCGCGGCGCGGCCCAGCTTCTGGAGACCTCGGTTGCGGATGAGGACCGGGCGCTGACCCGGCTGATCTGCGACGAGACGGATCGCATCGTTTCGCTGGTCGACCGCATGGAGGTGTTTTCCGACGAGCGGCCGGTGGATCGCGTGCCGGTCAACATCCATTCGGTTCTCGATCATGTAAAGGCGATCGCCAAGGCCGGTTTCGCCCGTAACATCAAGATATCGGAAAATTACGACCCGTCGCTGCCGCCGGTCTACGCAAACCGCGACCAGCTGGTGCAGGTCTTCCTCAACCTGGTGAAGAATGCGGCCGAAGCGGTGGCCAATCAGTCGGATGGCGAGATCGTGCTGACGACCGCCTATCGTCCCGGGATCCGACTATCGGTTGCCGGCAGCCGGGAGCGCATCTCGCTTCCGCTGGAATTCTGCGTGCATGACAATGGCCCGGGCGTACCCGCCGATCTCTTGCCGCATCTTTTCGATCCGTTCATCACCACCAAGACGAATGGTTCGGGCCTCGGTCTAGCGCTTGTCGCCAAGCTGATCGGCGCCCATGGCGGCATTGTCGAATGCGACAGCCAGAACCACCGCACGACTTTCCGCGTATTGATGCCCGTCTCGCCGGAAGTGGCGCTCGACGACAGCACTTTGCCGAACACGACAGGGAATGACCAATGACAGCTACGATCCTCGTCGCCGATGATGATGCCGCAATCCGCACGGTGCTCAACCAGGCGCTGAGCCGCGCCGGTTATGACGTGCGCATCACCTCCAATGCTGCAACGCTCTGGCGCTGGGTTTCGGCAGGTGAGGGCGATCTTGTCGTCACGGACGTCGTCATGCCCGATGAGAACGCCTTCGACCTTCTGCCGCGCATCAAGAAAGCCCGTCCGGACCTTCCCGTTCTCGTCATGAGCGCTCAGAACACCTTCATGACCGCCATCAAGGCCTCGGAAAAGGGCGCCTACGATTACCTGCCCAAGCCCTTCGATCTGACAGAACTGATCGCCATCATCGGCCGCGCACTCTCCGAGCCGAAGCGCAAGCCGGCCAAGCTCGATGACGACATGCAGGACGGTATGCCGCTTGTGGGTCGTTCGGCGGCGATGCAGGAAATCTACCGTGTTCTTGCCCGCCTGATGCAGACCGACCTGACGCTGATGATCACGGGTGAATCCGGTACGGGTAAGGAACTGGTGGCGCGCGCGCTGCATGATTATGGCAAGCGCCGCAACGGTCCCTTCGTTGCCATCAACATGGCGGCCATCCCGCGCGATCTCATCGAATCCGAACTCTTCGGCCATGAAAAGGGTGCCTTTACCGGCGCTCAGAACCGCTCGACCGGCCGTTTCGAACAAGCTGAGGGCGGCACGCTCTTCCTCGATGAAATCGGTGACATGCCGATGGACGCCCAGACGCGCCTGCTGCGCGTATTGCAGCAGGGTGAATATACGACGGTCGGCGGACGCACGCCGATCCGTACAGATGTCCGTATCGTCGCGGCAACCAACAAGGATCTGAAGCAGTCGATCAATCAGGGCCTGTTCCGCGAGGACCTCTATTACCGCCTGAACGTGGTGCCGTTGCGCCTGCCACCCCTGCGTGACCGCGCCGAGGATATTCCCGATCTGGTGCGCCATTTCATCCAGACGGGCGAGAAGGAAGGCCTGGAAGGCAAGCGTTTCGAGACCGAAGCTCTTGAAGTCATGAAGGCCTATGCCTGGCCGGGCAACGTGCGCGAGCTGGAAAACCTGATCCGCCGACTGATGGCGCTTTATCCGCAGGAAGTCATCACCCGCGAGATCATCGAGCAGGAACTGCAATCGGATGTTCCCGACAGCCCGCTCGACAAGATGGCGGTCCGCACCGGTTCACTCACCATCTCGCAGGCTGTCGAGGAAAACATGCGGGACTATTTCGCCAGCTTCGGCGATGGCCTTCCGCCGCCCGGCCTTTATGACCGCGTGCTGCGCGAACTGGAGTATCCGCTGATTCTGGCTGCGTTGACTGCCACGCGCGGCAACCAGATCAAGGCTGCCGATCTTCTCGGTCTGAACCGAAATACCCTGCGCAAGAAAATCCGCGAGCTGGGTGTTTCCGTCTATCGCAGCTCCCGCCCCAGCTGAGAATGTTGACAAGGCCGCATTTGTCGTTGCATTTTCGCCACATTGTGTTGCTTGGAAAACACTAGGAAGGACAGAGATTCGCGGGACACGCGCGAACCTCGCCTGACTTCATGACTGTGGCGCTGGCTGGCCAGCGATTGGGAGTAGTGCATGCGGAAACCTGCCGCCGAAAACGCCGTTGCCGACGAAGCAGCGGGAATGGTGGTCGCCGATCGCAGGATGTCTTTCGCTCTGCCGGGGCTGGTGCTCGCCGGCGTGGCCCTCGTGTGCGCCATCATCACGCTTTTCGTGCTGCTGGGCGTCACGCCAATCGCGCCGACATCGAATGTGGTCATCGCTTCCGTCGTCATCAACTCGATTTTCGTGATCGGCCTGATCTTCCTGATCGGCCGCGAAATCAACCGGCTGCTGAAAGCGCGCAAAAAGGGCAGGGCGGCGGCGCGTCTGCACGTGCGCATTGTCGTCCTTTTCTCCATCGTGGCGATCACGCCCGCAGTGCTCGTCGCCATCTTCGCCAGCCTGACGCTGAATGTCGGTCTCGATCGCTGGTTTTCGCTGCGCACCCAGTCGATCGTCGATTCATCAAGTAATATCGCCCAGGCATACATGATGGAGAATGCCGGTTACCTCCAGGGGCAGACCCTGTCGATGGCGACCGACCTCGACCGCAACCGCGCTCTCTTTTATCTCGACCGCACCGGATTCGTTGATCTTATGACCCGCCAGGCGAAGGGGCGCGGCCTTCTTGGTGCGTTTCTCGTGCAGGAGGATGGCGACGCCGTCGCCCAGGCCGACATCAAGACGGAAAAGCCGCTTCCTGCGATACCGCATGACGCGCTCGAAAAGGCGGCCGCCGGCCAGCCGACGCTGATCCCGCCCGGTATTACCAACCTCGTAGGCGCCATCATCAAGCTCGAAGGCATCAGCGGCACATTCCTTTATACGGTGCGTGCGGTCGATCCCAAGGTGATGGGCGCGATGCGGCTGATGGAAGAGAACCGCGCCGAATACAAGGCCATGGAGGCAGGCCGCGCCCCGCTGCAGATCGCTTTCGCAATTCTCTATCTCGGTTTTGCGTTGATCGTGCTGCTCGCGGCAATCTGGACGGCCATTGCGGTGGCCGACCGTATCGTGCGGCCGATCCGCCTTCTCATCAGCGCCGCAGACAGTGTCGCCACCGGCAACATGCATGTTCTCGTTCCCGTTCGCGCCGTCGATGGCGACGTCGGACGCCTGTCCCGCACCTTCAACAAGATGGTGTCGGAACTGCGCAGCCAGCAGGAGCAGATCATCGAGGCCAAGGACGACATCGATGATCGCCGCCGTTTCATCGAGGCCGTGCTGTCAGGCGTGACCGCCGCGGTTATCGGCGTTGACGAAAACCGCAGGATAACCATCGTCAATCCGTCGGGCGAAGAGTTCCTCGCACAAACGTCGGAACAGCTCATTGGCGCACAACTCTCCGAGATCGCGCCTGAGATCGAACAGGTCGTCAACGAGGCCAACAGCTGGTCGCGCGGCAACTTCCGCAAGCAGATCAACATTATGCGGCGTGGCAAGGAACGAACGCTGAATGTACAGGTAACGCGCGAAGACGCCCGCGACAGCCGTGACAGCTACGTCATCACGCTCGACGACATCACCGATCTCGTCATCGCGCAACGCTCGACGGCGTGGTCGGATGTCGCGCGGCGTATCGCGCACGAAATCAAGAACCCGCTGACGCCGATCCAGCTTTCCGCCGAGCGCATCAAGCGCCGTTTCGGCAAGCAGATCGACGAAAGCGACCGCGCCGTCTTCGACCAGTGTACGGACACCATCGTCCGGCAGGTCGGCGATATCGGCCGCATGGTGGATGAATTCTCCGCTTTTGCGCGTATGCCGAAGCCAACGAAGGAAAAGTCGGACCTGAGGGCGATCCTGAAGGACGCAGCGTTTCTCCGGGAAATCAGCGCCGCTGACACCAAGTTCACGACGGAGCTGGGTGACACCCCGCTGGAGGGCATGTTCGATGCCCGCATGCTGGGGCAGGCCTTTGGCAACCTCATCAAGAACGCGACGGAAGCCATCGAAGCGGTGGAAGGCGAAAAGCGGCCGGGCAAGATCCTCGTTCGCGCGTCCTTCGACGAGGCCAACTCGCGTTTTGTGGCCGACATCATCGACAATGGCCGCGGTCTGCCGGTGGAAAATCGCCACCGCATTCTCGAACCCTATATGACGATGCGGGATAAGGGCACGGGCCTTGGCCTCGCCATCGTCAAGAAGATCATCGAAGAGCATGGCGGGTATCTGGAACTCCATGATGCCCCGCCGGAGTTCGATCATGGCCACGGCGCCATGATCAGAGTGCTGCTGCCCTATATCGAGGCGGTCGGCGGCGAAAATAACAAGGAAGCAGCATATGGCGTCTGATATTCTGGTCGTGGATGACGAGGCGGACATTCGCGAAATCGTGGCGGGCATTCTCTCCGATGAGGGGCATGAAACGCGTATGGCGTTCGACAGCGACAGCGCGCTGGCTGCCATTTCGGAACGCGTGCCGCGCCTGATCTTTCTCGACATCTGGATGCAGGGTTCGAAGCTCGACGGTCTGGCGCTGCTCGACGAGATCAAGAGCCGCCATCCCGAAATTCCGGTCGTGATGATCTCGGGTCACGGCAATATCGAAACCGCCGTCAACGCCATCAAGCGCGGCGCCTTCGACTTCATCGAAAAGCCGTTCAAGGCGGACCGTCTGATTCTCATTGCCGAACGCGCGCTGGAAAACTCCAAGCTGAAGCGCGAGGTTCAGGAGCTCAAGAAGCGCACGGGGGATGCGGTTGAACTTGTCGGTGCGTCACTTGCGGTATCGCAGCTGCGCCAGACCATCGACCGGGTCGCGCCCACCAACAGCCGAATCATGATTCTCGGCCCGTCAGGTTCCGGCAAGGAACTGGTGGCGCGGATGATCCACAAAAAGTCGTCTCGGGCGACAGGTCCCTTTGTTGCCCTTAACGCCGCGACGATCACGCCGGATCGCATGGAGATTGCACTCTTCGGCACCGAAGGCCTGCCTGGACAACCCCGGAAGGTGGGCGCACTGGAAGAAGCCCATCGTGGCGTTCTTTATCTCGACGAAGTGGGCGAGATGCCCCGCGAGACCCAGAACAAGATCCTCCGCGTGCTTGTCGACCAGCAATTCGAGCGTGTGGGCGGCGGCAAGCGCGTGAAGGTGGATGTGCGCATCATTTCGTCGACGGCCCATCACCTCGAAAGCCTGATCGCCGAGGGCCAGTTCCGTGAGGACCTCTACCACCGTCTCGCCGTCGTGCCGGTGAAGGTACCGGCGCTGTCCGAGCGACGTGAGGATATTCCCTTCCTCGTCGACATGTTCATGCGGCAGATTTCCGAACAGGCTGGCATCCGTCCGCGCAAGATCGGCGACGACGCAATGGCCGTTCTTCAGACCCATGACTGGCCGGGCAACATTCGACAGCTTCGCAACAATATCGAGCGGTTGATGATACTGGCGCGTCCCGAAGGCGGTGAAGCCCCGATCTCTGCTGACATGCTGCCGTCCGATATCGGCGACATGCTGCCGAAGATATCGGCTCAGGGCGATCAGCACATCATGACGCTGCCGTTGCGCGAAGCTCGCGAAATGTTCGAGCGAGACTATCTGGTGGCGCAGATCAACCGATTCGGGGGCAATATTTCGCGAACGGCGGAATTTGTCGGCATGGAACGCTCTGCACTGCATCGCAAACTGAAATCTCTCGGCGTATAAGGGGCCAGGGCTAGGTCGCCGTAACCGATTATCCGTCAGAGAGACAGCATGAGAGTCATCATTTGCGGCGCAGGGCAGGTGGGTTACGGCATCGCCGAACAATTGTCGCGCGAGGACAACGAAGTATCCGTCATCGATACCGCCGCGTCCTTGATAACCGCCATCACAGAGACGCTTGATGTCCGCGGTTACGTCGGCCATGGCGCGCACCCAGACATGCTGGCCAAGGCCGGAGCGGACCAGGCGGACATGATCATCGCCGTGACGCTGCATGACGAAATCAACATCGTCGCCTGCGAGGTTGCGCATGCCTTGTTCAGCGTGCCGACCAAGATTGCCCGCATCCGCGACCAGAGCTATCTTAAGCCTGAATATGCCGATCTCTTCAGCCGGGAAAACATGTCCATCGACGTGACGATCTCGCCGGAAGTTGAAGTCGGCAAGATGGTGCTGCGGCGCATCGCCTTTCCGGGCGCGACCGACGTGGTGCGTTTCGCGGACGACACGGTCTACATGCTGGCCATCGAATGTATGGAGGATTGCCCGGTCATCAATACGCCGTTGCAGCAACTCTCCAGCCTCTTTCCAGACCTCATCGCGACGGTTGTGGGTGTCTACCGGGATGGTTTCCTCAAGGTGGCGCATTCTTCCGAACAATTGCGGGTCGGCGACCTTGCCTACGTCATCTGCCAGCGGCAACACGCCCGCCGCACGCTCAGCCTGTTCGGTCACGAAGAGCAGGAGGCGCAGCGCATCGTTATTGCGGGCGCGGGCAATATCGGCCACTTCGTTGCAAGCAAGATCGAGGAGTTGCAGCCAAAGACGCGGGTGAAGATAATCGAAGCGGATCGCGACAGGGCAGTTGCCGCATCGGAACAGCTCAGCCACACCATCGTCATGCATGGTTCAGCGCTGGACCAGAAAATTCTCATGCAGGCCGACATTCAGGACGCGGACCTGATCGTCACCCTGACCAATAACGACCAGACCAATATCCTGGCTGCGGTCATGGCCAAGCAACTCGGCTGCAAGTCGAACCTCGCGCTTTTGAACAGTTCCTCCTTTCACGAGGTTGCCGACTCGCTCGGACTTGACGCCTATATCAATCCGAGGGCGGTCACCATTTCCCGCGTTCTCCAGCATGTGCGCAAGGGTCGTATTCGTTCCGTCTATGCCGTGCAGCGCGGTTCGGCAGAGGTGATCGAGGCGGAGGCGCTGGAAACGTCACCGCTCGTCGGTCAGTCCTTTCGTGACGTTGAAATGCCCGAAGGCGTCCGTATCGGCGCGATATATCGCGATGGCGTGGTCATCCGGCCGGACGGGAGCACCAAGATCAAGGCGAAAGACCGTGTCGTACTGTTCGCCTCCGCCGACGCGGTGCGGGACGTGGAACAGCTTTTCCGCGTTTCGATACAATATTTCTGACTGTTTCGACGGCAGAAAACGGGTCAATACTCGTACCCATTCGGCTGTTTTCGCCGTTGCCGAACAAGACACGATTTGATACCAGAGTTTGAGGTCGGCCAAACGGGGGACGAGATTTGGCCGGCTTATTATTGATTGATTATTTTCCGGTATCCCTGCCGGCAAAAAAGAAAGAAGCGGCGCCATGGCGGAACGTTCTCAAAACCTTCAAGATCTTTTCCTCAACACCGTACGCAAGAAAAAGATTTCACTGACGATCTTCCTGATCAACGGTGTGAAGCTCACGGGCGTGATAACGTCCTTCGATAATTTCTGCGTTCTGCTGCGCCGGGACGGTCATTCGCAGCTGGTTTACAAGCATGCGATCTCGACCATCATGCCCGGACAGCCGCTGGAACTCGAAATCGAAGAAGGTCCGGACCGCTCGCAGAATCTTCAGGATCTGTTCCTCAGCACGGTTCGCAAGAAGAACATTGCGCTGACGATCTTCCTGATCAACGGTGTCAAGCTCACGGGCGTGGTCACGGCTTTCGACAATTTCTGCGAGCTTCTGCGTCGCGACGATCACGCACAGCTTGTCTACAAGCACGCTATTTCGACCATCATGCCGGGTCAGCCGATGCAGATGTTCGAAAACGAAGAAGGCGCTGCACGCGAGGCGTCCTGACCTTCTCGTCTTAATGGAACCAGCCGCGCCGGGAACTTATTTGCCGCTGGGCGGTTGCTTCCTATTGACGTCCGCGCCGGCGCGGACGAATTCCAACCGTCTTTCCCGATGAGGACTGCCATTTCGACCCGCGACACCTCGAACGAATCGATCATTCCCGAGCAGGAAAAACACCGCGACGACATGCGCGCCGTGGTTCTTGTGCCGGTCCTGAAGCAGCGCGACACCCGCGACGCGGCTGCATTACCTGCCGCGGCTGGCCGCTCGGTCGAGGCGAAGCTTGAGGAAGCGAAGGGGCTAGCGCTCGCCATCGATCTCGAGGTGACCCAGGGGCTCATCGTCGCGGTCAACCAGCCACGCCCGGCGACATTGTTCGGCACCGGCAAGATCGAGGAAATCGGTCATCTTCTGGATGAAACCAATTCCGGCCTGGTCATTGTCGACCATCCGCTGACGCCGGTGCAGCAGCGCAATCTCGAAAAGCATTGGAATGCCAAGGTCATCGACCGAACGGGCCTGATCCTGGAAATCTTCGGGCGCCGAGCCTCCACCAAGGAGGGTACGCTGCAGGTCGATCTTGCGCATCTGAACTATCAGAAGGGTCGCCTCGTTCGAAGCTGGACACACCTTGAACGCCAGCGCGGTGGCGCGGGCTTCATGGGCGGCCCTGGTGAAACGCAGATCGAGGCTGACCGGCGCCTGCTTCAGGAACGCATCGTCAAGCTTGAGCGGGAACTGGAGCAGGTGGTGCGAACCCGCCAGCTTCATCGCGCCAAGCGCCGCAAGGTGCCGCATCCGATCGTGGCGCTGGTCGGGTATACCAATGCCGGCAAGTCGACGCTGTTCAACCGCATTACCGGTGCGGGCGTTCTGGCCGAGGACATGCTGTTCGCCACACTCGATCCGACATTGCGGCGCATGAAACTGCCGCACGGCCGCACGGTGATCCTGTCTGATACGGTCGGCTTCATTTCGGATCTGCCGACACATCTGGTCGCGGCTTTCCGTGCGACGCTGGAAGAAGTGCTGGAAGCCGATCTCATCCTGCATGTCCGCGATATGTCCGATCCGGACAATGCCGCGCAGTCGGCGGATGTGCTGCGTATTCTCGGCGATCTCGGCATTGACGAAAAGGAAGCCGAGCACCGTATCATCGAGGTCTGGAACAAGGTTGACCGCCTCGATCCGGAAGCCCACGACGCCATCATGCAAAGAGCCGAAGGCAGCGCCAATATTCGTGCTGTCTCTGCGATCACCGGCGAGGGCGTCGATGCCCTGATGGACGAGATTTCGAAACGCCTCTCCGGTGTCCTGACGGAGACGACCGTGGTCCTGTCCGTTGAACAATTGCCGCTGATTTCCTGGGTCTACAGCAATTCCATCGTCGACGGGCGGGAAGATCACGAGGATGGTTCGGTTGCCCTCGATGTTCGCCTGTCCGAAGCGCAGGCCGCAGAGCTGGAACGCAAGCTCGGGAAGACGACCACACGCGAGCGGGAGGACTGGGAACGCTGAGCGCTCCCGGCCGCCCCTTATTCCAAGTCATTATTCCGCGCAAAGCCGAGAGTTGACGTTTGCTGAAACGTCTTACGCCGCAGACCAGACCGCCAGTTCATATCCATCGGGATCGGTAAAATGGAACCGGCGTCCGCCGGGAAAGGCGAAGATTGCGACGGTTATCTCGCCACCCGCCGCCGCCACCTGCCGCTGGGCATCGTCGATATCAGCCGCATAGAGAATAACCAGCGGTCCACCCTTCGCGGAAACCGGCGCCGTGGTGGTAAAACCGCCGGTCAGGCGGCCGTCGGAAAATTCGCAATATTGCGGACCGTAATCCTTGAAAGACCAGCCGAAAGCGCCGCCGTAAAAGGCTTTGCTGCGCTCAATATCGCTCACGTTGAATTCGACATAGTCGATTCGCCGGTCGTTGCCATTTTCCGTCATCATTTACTCCATCACGTCTCTTCGAGCAGCGCCTTCAAGGCTTCGAGATCGGCTGTGACAGCCCTCGCATCCCCGTTGAAATCCTCGTCCGTCATCCCCTCAAGACGAAGCAGCGTGAAACTGACCTCGGCGCCACCGCCGTTCGGGGTCACCCTGAGCGCGTTATAGACCTTGAGGCCATCGGGCAAGGTGACGACGTGATCCACGACCCCGAATTCGTTTGCTGGCGCAAAATTCACCCTGACCTCGCCGAGTGGTCCGCCTTCGGCGATCCAGTCTTGGCCATCCGGCCTGAGGCCACCTGCCAGTCCGGCAGCCCAGCGAGCCATGTTGTTCGGATCGGAAACGAAGTCATAGACGTGACTCCACGGCTTCTCGATAGACAGATGAATGATTCTCGACTGCATGACAGACATTTCATCCTCCTCGTGCGGCACGCTCCTCTTGCTGCGCCACTTTGTCGTCACTTGATGCAAGTCAAGGATGTTTCACCGCAGAGATGGGAGAAAGCAAGGAGATAAAAACCGGACTCCTATCATGAACATCTATCGCGCCGGACAGGAACGCCCGCAGCAGCCCGTTGAAAGGCTGGACGCGGAGGCCGTCAATTCCGCAAAAACGCGCAAACCGCTTTACGAAGCACGCAGGAAAATTTTTCCCAAGCGCGCGGAAGGTCGGTTCCGGCGGTTCAAATGGCTTGTCATGCTCGTCACGCTCGGCATTTATTATCTCACGCCGTTCCTGCGTTGGGACCGTGGCCCCTATGCGCCCGATCAGGCAGTATTGATCGATATCGCCAATCGACGCTTTTATTTCTTTTTCATCGAAATCTGGCCGCAGGAATTTTTCTTCGTCGCGGGATTGCTGGTCATGGCGGGGTTGGGGCTGTTTCTCGTTACCTCCGCCGTGGGACGTGCATGGTGCGGTTACACCTGTCCCCAGACAGTGTGGGTGGACCTGTTTCTCGTCGTCGAACGGGCGATCGAGGGTGACCGAAATGCACGCATGAAGCTGGACGCCGCGCCCCTTACAGTCGGCAAATTCCGCAAGCGAGTGTTGAAGCACGCGATCTGGCTGGTGATTGGCGCCCTGACCGGCGGCGCCTGGATTTTCTACTTCGCCGATGCGCCGACGCTGGCGCGGGAATTCGTCACCGGCCAGGCGCCCATGATTGCCTATTCGACCGTCGCCATCCTCACCGCCACGACCTATGTCTTTGGCGGGTTGATGCGGGAACAGGTCTGCACCTACATGTGCCCTTGGCCACGCATTCAGGCGGCGATGCTGGATGAGAATTCGCTTGTCGTCACCTATAACGACTGGCGCGGCGAGCCACGCTCACGGCACGCCAAAAAGGCCGCCGCAGCGGGGGAGAGCGTCGGCGATTGCGTCGATTGCAACGCTTGCGTCGCGGTCTGTCCCATGGGCATCGACATCAGGGACGGGCAGCAGCTGGAATGCATCACCTGTGCGCTCTGCATCGATGCCTGCGACGGGGTGATGGACAAGATCGGCAAGCCGCGTGGCCTGATCGCCTATGCCACGCTTGCCGAGTATCAATCCAACATGGCGCTCGCGACCGGCAACGGTCAGCACGCAATCCGCCCAGCCAACGTGCGTGAGGAAGACGGCAAGTTCAGCAAGCGCGTGCGCCACTTCAACTGGCGCATCATCTTCCGTCCGCGCACGCTGCTTTATACTGCCATCTGGGCGGCTGTCGGCATCGGCATGCTGTCTGCGCTGGTGACGCGCGAGCGGCTGGCGCTCAATGTTCTGCACGACCGCAATCCGCAATATGTGCTGGAATCGAACGGATCCATCCGTAACGGCTACACCGTGCGCATCCTCAACATGGTGCCGCAGCCGCGCACAATGAGCCTGACCATCAATGGCCTTCCTGATGCCGTGATGAAGATAAACGGTATGCCCGATGCGGCCGCGCGTGCCTTTGAGGTGACGGTGGAGCCGGATGAAGCGACGACGCTGAAGGTCTTCGTCACCCGGCCGGGCGGGCGCGTCGCTCGGGCCGCGGAAAATTTCGAGTTTATCGTCAGCGATACGGGCGGCCATGAGACGGCCCGCTATGACGCTGTTTTCAACGCTCCGGGAGCGACAAAATGACCGTGAACAATCGTCACACGTCCGGTTTCACTTTTACCGGCTGGCATATGCTGGGCGTCATGCTGCTGTTTTTCGGCACCGTCATCACCGTCAACATGGTGATGGCCTGGAACGCGGTCAACAGCTGGAGCGGGCTTGTCGTGCCGAATACCTATGTGGCCAGCCAGCAGTTCAACGCGAAGGCGGAAGCAGCCAAGGCGAGGGCGGCGACCGGCATCAAGGGTAAACTTGCGGTGGACGAAAGGACGGTCCGCTACGAGGTCTTTCATCCCGATACCGGCCCGGTCGATACCGATCAGGTGATCGCGCATTTTCGCCGGCCCGTCGGGGAGCGCCAGAATTTCGACATGGAGCTGACCCCGGTTGCCAAAGGGGTCTTTACCGGCCCGCATGACATGCTGCCGGGTCAGTGGATCGTAGAAATTACAGCCGTCAAGAACGGCCGGATCATCGTGCACGAGGGTACGCGGATCGCCGTTGTCAGGGGGCGCCAATGAGCTGTTGTGCACCGGGGACGGAAGGATCGCTGCAGCTTGCCGATCCGGTCAATCCACCGTCGTCAGAGGAGCTGATGCTGGCAAGCCGTGATCTCGGGCAGGGTCTCCGCCAGACCGATCTCAGCGTGCCGGATGTTTATTGCGGCGCCTGCATTACCACCGTGGAGAGCGCGCTCGGCCGCTTGCCGCAGGTGGAGCGGGCGCGGTTGAACCTTTCGTCCAAGCGTGTTGCGATTGTCTGGAGACAAGAGGTCGAGGGTGTCAGGACTGATCCCGCCGACCTTGCCCGCGCCATTCTGGCGACGGGATACCGCACGCATCTTTTCGCCAGTGGTCAGGACGCTTCCGACGCGTTGCGTTCGCAGCTGATCAGGGCGGTTGCGCTATGCGGCTTTGCCTCGGCCAATATCATGCTTTTGTCCGTTTCCGTCTGGTCCGGGGCGGATGCGGCGACGCGCGACATGTTTCACTGGATTTCGGCGATGATCGCCGCCCCGGCGCTGATCTACGGTGGGCGTTTCTTTTATCAGTCGGCCTGGAGCGCGCTGAAACACGGCCGCACCAACATGGACGTGCCGATCGCACTGGCCATCACGCTGTCCTATGCCGTTTCGCTGTGGGAGACGATCCACCACGGTGAACATGCCTGGTTCGATGCGACGGTGTCGCTGCTGTTCTTCCTGCTGATCGGCCGCACGCTCGATCACATCATGCGCGACAAGGCTCGTTCGGCGATTGCCGGGCTCGCCCGGCTCTCGCCACGGGGCGCGACCGTCCTCGGTGAGAACGGAACACGCGAATACCGCCCGCTTGCTGATATCGAGCCGGGAATGTCGATTGCGATAGCGGCAGGAGACCGTGTGGCGGTGGACGCGGTGGTCGAGAGTGGCAGCAGCGATCTCGACATGTCGATCGTCAATGGTGAAAGCGCGCCACGGCGGGTTGCGGCGGGTGACAGCCTGCAGGCGGGTACGCTGAACCTTACCGGTTCGCTGGTGGCCCGGGTGACCGCCTCGGCCAGGGATTCATTCCTGTCGGAGGTCATCAGTCTGATGGAGGCGGCCGAAGGTGGGCGAGCGCGTTACCGCCGTATTGCCGACCGGGCCGCAAGCTATTATTCGCCCGTCGTCCATCTTCTGGCGCTTGTGTCGTTTCTCGGATGGGGCTTCTTCGGTGGCGACTGGAAACAGGCGATGCTGATCGCCATCGCGGTTCTCATCATCACCTGCCCCTGCGCGCTCGGCCTTGCCGTTCCCGTCGTGCAGGTGGTGGCCGCGGGAAGGCTTTTCCGGCACGGGATCATGGTCAAGGAAGGGTCGGCCATGGAGCGACTGGCGGAGATCGATACCGTACTGTTCGACAAGACCGGCACATTGACCATCGGCAGGCCGCGACTGGTCGAGACGGGCGAGGTGAAGCCCGCCACCATGGCAATTGCGGCAGGACTTGCTGCCCATTCCCGCCATCCCCTCTCAAAAGCTCTGCATGCCGCCTACAGCGGCCCTTTGCCGGCGTATGAGACGGTGCATGAAATCCCGGGTTCGGGCGTCGAGGCGAAGACTGATGTGGGAACCTATCGGCTCGGCAACCGCCGTTTCGCGTGCCCGGATGATGAGGGTGCCGACAACGGCAATGCGCGGTCGGAGGTGGTGTTGTCACTCGATGGCCGCCTTCTGGTGAGCTTCGGTTTCGATGACAATCCGCGCGCAGGTGCGGCTGCGGCATTGCGCAGCCTGTCGGTGCGGGGTTTGGCTCAGGAAATCGTTTCGGGTGACCGGGCAGCAGCTGTCAGCGCCATGGCCGACCGGCTGGGGATCGCCAACTGGAGCGCGGACCTGTCGCCGAAGGACAAGGCGGCGCGTTGCGCCTCGCTTGCCGGGGAAGGGCACAAAGTCCTGATGGTGGGAGACGGTATCAACGATGCGCCGGCGCTCGCCGCCGCACATGTTTCTGTGGCGCCCGCCACCGCGGCCGATATCGGCCGGCAGGCCGCCGATTTTGTTTTCATGCAGGAGGACCTCGATGCCGTGCCTTTCGCGATCGAGACATCGCAGCAGGCCGGAAAGCTCATCCGGCAGAACTTCGCGCTTGCCATCGGCTATAATATCATTGCTGTGCCGATCGCGATTGCTGGTTATGCGACGCCGATGATCGCGGCCATCGCCATGTCGACATCGTCGCTGATCGTCGTCGCCAACGCATTGCGCCTCGCCGGATCCGCCGGTCGTCGGAATGAACCAGAGACCGGGTTTGCGGGCGAGGGGGCGCAACTGGCATGAACATGCTGATCTATCTCATTCCCGTTGCGCTGCTATTAGGCGCACTCGGACTTTTTGCCTTCCTCTGGTCGGTGCGTTCGGGCCAGTATGAGGACATGGATGGGGCCGCCTGGCGGGCGCTGGACGATGGTGATAACCGGCCGCGATCCTCGATTTCGAATGGGCCATGACCTGCCGCAAATATGCAAAGCTGATTTGCGTCATCAAAATTTAATCGTTTCAGTCACGCCCAGCCTTGCCGTTTGGTGATTACAGTGCCACAACACGACCACCAAAAAGCAAGATGGAGGCACATCCGTGGAACAGGCAGAAATCGGTTTGATCGGTCTCGGCGTCATGGGCTCTAACCTGGCGCTCAACATCGCCGAAAAGGGCAACAAGATCGCCGTATTCAACCGAACCCCTGAAGCGACGAGAAAATTCTACGCTGAAGCCGGCGAGTTGCAGGGACAATTGATCCCTTGCGAAACCATCGAGGAATTCGTTGCCGCCATTCGTCCTCCGCGCCCGATCATCATCATGATCAAGGCTGGCGATCCGGTCGACCAGCAGATGGAAATCCTGAAGCCGCATCTTTCGAACGGCGACATCATGATCGACGCGGGCAATGCGAATTTCCGCGACACGATCCGCCGTTTCGACAATCTGAAGGACAGCGGCCTCACCTTTATCGGCATGGGCGTTTCGGGTGGCGAAGAGGGCGCGCGTCATGGACCGTCCATCATGGTTGGCGGCACCGAGGACAGCTGGAAGCGCGTCGAGAAAGTGCTCACCTCCATCTCGGCCAAATATAATGACGATCCGTGCGTGGCATGGCTCGGCAATGATGGTGCTGGCCACTTCGTCAAGACCATCCATAACGGTATCGAATATGCCGACATGCAGATGATCGCGGAAATCTACGGCATCCTGCGTGACGGTCTGAAGATGAGCGCTGCCGAAATCGCCGATGTGTTCGGTGAATGGAACAAGGGCCGTCTTAATTCCTACCTGATCGAAATCACCGAAAAGGTTCTGCGCGCCGCCGATCCGATCACCGGCAAACCGATGGTCGATCTGATCCTCGACAAGGCCGGCCAGAAGGGCACCGGCAAATGGTCCGTCATCGAGGCGCAGAACATGGGCGTCGCCGCAACCGCCATCGAAGCGGCCGTGGCTGCCCGTATTCTCTCCTCGCAGAAGGATGAGCGCGAAGCTGCCGAGAAGATCTTCGGCCTTCCGGCCCTTGCAGCCGCACCGGCCGACAGGAAGGCCTTCATCGCCGATCTGGAAAGCGCGCTTCTGGCCGCCAAGGTCGGTGCCTATGCGCAGGGCTTCGCCATCATGTCGGCCGCTTCGAAGGAGTTCAACTGGAACCTGCCGATGCCGACGATTGCCCGCATCTGGCGCGCCGGCTGCATCATCCGCTCGGAGTTCCTCGATGAGATCACCTCGGCCTTTACCAAGGATCCGCATGTGGCCAACCTCATCGTGACGCCGGCTTTCTCCGCCGTCGTCAAGGAAACCGATGCGCCGCTGCGCCGCGTCGTTTCTTACGCTGCCCTGTCGGGCCTGCCGGTTTCGGCGCTGGCTTCCGCCCTTGGCTATTTCGACGCCTATCGTCGCGGCCGCGGCAGCGCCAATCTCATCCAGGCGCAGCGCGACTTCTTCGGCGCGCATGGTTTCGAACGCACCGACGGCGTGGACAAGCCGCATGGCCCGTGGGGCAGCGGCGCCGATATTTTCTGATCGGCCATTGGATAAAGATAAAGGCCCGCGCAAGCGGGCCTTTTTCATTTCACCGGTGCTTGGAATTAGCGAGCGGCGGCAAGGCCGACGATCAGGCCGCTGACGGCATTGATGAGCAGGAACTGGTTGTCAACGCGCACCCAGCGCTGGTCGCGGCGCGGTTCGGCCAGGCGGTAACGGCGATAATCGCGACGATCGACGAAATGACGACGCTCTGCTGGCGAGAGGCGCTGACCACGATCCCAGCGGTGCTTCTTGACGATGACCTTTTTCGTGACATGACGCTCGACGGTGACGCCGCGGTGGCGATCATCGTGACGGCCCTGCGCCTGAGCCATCGGGGCCGCGAGAACGGTTGCAGCCAGAAGAATGGTGACGAACTTTTTCATGGAAGTTTCCTCTCGTGTTTCAATGAGAAGAACTTACGAATAAACGAATGAACGGAAACTGAATTTAAAATTACAATTATGTAATGGTTGTTAAGGCTTAGAGGCGGAAGTTAATCTTTTGTTTTGAAGTTTCTTGACGCGGTCGGACCGCCCGGAATAACCGGGCGGTCTCTCCTCGGTCAGACGCGTTCGGCAGATTTTGCCCAGAGGTTGATATCCGCGTCCTTGGCATAGCGGTCGATTTCAGCGAGTTCTTCGGTCGTGAAATCCGGTTTGTCCAGCGCTTTCACACAGTCTTCAACCTGCTCGACGCGGCTGGCGCCGATCAGCGCCGAGGTGATGCGACCGCCACGCAGCACCCAGGCGATGGCCATCTGCGCCAGTGTCTGGCCGCGGCGTTCGGCGATGCCGTTCAGCGCACGGATATTCTCGACATTACGTTCGTTGAGGAAAGCCGGGTTCAGCGACTTGCTCTGCGATGCGCGGCTGCCATCGGGCACGCCGCCGAGATATTTCGTCGTCAGCATGCCCTGCGCCAGCGGCGAGAAGACGATGGAGCCAATGCCTAGTTCCTCCAGCGTATCAACGAGACCATCTTCTTCAATCCAGCGGTTGATCATCGAATAGCTCGGCTGGTGGATGATGCAGGGCGTGCCGAGGTCCTTCAGGATGGCAGCTGCCTCGCGGGTGCGCTTCGAATTGTAGGAAGAGATGCCGACATAAAGCGCCTTGCCCGAACGCACGATCTGATCGAGCGCACCACAGGTTTCCTCAAGCGGCGTGTTGGGATCGAAACGGTGAGAATAGAAGATATCGACGTAATCCAGCCCCATGCGTTTCAGGCTCTGGTCGCAGGAGGCGATAAGATATTTGCGGCTGCCCCATTCGCCGTAAGGGCCTGGCCACATGTTGTAACCCGCCTTGGAGGAGATGATCATCTCGTCACGATAACCCCGGAAATCCGTCCTCAGGATTTCGCCGAAGGCGGTCTCGGCGCTGCCGGGCGGCGGGCCATAATTGTTGGCGAGGTCGAAATGGGTAATGCCGAGATCGAAGGCACGGCGGCAGATGGCCTGTTTCGTCTGATGCGGCGTATCGTTGCCGAAATTATGCCAGAGTCCCAGCGAGATCGCCGGCAGTTTCAGTCCGGTCTTTCCGCAATAATTGTATTTCATGGACGTGTAACGGTTTTCGGCCGGTTGCCAAACCATGGGTCTTCCTCCACTTGCTGATGATCGGCTGCCGAAGAACCCGGCAACCATTTGAACTGATGAGGGCAGGCCGCGACGCCTGTCTTCCCGAACAGGATGGTTATGCCTTTCTCCGCGTCGTTTCAATGCGGGGACTGGCAGCCATGAAGATCGAAGACACGGAAGTGCGGCTGTCCGCCGCCCGCTTTCGGGGTGAAGATGATACGCCGCGTTTCGCCGGCGGCGAGATCGAAAAGGTTGTCGGAATAACGCCCGGGCTGATCTGCCTCCAGCATGACGAAGAGCGCAAGCCCGCTTGCGGTGACATCTATTTCGAACTGCCCGTTTTTCAGTGAGCTGGTGGTGAATGTCAGACCGGCGGGCAGAAGTTCCAGCGCTTTATAGGTGTCGCGCACATGGTGGCCTTCCCCGGTCATGCCGTTGGAGGCGATGAAGCTCCAGGCAAGGATGGTGCCGTCAGGCAGGCTGCTCATGTCGATGTCGGTCAGCGTAGCGGCCTTGTCGGTCGTGCAGGTGCCGTTGGCGGATTTCAACGGCACTCGGTTGCCGTCCATAGTCAGGGCAACGATATTCATGTCGATCTCGACGTCTTCCGCCGTGTCGTTCACCATGGAGAAGTTTATTCGGCGTCCATCCTCCGCAGGGATAGCCGAAACCGTTACTGGCTGGAAGAAGCGGCGGGCGGCATAATGCAGCGCCTTCCAGCCGCCGCCATAATCGAGGCTTGACCACGAGGCGACCGGCCAGGTGTCGTTCAGCTGCCAGTATAGCGTTCCCATGCAATGCGGCTTCAGCGAGCGCCAGTAATCGACGGCCGTGCGGATAGCCAATGCCTGCTGGACCTGGCTCAGATAAACGAAATTCTCGAAGTCCTTTGGGAAGCGGAAGTAGCGGAACATCGTACCGGCGATCCGCTCGTTGCCGCCGGCATTTTTCTGGTGCAGTTCGATGACGGGGGAGGCGATGTTCATGTCCTTGTCTTCCGCATAGGTGCGGATGACCGGCATGGAGGTGTAGGACTGGAAACCGAATTCCGAGCAGAAACGCGGCTTCACCGAACGGTAATTGTCGAATGACTTGTTCTCGTGCCACACGGACCAGTAATGCATGTCGCCGGAACCATCCGCGTGCCAGGCATCGCCATAATCGAGATAACCGGAGGCGGGGCTTGATGGCCACCACAGGGCTTCGGGAGCGGCCTTTTTCAGGGCCTTTTCAATGGTGCGGTTCAGTCGGTCATAAGCCACAAGGTATCGGTCGCGATTGTTGCGGGACTCATCGAACCAGGTCAGTGCACCCACCAGCTCGTTATCGCCGCACCAGAGCGCGATGGAAGGATGCGAGGAGAGGCGTTTCACCTGATAATCAACCTCGTGTTCGACATTATCGAGAAAGTCCTCGCTGCAGGGATAAAGATTGCAGGCGAACATGAAGTCCTGCCACACCAGCAGGCCAAGATGGTCGCAGAGATCGTAGAACCAGTCTTCCTCATAAAATCCGCCGCCCCAGACCCGGATCATGTTCATGTTAGCCTCGACCGCGGAGCAGAGGAGGTCTTCGGTCTTTTCCCGGCTGGTGAGCGAATAGAGCGCATCTGCGGGAATCCAGTTGGCACCGCGGCAGAAGATTTCCCGGCCGTTGATGCGGAACGCGAAGCGGCTGCCAGCCTCATCCTTATCGGTCAGAAGCTCGATGGTCCTGAAGCCGATCTGCCGGGTCACAGTCTCATCGGGCAGCTCAACCATCAGCGTGTAGAGCGTCTGCTCGCCACTGCCGGCCGGCCACCAGAGCTCCGGATTTTCCACGAAGAAGACGTGACGCACCACGGTTTCGCCTGCGCCGACGCCGCAATCGAGCCTCAGCCTTTCATCGTTGAGAGACAGATAAACCGGCAGGCTTGCCGGTCCCTCGGCAAAGAGGGTGACGGCGACATGCAGCTCGACGCCGCCGTCGATATGGCGCTGTGAGGTAACGACATGCTCGATCCGGGCCGTATCGAGCCGTTTCAGCAGGATTTTGCCGTAAAGCCCGAGTGGCGCGATCGCGATGTTCCAGTCCCAGCCGAAATGGCATTGCGGCTTGCGCAGCATATTGCCATTGGCGATGGGCGAATTCCCCGGGTGATAGGGTATATAAAACGGCTGGCGCGCCTGCCGCTCCGCCCCGGCGGTTATATTGGAGTGGAAATGGATGCGAATGGTGTTTTCACCGGGGCGCACTGCACGGGAAATGTCAGGGCGGTAGCGACGGAAGCAATTGTCCGCGCTGAGCACCGGAACGTCGTTCACGAAGACAATCGCGACGGTGTCGAGATAGTCGATGTCGAGATACCAGCTTGCGTCCGCCTCATCGAGGATGAACGTTCGCTCAAGAACCCAGTCCTGTTGGGCCACCCATTGCACGGCCTTTTCATTGGCTCCGTGGTAGGGTTCTGGAATGATGCCCGCATCTTTGAGTGCCGTATGGATATCCCCAGGGACGGTAAGCTCGGTCGTATGATCTCTGTCCACTGATGTCAGACGCCAGAGCCCTGCCAGATCGATGACGGTTTCGGGCGTGGAGGAAGAAATCATGACGGAACCCTGCATTTATGAATTCAAATAAGAAAGCCGGCATTGTGATGCAGGCTTGTGTCAGAATCTGGGGAGGATGGACGCCGCAAGTGGCTAACCGCCCGCTTGCTCGGTCTCATGATACCCTCCCTTCGGCAACGTTACCGTAAAACCTCCATTCCGTCATGTCTTTCAGGTACAACATATGTCAGGAAAAATTTCTGGAACGGAGCATCAATCGCGGCCGGATGGATCGGTCTAAAGGTTATTTTATTTTTCGATATTATATCAATAAGTTATTATAATTTTTCAATGTTTATGATTAAATCATATATTGGCTACGCAGCCATCACGGGCGGGCGAGAGAAAAGCGCAGTAAGAACCGGACATTTTTTCGAGCTACATCGTTATAGCCCAAACAGGGGCTCCCGCGCGGAAAGCGGATCCCGGTTGAGGACCTTTGCCTTTGCAACGACGTAAAAGCTATCTATGATCACCGTTCGGTCAAGCATGGCGAAATGACATGAACGATACTGGTAAATCCGGCGGGAGCGAAGCGCCCGTGACGACGGGCGAGCGCCCGACCCTGAAGACCATCGCTTACATGACGGGCCTCGGCATCACCACCGTTTCGCGCGCTCTCAAGGATGCGCCTGATATCGGCGCGGAGACCAAGGAGCGCGTGCGGCTGATTGCCCGCCAGATCGGCTATCAGCCAAACCGCGCCGGCGTGCGCCTTCGCACCGGCAAGACCAATGTGATTGCCCTCGTTCTCAGCGTCGATGAAGAGCTGATGGGTTTTACCAGCCAGATGGTGTTCGGCATCACCGAGGTTCTGTCCTCGACCCAATATCATCTGGTCGTAACGCCCCATATCCACGCCAAGGATTCCATGGTGCCGATCCGCTACATTCTCGAAACGGGATCGGCGGATGGCGTCATCATTTCGAAGATCGAACCTAACGATCCGCGAGTCCGTTTCATGACGGAGCGCAAGATGCCCTTCGTCACCCATGGACGTTCGGACATGGGCATCGACCATGCCTTTCATGATTTTGACAATGAAGCCTACGCCTACGAAGCGGTCGAGCGATTGGCTCAATGCGGACGCAGGAAGATCGCCGTCATCGTGCCGCCGTCACGTTTTTCGTTTCACGACCACGCTCGCAAGGGGTTTAATCGGGCAATCAGGGATTTCGGCCTTACCGAATTTCCGTTGGACACCGTTACAATCGAAACGCCGCTGGAAAAAATCCGCGATTTCGGTCAGAGGCTCATGCAGTCCGATGATCGTCCCGATGGCATCGTTTCGATCAGTGGCAGCAGCACCATAGCGCTGGTGGCCGGGTTCGAGGCCGCGGGCGTGAAAATCGGAAAGGACATCGACATCGTCTCGAAACAGTCCGCCGAATTCCTGAACTGGATCAAGCCGCAGATCCATACCGTCAATGAGGATATCAAACTGGCGGGCAGGGAGCTTGCGAAAGCCCTTTTGGCCCGCATCAACGGCGCGCCCGCGGAAACTCTGCAGAGTATCAGCCGCCCGGTCTGGTCCTCCATGGCGCCGAAGCCTTAAGGCACACGCAAGACCGAGCCGGCATGGCGCATTGGCCATGCCGGGCTTGATGAGTGCCAATCAGGACAAACAATTCTTCAGCGACCCGGCGATACCGCGCATCAGCTTGAAGTAAAGCTCCGGGCCTGGCTCCAGCGTTGCCGCTTCCGGATCAAGCGTAGCCGACTTCGCTGCCGTACCTTCGGTGATGACCGAGACCAGCTTAGGCTCGAATTGCGGTTCGGCAAAAACGCAGGTCGCGCCGAGCTGGCGAACCTTTTCTTGCATCTGTTTGACGCGATCCGCGCCCGGCAGGGTTTCGGGGCTGACGGTGATCGATCCCGCCGTCTTCACGCCATAGCGATGTTCGAAATATTGGTAGGCGTCGTGGAAGACAATGAACGGCTTGTCCTTCACCGGCTGAACCGTTTTGGCCAGTTCGGCGTCAAGTGTATCGAGATCATCGATCAGTTTCTTTGTGTTGGACTGATAGATCGCGGCATTGCCGGGATCGGCCGCGATCAGCGCGGTTTCGATTGCCTGGGCCATGGCCTTGGCATTGGCGGGGTCAAGCCAGAGATGTGTGTCATAGGTGCCATGCTCATGGTCGTCGTGGCTCTCACCGTCGTGACCGGCGTGACCGCCTCCGTCATGCTCGTGACCATGCTCGTGCGCGTCCGGCTTTTCGGCATGACCGTCATTCGCCTCATGGCCTTCTTCACCATGATCATGCGCTTCAAAGGGCCCCCCTTCACGGAAGGGCAGCTTTTCCAGCCCCTTGGCATCTTCCAGTTCCACAACAGTCGCCTTGGCGGCCAGCGCTTCCAGCGGCTTCTCCAGAAATGCTTCCAGTCCGGGACCCACCCAGAAAACCACATCCGCCGTTTCGAGCTTGCGTGCATTCGACGGACGGAGATTATAGGTATGCGGCGAGGCCGCGCCATCGACGATGAGCTGTGGTTCCCCGACACCTTGCATGATGGCCGCAACGAGGGAGTGGACGGGCTTGATCGACACCACGACCTCGGGTGCAGCGGTGGCGCCCGAAGCGGCGACCGCGATTGCCATGGAGGCCGCGAGCGGGATCAGGATCGATTTCATGAAATGCACTCCACTTGAAGAACGTTAGTTATGTTATTACATTTATTGCGTAACTCTATAACGTATGCGATAGCGGTAAGCAACATCGCCAAACGGACAATCCCATGCTTCATTCCGCCCATCCGGGTAACGAGATACTGGTCTCCCTTGCCAATGCCGGCGTCCAGCGCAACGGCCGCTGGCTGGTGCGCGGCGTGGAGTTTTCCGTCAGCAAGGGCGAGATCGTCACACTGATCGGGCCGAACGGATCAGGCAAGTCCACGAGCGCGAAAATGGCGATTGGTGTCGTCAAACCAACCGAGGGGGTGGTTACCCGCAAGGCTGGTCTGAAAGTGGGTTATGTGCCGCAGAAGCTTTCGGTCGACTGGACAATGCCGCTTTCGGTGCGCCGACTGATGACACTGACAGGACCGCTCGCTGCCCGCGAAATAGACGCCGCTCTGAATGCGACCGGTATCGCGCATCTTGCCAATGCCGAGGTGCAGCATCTGTCCGGTGGCGAGTTCCAACGCGCGCTTCTTGCCCGCGCCATTGCCCGCAAGCCCGACCTTCTGGTTCTTGACGAACCCGTGCAGGGGGTGGACTTCTCCGGCGAGATCGCGCTTTATGATCTGATAAAAAATATCAGGAATTCAAATAATTGCGGAATTCTGTTAATCTCGCATGATCTGCATGTAGTGATGGCGGAAACCGATACGGTGATATGCCTCAACGGCCATGTCTGCTGCCGCGGCACACCGCAGGCGGTGAGCCAGAGTCCGGAATATATGCGCCTGTTTGGCGGCGCGGCGGCGAAGGGGCTGGCCGTCTACAGTCACCATCATGATCACACCCATTTGCCGGACGGCCGGGTGCAACATGCGGATGGCACGGTGACGGACCATTGCCACCCCGAGGATGGTCACCATCACGGGCATGATCTTCATCATGACCACGGGCATGACCATCATGACCACGGCCACCGCCACGATGATCATGGAGAATGCGGCTGCGGCCATGAACGTGACGACGACGCCCACCTTAACCAGCGGCAGGGAGAACGCCATGTTTGACGATTTCTTCGTCCGCGCCATGGTCGCCGGCATTGGGGTTGCATTGACAGCCGGTCCGCTTGGCTGCTTTGTCGTCTGGCGGCGCATGGCCTATTTTGGCGATACCATGGCCCATTCGGCGCTTCTGGGTGTTGCCCTGTCTCTGCTGCTGCAGCTGAACCTCATTGTCAGCGTGTTTCTGGTCGCGTCGGCCGTGTCGCTCCTTTTGATTTTCCTGCAACGGCGGCAGGCGCTGTCCGCCGATGCGCTGCTGGGCATCCTGTCCCACTCCGCATTGGCGATCGGCCTTGTCATCGTTGCCTTCATGAGCTGGGTCCGCATCGATCTCGTCTCGTTCCTGTTCGGCGACATTCTCGCCGTCACCCGCAGCGATATTGCACTGATCTGGGGCGGCGGACTGGTTGTCATCGTCTCCATGGTGTTCCTGTGGCGATCGCTGCTTGCCTCCACCGTCAATACGGAGCTGGCGGAAGCCGAGGGGCTGAAACCGGAACGGGCGAAATTGATCTTCACGTTGCTGATGGCGCTGGTGATCGCCATCGCGATGAAGGTGGTCGGTATCATGCTCATCACATCGCTGCTCATCATACCGGCTGCGACCGCCAGACGTTTCTCCGCTACACCGGAGGTAATGGCGGTGGTGGCTTCGCTGATCGGTGCGGTTGCCGTTGTTGGCGGCCTCTTCGGATCGCTCACCTATGATACACCGTCCGGTCCATCCATCGTGGTTGCCGCGGTGATCCTCTTCGTTATAAGCCTGTTGCCGGCGCCGGGTTTGTCCCGCTCCGCGGATGAAGGAGGCAAGTCATGAATGCGCAGACCCAGCAGAACCTCACCAAGAACCAGTCGCTGGTCATGAACGCCCTTTCAAACGCGCATCAGCCGCTCAGCGCCTATATGATCCTCGACAAGTTGCGCGATGATGGTTTCCGCGCGCCGCTGCAGGTCTATCGGGCGCTGGAAAAACTGGTGGAATATGGCCTTGTGCACCGGCTGGAGAGCCTTAACGCCTTCGTCGCCTGCACCCATACCCAGGCGGAGTGCTGCTCCAGTCACCATGGCACCGTCGCCTTCGCCATCTGCGAGTCCTGCGGGCAGGTCACGGAATTCCACGATCACGAGATCGATCACCGGCTGGAGCGCTGGGTGAAGGACAGCAAGTTCAAAGCGGAAAAGACCACCATCGAAATCCGCGGTCTTTGCGCCGCCTGCTCGGCCTGACGGACGATGGATGGAATGGGTATTGTTGCCCGCTCCCGATCACCTTTCGATGACCGCCAGATCCTGCGAGAAACGCTTCCAGTTTTCGACGTATTTTTTCGCTGAGCGGCGAATCCCCGCCACGGCGTCGTCATCAAGCGTGCGGATAGCGCGCGCGGGCGAGCCGACGATCAGGGAATTATCCGGAAATTCCTTCCCCTCCGTCACCAGAGCATTGGCGCCGACGAGGCAGTTTCGGCCGATCTTTGCGCCGTTCAGGATCGTCGCGCCCATGCCGATCAACGAATTATCGCCGATGGTACAGCCATGCACGATAGCGTGGTGGCCAATGGTGCACATTTCGCCGATCGTTGCGGCAAAGCCGGGATCGCTGTGAACCATCACGCCTTCCTGAATATTGGTGCCGCGCCCGACGATGATCGGCTCATTGTCTCCACGCAGCGTTGCACCGAACCAAATGCCGACGTCTTCGCCGAGCGTGACTGAGCCAATGACATTGGCGTCGGGAGCGATCCAGTAGCGATCCGCTGCAGGCGTTTGCGGCACACGGTCGGCAAGGCGGTAAAGCGGCATGTCGATGTCCTCCCTTATGTTCGTGCGTCAGACGACCGTCACCGACAGTGTGCCGACACCCTCGACGCCGCATTCTATGCGGTCACCGCGAACGATTGGACCAACGCCAGCCGGCGTGCCGGTCATGATGACGTCGCCAGCGGCAAGGGTGAACAGCTTGGAAAGCTCGGCAATCACTTCCGGCACCTTCCAGATCATCTGGGCGAGATCGCCCGTCTGCTTGCGCTCGCCATTGACGTCGAGCCAGATCGCGCCGGTTGCGGGATGCCCGATCCTGTCCGCTGGGACGACGGGGGACACCGGCGCGGAATATTCGAAGGCCTTCGCGCCCTCCCAGGAACGTCCCATCTTCTTCAGCCCGTCCTGCAGGTCGCGGCGCGTCATGTCGATACCGACGGCGTAACCCCAGACATGGTTCAGCGCTTCCGACGCCGGAATATCCGCTCGGCCGCTTTTCAGCACCACGACGCACTCAACTTCGTAATGCACATTCGATGAGAGCGACGGATAGGGAAAATCCTGTCCTGCGGGCAGCAGGTTGTCCGGGTTCTTCTGAAAATAGAAGGGCGGCTCGCGCGAGGGGTCGTGGCCCATCTCAATGGCGTGATCGGCATAATTGCGGCCGACACAATAGACCCGCCGTACAGGGAACAGATCGCTCGTGCCTTCGACGGGCAGGAGAACGGGCTTCGGGGCAGGGATGACGGTAGCGGCCATGTGGATTTCCTGTCGTCTTTTAGGGTGCAATTCTTGTCCCGCGATTCCGGCGCGATTTCCAGTTCAAAATTGCCTCGCCTGCAAAACTGGCTTTTTACGGTCCTTTGCTGTAGAAGCCGGCGCAAAGAGGTTAATCCATGTACAGACAAGCGCTTGCAAGCGGCGAAAAAATCTTCGCCGTGGCCCCCATGATCGACTGGACCGATACGAGGTGCAGGTTTCTGCACCGGCAATTGTCGAAGCGTGCGCTGCTTTACACCGAAATGATCGTTGCCGACGCCATCATCCATGGCCAGCGTGACAGGCTGCTCGGTTATCACCCTCAGGAACACCCCGTCGCGTTGCAGCTCGGCGGGTCTGATCCGGCCAAGCTTGCCGAAGCGGTGCGGATCGCCGGGGACTACGGTTATGATGAAATCAATCTGAATGTTGGCTGTCCCTCGGATCGGGTGCAATCCGGCACCTTCGGCGCTTGCCTGATGCGCGAGCCTGATGTGGTGGCGCAATGTGTGGCCGCAATGAAGGCTGCCGCCAGTGGGCCGGTTACCGTGAAATGCCGGATCGGGGTGGATGAGCAGGAGCCGGAAGCGGTTCTGCCTGATTTTCTGAAGAGGGTTGTTGCGGCGGGTGCGGACGCGGTCTGGGTTCACGCGCGCAAAGCCTGGCTGCAAGGGCTTTCGCCGAAGGAAAACCGCGAAGTGCCGCCGCTCGATTATGACCTCGTCTATCGCATGAAGCGGGAAAATCCTGACGTCTTTATCGGCATCAACGGCGGCATCGCCGATCTCGATCAGGCGAGCGGACATCTCCAGCATATGGATGGCGTGATGCTCGGCCGGGCTGCCTATCACAACACCTCCATCCTTGCCGACGTCGACCATCGCATCTATGGCGAGGAGGCCCGCCACCCGGACTGGATGGCGTTGCGTGACGCGATGATGGCCTATGCCGCCGATTATATCGCCGCGGGCGGACGTCTCAACCACGTCACCCGCCATATGGTCGGACTGTTTCAGGGCATGCCCGGCGCGCGCCGTTTCCGGCAAATCCTCTCCAGCGATGCCACGAGGCCCGGGGCAGGGCCGGAGGTCATCGAGGCCGCTTTCGCCAGCATCGATGTCAGCACCACGAAAGACATGGCGGGCTGAAAGCGCTCAGACCGCCTTTTGCAGTTCCTGCGCACCATTAGGCGCATTGACCTTGCCGCCGGTAATGAAGAAAGCGAAAACATCGCGCGGGGTCTTCTCAACCTTCCGATCCGGCGCGATCAGCGGCAGATCGTCCGGCACACCGCCACTGGCATAGGTCTTTACCCGCTCAGCCCAGTGCGCGATCTCTTTTTTCGGGTAACAGGTCTCGATGTCGTCCTCGCCCTTCTGCAGGCGGCAATAAACGAAATCGGCCGTTACGTCAGGCAGCATCGGATAATCATGATGGTCAGCGCAGACGACGGCGACCTTGTGCCTGGCAAGAAGTTCGATGAATTCGGGAACCTGGAATGTCGGGTTGCGCACCTCCACGACATGGCGAAGAGTGAGCCCGTCCTGCTTTTCGGGCAGCAGCGCCAGAAATGCACCGAAATCCTCCGCATCGAATTTCTTCGTGGGCGCAAACTGCCAGAGGATGGGACCGAGATGGGACCCGAGTTCCGTCAGCCCCTGCGTCAGGAACTTCGTCATCGACTCACCTGCCTCGGCCAGAACCCTGCGGTTGGTGACAAAGCGGCTTGCCTTTAGGGAAAACACGAAGTCCTCGGGCACTTCGGATGCCCATTTCGCAAAGGTCTCCGGTTTCTGGCTGCTGTAATAGGTGCCGTTCACCTCGATTGCCGTGAGCTGCCGGCTGGCGTGTTCCAGCTGGCGTTTTTTCGGCAGTTTTTCGGGATAAAAAGTGCCTTCCCAGGGCTCGAAGGTCCAGCCGCCGATACCGGTGCGGATCGTGCCTGATGTCGACATATCTAGTTCCTCCTCCGGCCTTCGGCCTTTCGAACCTTTGCGACGAAAGCTGCGGCTTACTCCGCAGCCTCCCGTTTTCCGGCCGGCCGGCGCTCCAGAAGCTCCTTCAGGAAGTGGCCGGTATAGGAACGCTCCACCTTGACGATGTCTTCCGGCGTGCCCGTGGCCACCACTTCGCCGCCGCCCGTGCCGCCTTCAGGCCCGATATCGATGATCCAGTCCGCCGTCTTGATGACTTCGAGATTATGCTCGATCACCACCACGGAATTGCCCTGTTCCACCAGCGCATGCAGCATTTCGAGCAGCTTGTTGACGTCGTGGAAATGCAGGCCCGTCGTCGGCTCGTCGAGAATATAGAGCGTGCGGCCCGTCGAGCGCTTCGACAGTTCCTTGGCGAGCTTGACGCGCTGCGCCTCGCCGCCTGAAAGCGTATTGGCCTGCTGTCCGACCTTGATGTAACCGAGGCCGACATCGAAGAGCGATTGCAGCTTGTCGCGCACGGCGGGAACGGCGGCGAAAAATTCGACGCCCTCCTCAACCGTCATATCCAGCACGTCGGCGATGGATTTGCCCTTGAAGGTGACGTCCAGCGTCTCGCGGTTATAACGCTTGCCGTGGCAGACGTCGCAGGTGACGTAGACGTCAGGCAGGAAGTGCATCTCGATCTTGATCACCCCGTCGCCCTGGCAGGCCTCGCAGCGGCCACCCTTGACGTTGAAGGAGAAACGGCCGGGCGCGTAACCACGAGCCTTGGCTTCCGGCAGGCCGGCGAACCAGTCACGGATCGGCGTAAAGGCGCCGGTATAGGTGGCCGGGTTGGAGCGCGGCGTGCGTCCGATCGGCGACTGGTCGATATCGATCACCTTGTCGATGAATTCGAAACCATCGATGCGGTCGTGTTCGGCCGGGATTTCACGCGCGCCCATGACCCTGCGCGCCGCCGATTTATAGAGCGTCTCGATCAGGAAGGTGGATTTGCCGCCACCCGAAACCCCGGTTACGGCCGTGAAAACACCGAGCGGCACAGCGGCCGTGACATTCTTCAGGTTGTTGCCGCGTGCGCCGAAAACCTTGATCTCGCGGCCCTTCTTGGGTTTGCGGCGCTCAGCCGGCACGGCAACGCCGAGTTCACCGGAGAGATATTTGCCGGTCAGCGATTTCGGATTGGCCATCACTTCCTGCGGGGATCCTTCGGCAATCACCTGGCCGCCGTGAATACCGGCCGCCGGGCCGATATCGACCACATAATCCGCCGTCAGAATGGCGTCCTCATCATGTTCGACCACGATGACGGTGTTGCCGATATCGCGCAGATGTTTGAGCGTATCCAGCAGGCGCGCATTGTCGCGCTGGTGCAGGCCGATCGAGGGCTCATCGAGAACGTAGAGAACGCCGGTGAGGCCAGAGCCGATCTGCGAGGCCAGACGGATACGCTGGCTCTCCCCGCCCGACAGCGTGCCCGAATTGCGCGACAGGCTGAGATAATCCAGCCCTACATCGTTGAGGAATCGCAGGCGTTCGCGGATTTCCTTGAGAATACGGACGGCAATTTCATTCTGCTTCGCGTTCAGGCTTTCCGGCAGCACCTCAAACCAGTCGCGCGCCGTCCGGATCGACATTTCGGTGACTTCACCGATATGCAGCTTGTTGATCTTGACCGCCAGCGCCTCCGGCTTCAGGCGGTAACCGGCGCAGGCCGGGCAGGGGGCTGCCGACATATAGCGCTCGATTTCCTCGCGCGCCCAGGCGCTGTCTGTCTCTTTCCAGCGCCGCTCCAGATTGGGCACGATGCCTTCGAAGTTCTTGACTGTCTTGTAGGAGCGGGCGCCGTCCTGGTAATTGAACTCGATCTTGTCGTCAGTGCCCTGAAGAATGGCGTGCTGCGCCTCCTTCGAAAGATCGGACCACTTGCTCGAAAGCTTGAATCCGAAGGCTTTGCCGAGCGCTTCCAGCGTCTGGTTGTAATAGGGCGACGATGATTTTGCCCAGGGAGCAATGGCCCCGTCACGCAGGGTACGGGCCGGCTCCGGCACGATCAGGTTCTCATCCACCTTCTGCTGCGAGCCAAGGCCATCGCAGCTGGGGCAGGCGCCGAAGGGGTTGTTGAAGGAGAAGAGACGCGGTTCGATTTCCGGAATGGTGAAGCCGGAAACGGGGCAGGCGAATTTTTCCGAAAACAGCACCCGCTCATGGGTCTCGTTGAGAGACTTGTTGGCGGAACCACCGGCGGCTGTCTCTTCGGGCGGCAGGGGCCTGTCGGCAAATTCGGCAATTGCCAGACCATCGGCAAGCTTGAGGCAGGTCTCGAGACTGTCGGCAAGACGCGCGGCCATATCCGGGCGCACGACGGCGCGGTCAACCACCACGTCAATGTCGTGTTTGTACTTCTTGTCGAGAGCAGGAACGTCGGCGATCTCGTAGAACTGGCCGTCCACCTTGACGCGCTGGAAGCCCTTCTTCATCAGCTCGGCAAGTTCTTTCTTGTACTCGCCTTTGCGGCCGCGCACGATCGGCGCGAGGATGTAAAGACGCGTGCCTTCCTCGAAAGCGAGGATGCGGTCGACCATCTGGCTGACCGTCTGGCTTTCAATCGGCAGGCCCGTGGCCGGCGAATAGGGGACACCGACACGCGCGAAGAGAAGGCGCATATAGTCGTAGATCTCGGTGACCGTGCCGACCGTGGAGCGCGGGTTGCGCGAGGTGGTCTTCTGTTCGATGGAGATTGCCGGCGACAGGCCCTCGATCTGGTCGACATCCGGCTTCTGCATCATTTCGAGGAACTGGCGCGCATAGGCCGAGAGGCTTTCGACATAACGGCGCTGGCCTTCGGCGTAGATCGTATCGAAGGCGAGCGACGACTTGCCTGAGCCGGAAAGCCCGGTCATGACGATCAGCTTGTTGCGTGGCAGATCGAGATCGATACCCTTGAGATTGTGTTCACGGGCACCACGGATGGAAATCGTCTTCAGTTCACTCATGACAAGGCTCGGACAAAAATAACAGGCTGGATGGCGGCGCGTCCTTATGTAGTGACGCAGCCGGACGTGTCGAGGTCTATTCCCTATCGGTCGCAGCTTTTCACGATGCTTGACTCGAAATCTGCAATTCAATAGAACAAAAAAGGAACGAATTGCAAGCGCGAATGTCTGCCCCCACAGCTTAAGATTATTCTTTGTGGATAGTTCCATGCTTGCGGTGCCCTTTGCGGGCGGCGGCAGCTATTGTGTGCCGAATTTTTTGAAATGCAATTGCCGGTCATGATGGCCGGCGGACAGGATGACGAGATGGCTGGTAGCGTAAACAAGGTAATTCTGATCGGAAACGTGGGCGCTGATCCCGAAATCCGCCGGACGCAGGATGGCCGACCCATCGCCAACCTGCGCATCGCCACCTCGGAGACCTGGCGGGACCGCAACAGCGGCGAGCGCAAGGAGAAGACCGAGTGGCACACGGTCGTCGTCTTTAACGAAGGCCTGTGCAAGGTCGTCGAGCAATATGTGAAGAAGGGCGCCAAGCTCTATATCGAAGGCCAGTTGCAGACCCGCAAATGGCAGGACCAGACCGGTAACGACCGTTACTCCACCGAAATCGTGCTGCAGGGCTTCAACTCCACGCTGACCATGCTCGATGGTCGCGGTGAGGGCGGCGGCCGTAGCGGCGGCGGCGACTTCGGCGGCGGTAATGATTATGGCAGTGGCGGCGGCTCCAGCTATGGCGGCGGTTACGACCAGCAGTCCTCCTCGCGCGGCGGTTCTTCCCGTGGTGGCAACCAGCCTTCGGGCGGATTCTCCAACGACATGGATGACGATATCCCGTTCTGATCGGACCGGGGACGAAGAAACGTGTGACAGGAGGTGAGCTTGACTGACGAAACCCTGCAGCCAAAACAGCCCGCCACCTGGCGCATCATCCTCGCTTTTTTTCTCGACTTCTGGACGGCGTTTTTCGCCGCCGGATTTCTTGTCGCGACGGTAGCGGGAGGGCGAACGCCCGAAGGTTTTGCCCTCAACGGTGCGCCCGCCTTTATCGCCTTCGTGCTGATCATTGCCTATTTTGTGGTGCTCGGGCGGTTCTTCGGTGGCACACTGTGGCAGCGCCTTTTAAAGGCGAGACGCTGACATCGGGCCTTGCCGTTTTTTTAAGAGAAGAACACTTCGACGCCCGGGGCAATTTATGCCGCGACTTTGTCGGCCAGCATCGCCACCATGACATCGGATTGCGACACGATGCCGACCATCTTACCCTTGGCGTCGATGACAGGCAGATAATGCAATCCTTCCTCCGCAAAGTGGATGATTGCTTCCTCGATCGGTGTTTCCGGCCGCACGGTTTTAACGGGCGATGTCATGATGTCCTTCACCGTATCGTTGGGGGCACTTGCGCCTGACAGGATGAGGCGAAGCCGCTGCAGGAAACCGATTGAGGGACGACCGTTTCTCCAGCTCGCCTTTTCCAGAAAGTCTGTCTGGGTGACGATGCCGACGATTTCGGCGCAGTCATTGGTGACAGGCAACGCCTTGAAATGATGGCTTTGCATCAGGGCATGCGCGTGGCGCAGGCTGTCATCAGGGGCGACGCCGACCACATCCCGGGACATGACACTTTCGCAATCGAGATGCAGCGCGCGACGCCGGTAGGAGCGCAACTCTGTCTTCCGCAGGATGGTTTCCAGCGCATCGCGGTCGATATCGATGAACTCGTCATATTCCTTCAGCACGTCGTCGAGATCGGTGGAGGAAAAGCCGATTTTCTGGATGGGTGTCGGATCGGCTGTCCCGTGCGCGGCCTTGCCAAGCTTCAGACCGTGTGGATAGGCGCGGCCGGTGGCATTGTTGTAAGCGACGGCCAGGGCAAGAAGGATCAGCGAATTTCCGGCGACCGGCCACAGCAGGAAACCATAGCCGAGGCCATGTATGGCAGGGCCGCCCAGAACGGCAGTCAGCGCCACCGCACCGCTCGGCGGATGCAGGCAGCGCAGCGCCATCATGGCGGCGATGGCCAGGCTGATGGCGAGCGCGCTTGCGAGGAACGGATCCGCAACCAGCAGCGCCACCGTCACCCCGACAAAAGCCGAGACGAAATTCCCGCACAGGATCGACCAGGGCTGCGCCAGCGGGCTGGAGGGTACGGCGAACAACAGCACGGCCGAAGCCCCCATCGGCGCGATCATGGCGGGCAGCGTGGGATCGAAACGAAGAGCGAAACTGGCGAGAATGCCAGTCAGCAGTATGCCTACGAAGGCGCCTGTGGCGGAGCGGAGCCTTTCCCTGTTGCTGACGGGTGCGGCATCGGGAATGATGCGGCGCAGCGTGGAACGCATGGAGATAACTTTCGAATCCGAAATGACACGCGTCTTTTAGCCGAAGCGCCAGCTGAATTTAAGGGAGGATTTTCCGGCATTTCAGCGGTGGGCAGGAATTTATTGCGTTGGTGTCGCGCAGGAACGGCTCAGAAAGCGAATGCGGATTTGATCCCGTCGACCACGAATTGCACCGACAGTGCAGCCAGCAGCACGCCGAGAAGCCGGGTAAGGATGGCGCGGCCGGTATTGCCGAGAAAGCGGTCCATCCGTTCCGAGACGATCAAGGCCGCGTAAACGAGAGCCATCGCGAAAGCGAGGATAAGGATGAGCACCACCATCTCGACCGTGGTCTTCATTGAGCCGGCAAGCAGAACGGTGGCGGAAATAGCACCTGGCCCGGCAATCAACGGCAGGGCCAGCGGGAAGACCGCGAGATTGTGGAGATGGTCCTTGGTAATGGCGATTTCCGAGGTCTTTTCCTTGCGCTCCTGGCGCTTTTCGAAAATCATTTCAAAGGCGATCCAGAACAGCAGAAGGCCGCCGGCGATGCGGAAGGCGCCCAGCGAAATACCGAGCAGACTGAGGATTGCGAGGCCGAAGAGGGCAAAGACGGCAAGGATACCGAAAGCGATGATGGAGCCGCGCAACGCCACCTGGCTGCGCTGGTCACGGGTCATTCCGGCAGTCAGCGCCAGAAAGACGGGCGCAAGCCCAGGCGGATCGAGTGTGACCAGAAGTGTGGTAAGCGCATTGATGAGCGTTTCGCTGCTGGCCATTCTTTCCCCGTTGGTTTTGTTTTTAGGCCGGAGCCTACGCAAGTCGCGGGCACTTTGAAAGAGAGCGCCACGCATTTGGGCGGCTAAATCGTGAAAAGCGGCGTTCGTCTTGCAAATGACGCAAAAGCCTGTTCAAAACTCGCCGGGAAATTGGCTTAACGTGGCTGTTTCCGCTATAAAAATCCATCCGATTCTTAACAGAGAATGTGATCCGTTTTGACTGACCAGAGCCCCCCCGGCGGCGGAAAGCTTCCGCCAGGCATTGAACCGATTTCCATCATGGAGGAAATGCAGCGGTCGTATCTCGATTACGCCATGAGCGTTATCGTGTCCCGCGCGCTTCCCGATGTGCGAGACGGCCTGAAGCCGGTTCATCGCCGTATTCTGTACGGCATGTCCGAACTCGGCATCGACTGGAACAAGAAATACGTCAAATGCGCCCGCGTAACCGGGGACGTGATGGGTAAATTCCATCCGCACGGCAACTCGGCAATCTATGACGCGCTGGCGCGTATGGCGCAGGACTGGTCGCTCCGCCTGCCGCTGATCGACGGCCAGGGCAACTTCGGCTCCATCGACGGTGATCCGCCGGCCGCTGAACGTTATACCGAATGCCGTCTGGATAAGGCCGCGCATTCGCTGCTTGACGATCTCGACAAGGAAACGGTCGATTTCCGTGACAACTATGACGGCACCTTGCAGGAGCCGGTCGTCATTCCGGCCAAGTTCCCGAACCTGCTGGTCAACGGGGCAGGCGGCATCGCGGTCGGCATGGCCACGAACATCCCGCCGCATAACCTGTCAGAGGTTATCGATGGCTGTATCGCCCTGATCGACAATCCGGCGATCGAGCTGCCGGAACTGATGCAGATCATTCCGGGCCCTGATTTCCCGACCGGTGCGCTGATCATGGGCCGTTCCGGCATCCGCTCGGCTTACGAAACGGGCCGCGGATCGGTCATCATGCGTGGCCGCGCGACAATCGAGCCGATGCGTGGCGACCGCGAGCAGATCATCATCACCGAAGTTCCCTATCAGGTGAACAAGGCGTCGATGATCGAAAAAATGGCTGAGTTGGTAAAGGAAAAGCGCATCGAGGGCATTTCCGACCTGCGCGACGAATCCGACCGCCAGGGTTATCGCGTCGTCATCGAATTGAAGCGCGACGCCAATGCAGACGTCATCCTGAACCAGCTTTACCGCTACACACCGCTGCAGACCTCGTTTGGCTGCAACATGGTGGCGCTGAACGGCGGCAAGCCCGAGCAGATGACGCTGCTCGACATGTTGCGTGCATTCGTGTCCTTCCGCGAAGATGTCGTCAGCCGTCGCACGAAGTATCTGCTGCGCAAGGCGCGCGAGCGGGCGCATGTGTTGGTCGGTCTGGCGATTTCCGTCGCAAATATCGATGAGGTCATCCGCGTCATCCGGCATGCTCCCGATCCGGCTTCGGCCCGAGAAGAACTGATGACGCGTCGCTGGCCTGCACAGGATGTGGAAAGCCTGATCCGCCTTATCGATGATCCGCGCCACCGCATCAACGAAGACGGGACTTACAACCTTTCCGAGGAACAGGCGCGCGCCATTCTCGAATTGCGCCTCGCACGTCTTACAGCGCTCGGCCGCGATGAAATTGGCGACGAGCTGAACAAGATCGGCGCTGAGATCAGCGAATATCTGGAAATCCTGTCATCGCGCCTGCGCATCATGCAGATCGTCAAGGACGAGCTTTCCGCCGTCCGCGACGAATTCGGCACGCCGCGTCGCTCCGAGATCGTCGAGGGCGGTCCCGATATGGACGATGAAGACCTCATCGCCCGCGAAGACATGGTCGTGACCGTTTCGCATCTCGGTTACATCAAGCGCGTGCCGCTGACGACGTATCGTGCACAGCGTCGCGGCGGCAAGGGTCGCTCCGGCATGGCAACGCGCGATGAGGATTTCGTCAACCGTCTGTTCGTCGCCAACACCCACACGCCGGTCCTGTTCTTCTCCTCGCGTGGCATCGTCTACAAGGAAAAGGTCTGGCGTCTGCCGATCGGCACGCCGCAGTCCAAGGGCAAGGCCCTTATCAACATGCTGCCGCTGGAACCCGGCGAGCGCATCACCACCATCATGCCGTTGCCCGAGGACGAAACGACCTGGGAAACGCTTGACGTGATGTTCTCGACGACGCGCGGCACGGTTCGCCGCAACAAGCTCGGCGATTTCGTACAGGTCAACCGCAACGGCAAGATCGCCATGAAGCTGGACGAGGAGGGCGATGAAATCCTCTCCGTCGAAACCTGTACGGACCGCGACGATGTGCTGCTGACGACCGCGCTCGGCCAGTGCATCCGCTTCCCCGTGGACGATGTACGCGTCTTTGCCGGCCGCAATTCCGTCGGCGTGCGCGGCATCAACCTGGCCGAAGGCGACCGCATCATCTCCATGACCATTGTGGGCCATGTGGAAGCGGAGCCGTGGGAGCGTGCGGCTTACCTCAAGCGCTCGGCTGCCGAACGGCGTGCCGCAGGCGTGGATGAGGACGATATCGCGCTCGTCGGTGAGGAAGTAACGGAAGAGGGCGAACTCAGTGAGGAGCGCTACCAGGAACTGAAGGCGCGCGAAGAATTCGTGCTGACGGTTTCCGTGAAGGGCTTCGGCAAGCGTTCATCGTCTTACGATTTCCGCACTTCAGGCCGCGGCGGCAAGGGCATCCGCGCCACCGATACCGCGAAGACGTCGGAGATCGGTGAACTTGTTGCGGCCTTCCCGGTGGAAGAAGGCGACCAGATCATGCTGGTTTCCGATGGCGGACAGCTCATCCGTGTGCCTGTGAACGGCATCCGCATCGCCAGCCGCGCGACCAAGGGTGTGACAATCTTCTCGACCGCGAAGGATGAGAAGGTGGTTTCCGTGGAGCGCATCAACGAGCCTGAAGGCGACGACGAGGCTGAAAATGGCAATGGCGAGGAGGCGGATGACAATCTGCCGACCACGCCGGAGGCACCGGAAAGCGAGGCGTAAGCCGCCTCGTTTTTCACATCAGGATCAACAAAAACCCCGCGGTGCCTGTGCGCCGCGGGGTTTTTCTTTGGGTTTCCGTCTGGTGCGGTCTGTTAGCGAATACGTATATGAACCGGTGAGCGCCCCGACCGACGGGCGACGTGCAGGTGAATGCTGGCTTCCGGCTGGTTGGCGCGCCAGGCACGGGCGCCGTGCGAGAGCAGCAACGCCACGAGATCACGCGTTTTTGCCTTGGAACGGTTGAGACCGAGATCGGCGATACGCATCGCCGCCTCATGAATGGGATGCAGAACCGACAGGCTGCCATGCCCGTTGCCAGACGCAATGTCCGAATAATTCTCGTTGACTGCCATCTTGGAAAGCCTCGCTACTCATTACACAATTCGAGGAGACAGGCGATGTTCGAAACAGAGAGCACCGCCTGCGGGAACGTCTTCACTGAAGGGATGCCCAGCAGCTGACGCCTTTCTTTTTCAATGCATTGCATGCATTCACCGCGGCGTTCTGGCCATCGAAGCCGCCGAAACGGGCGCGGTATATCTGGGAGCCATCCTTGCTGTAGGCCACTGTGAAGGGCTTGGCTGAACGCAGCGCCGCACCACCTTTTTCCTGGGCGCTCTGCAGCAGGCCGCGCGCGGAATTTTCGTCCGGCGATGCGCCAATCTGGATGACCCAGCCGCCCTGCGGCGCGTCAGACCTTGCCGCAACGGAAGGTACGGAGGCTGCGGAAGCCGAGGTGGAAGCCGTGACGATATTATCGACCTTGGTGGAATTGGTTATCAGCTTGCGATCGGGCGCGGAGGGCGCTTGACGGATGGGGTCTTTACCCTTCTGCCAGGTAGCCGCTTCCATTGCCTTGACGGCTGCATTGGAAGAGGAGCCAGCAAAGGCGGTAACCGGCGCTTCCTCGTAACGCGTCTGCGGAACGGGTCCGGCATTGGGCAGGCCGGCATCCGTGGCGGCGACGGCGACAGAGGGAACGGCGGCGGCCACAGCGACCGGCTCTTCGACCGGGGCGGAACGCGTCTGTGCAATCAGGTTGCTGTTGCCGCCACGCGACGCCTGCGGCAGATAGGTTGCAACCAGTTTGCGCATGGTGGCGTCACGGGCGGCGCTGGAGCGACCGCCGAGAACGACGGCGACAATGGAGCGCCCGTCGAGCTGCGCGGAGGTGGCAAGATTGCTGCCGGCTGCACGCGTGTAACCCGTCTTGATACCGTCGACGCCCTTCACGGTTCCGACGAGGCGATTGTGATTGCCGATTACCTGCTTGCCGAAATTAAAAGTGCGGGTGGAGAAGTAACCGTAATATTGCGGAAAATGCTGGCGAAGCGCGATGCCGAGGCGGGCTTGGTCGCGCGCCGTGGTCATCTGGGCTGTATTGGGCAACCCGTTGGCATTGCGGTAGGTCGTGCGCGTCATGCCCAGCGCACGGGCCTTTGCGGTCATCATTCTGGCGAAACGGTCTTCTGAGCCGCCGAGATATTCACCGAGCGCCGTCGCCATGTCGTTGGCCGACCGGGTAACGAGAGCAAGGATCGCCTGCTCGACCGTAATGCTGCCGCCAGCGCGCACACCGAGTTTGGACGGCGGCTCCTTGGCTGCATTCGCCGAAACCGGCACCTTGGAATCAAGAGAGATACGTCCGGCACTGAGGGCTTCGAACGTCAGATAAAGCGTCATCATCTTTGTGAGCGAAGCCGGGTAACGCAGCCCGTCGGGATCCTCGCCGTAAAGCACCTTGCCGGTCTTCGCATCGATGACGATGCCCGCATATTTCGGATCGGCCTTTGCGGTCTGGACGGATGTTGCGGTTATGAACGCCGCCGCAAGTGTCACCGCCACAAACCTTACAAAAGACCCTGTACCCGCTTTGCGCGAATGTGCCCAAGATAGACTTTTCAACACTGCTGAACTCTTCAATCGCATATTTATGTTCCGCTCGGACACGCCCCGCCCGAATGCTCCGGGTGGAAACTTTATCGGGATGGCGTTACCAAGTGGTTTATGAAAGGTATCCGCCTTCCATAAAATGCGACTTTTCACACGCGATCTGTCTCGTGCCGTGTCACGGGTTTTCGTCTTTTACGAGGCGTTTCTCGACATAGCGTGTCACGGCCGCGTCTAGCGCCTGCCATTGCGGCAGCAGGTTGGCCGAGAATCGGTAGAACAGGCTCAGGTCCTGGCCGACGTGGATATCTCTCTGACAATCGCTACCCGTTGTTTCCTGAGGCGTCTGCGGCAGCAGGCAGCGCACCACATAGACGCTTTCGCCGTCGCGTCGGCCGGTCAATATGACTTCCTTGCCATAACCGGAATCAGCGCGCAGCCGATGGAGCAGCAGACCGTGCTTCAGGGGCGTCGGCTCACCTTCTATAAGTCTGGTATAAATCGGCTCGAAACGTCCTGACATGTCCTGCGACATGGTGCTTTGCGACAGCTGAACGAAAATCAGCCCGACTGCATTTTTCGGATCGTCGAAAAGGGCACGATTCGAATCTCGATACCCCGCAAGGTCGGGCCAGGTGAGGTAGAGGTCGGCGCGCTCATGTGCACCACTGTCACGATCAGACGGATTCCGAAGGGTGTTTTTTGCGAGTTTCAGCCGGTCGTTGCCGATGGTGATCTCCACTTCGTCGGTCGACGTGGTGTGTCCCGCCTGAATAATTCTGTCGCCATACCATTTCATGCCGAAATTGAGCGCAGTGAGAAGGGCGGCAAGGGCTCCGCATATGACGATGACGCGTCTTATGAGAGAAGAGGAAAGGAAGCCTGTGTCGCTATGCATGAGCTTTCAAACTCGTTCTGTCCGCCGGGTTTCGGCGCGGAAATAACAGGCAAAGCTTTAACCCGCGGCGATCGCCATTGAAATGATGTTTTGCCGCTGCTACCTGATAAGCGCAAGCAAAGGACGGCATATGGCAGCGCGTGACAGATATTCCCGGAAACTCGAATGTTCCAAATGTGGCCATCAGGGTTTTGCCGAGGCGTCCGAGTCGGATGACAAAACCCGCCGGGACGTCGATTTCCGCATTGACGAAATGCCTCGGGGATTTCGCGCAGAACGCCCGTCGGGCGACCCAACCGACTTCATGATCCGCTGCGCCCAATGCGGCAACATATTCCGCTTCCTGCAGAAAACCGCCTATGCGCCGGGAGGCGAGCCGCGCGTCAAGGCCTGAACGGAAGGTGCCGGCATGACTTTACCGCAACAGCCCAACGGAGCGCCGCAAAGGCGCAAACCAATCTGGCCCTGGATCGTTCTGCTGGTGCTCACGCTCTGCGCGATCTATTCTTATAACCGCGCCAACGAAATCATCGCCGAGTTGTCCGATACCTTACCGCCGGCGCTCCTGAACCTCTTCGAGGACCTTCTCCGGGGGGAAGGCCGGCACGGCCATGGCGGGCCCAGCATCGGCGTTTGAGTGAGACGCCCGCCGTAAAGGGTCGCCCATCCTCCGGCCGCACATCATGTCATGACCATAAAAGAAAAAAGCCCCGCAAAGAGGCGGGGCAGGTTGATCGCTCGGGGAAAGTTGGGCAATGCCCGGGAGCGATGAGTGGGATATAAGAGACAATGATGCGGACGCGATAGGCCACTTCCGTCCCAAACAGTACGCCAATGCACAAATTTCACTTAATCCGCAGATTTTTGAACGATGAATTTGACGGATCTGTAAGACAACTTGACAGGCTTTCGCTTTATTCTTTGCTTGCCTCGAATTGCACATATTCTCCTTTAACGTAACGTGACATGAGCAGACGCATGGATAAATCCGGAATCCTCTTTGTGGCGCTTTTGTTGGTGCTTGTTGCAATCGTTTTGAGCCTCACGCTGTTCGATACAGCGCAGCAGGTCCCTTCGATACCTTCAAGTGACGGCTCCCTGCTGCCGCCCGCAGCGACCCCGGGGCAATGATCCGCCAACTGTGAGAGAAGGACGACGATGCTCGTCGGAGCGGGATTGACGCCCTTTTTCAAACCGCTATAAAGCCTCACCACCATGGATGGGTGTCCGAGTGGTTTAAGGAACCGGTCTTGAAAACCGGCGTGCGTGAGAGCGTACCGTGGGTTCGAATCCCACCCCATCTGCCATCAAGCGCAACATCATTCCTAATAATGTCGCGACGAGGCATGTTCCCGCAGCGTTTGGGCATCGCGAAAATTCCGTACGAATAAGAAACCCGCCTTTCGGCGGGTTCCAGGCAGCGGTCGTGGATCAGATTTCCGGACAGCCTCGTTCATTTGCGAAGGTGATCCGGTCGGGTCCCCGGCGCGTGAAGCCTTCGACAACAACGCGGCCCGGCGTGACGCGCACGACTTCGGGATCACGAAGGCCTGCTTCACGGGCCGCGGCGCGGGCTTCGCGTTCGCTGCAGCCACGCATGCGTGGAGGACCCCGGCGGTCCATGTCCCGATCACGGTCGCGGATGACGGGACGGACGCCATCCGGGCCGATTCTGAGCTCCATATCCTGAGCGCCGGCTGGCATAGGTGCGGCGAAGGATACCAGGGCGATGCCAATCGCCAGACCTGTGGTTTTCATAAAATTTATCATGTTTCCTCCCTCAGCCGAAACCGGCGGAAGCTCGTTTGTTTGCGCGGAGAAAACGCGGTTACCGCTGCTTTGTTCCTTGCGAGGCTGCCAGAGGAGGACTGACGGCGGGCGGATTCCGCCGTGGCGGGCGCGCTGAAAAGATAGAAATCATTAACCACGTTCGTTACAATTTTATCGAATTTGCAAAAGTCGTTCGCATTTTCGCCACGTTATGCACAAGATTAAGCGACTGTTAGGTGCTTCGATGGCAGGGGCAATATCGAGGCAAGTGAGGGTGCGGTTCTCCGAGCCAATAGCAGCGTGGGGCAGACGATTTGAATTCTACGGTCAAGAAAACAGGCATCAGCGCCAGGTCGGGCGTGAAGTGGCTTGCAATTTCCGTGCTTTGCGCTGCAACGGCGTCGTGTTCCACCACCTCCGAGACAAAGCCTAAGCCCAAGCGCAGCAAGGAATATTTCTCCGAATCCGAATATGGCGTGAAGGCCAGCCCGCGCGTTGCCGATGGAAAGAACATCCCGAAGGGTGGCGGACGCGAGCTGCTGGGTAACGCTTATACCGTTAAGGGCCGCCGTTACTTCCCGAAAGAAGAGCCGGGCTACAACAAGGTTGGCCTTGCTTCCTGGTATGGCTCTGCCTTCCATGGACGCCTCACGGCCAATGGCGAGGTTTACGACAAGGAACATCTTTCTGCCGCACATCCGACATTTCCGCTGCCGAGCTACGCGCGCATCACCAATATGGATAATGGCGCGTCGGTGCTCGTCCGTGTCAACGACCGTGGTCCGTTCCACGAGGGCCGTCTGATCGACGTTTCCAGCAAGACGGCAGATCTTCTGGACATGAAGGCGACGGGGACGGCCAATGTACGGGTTCAATATGCGGGCCGTGCGCCGCTCGACGGCCATGACATGCCTTACCTGATGGCTTCCTATATTCCGAAGGGTTCGCGTTCGCCGGGCGTTGTGCCTGAAGGGCAGATCGCAACCGGCGTGATGGTTGCTTCGGCCTCGCCGAATTTCGTGCCGGCGCCGACATCGAACCCGAATTATGCCGGCTCGGCTCAGACCGCGCTCGTCGGTTCCAAGAAGAACGCGGCGCTTCAGGCCATGCCACTCGTCAACGGTGTACAGCCCGCATTCGAACAATTCGCGATCCTGCCGGAAATCGGCCCGATCCTGGCGGAGCGCCCCGAAGGTAACTTCCTGCGGGAACCAGCAGCTCCAGGCGGCAATTATCTGCGTGTGCCCACGCCGTCTTCCAAATATGCAGCGGCCTATTCCGAAGAATCCGCCGCCGTATCCAAAACCGCAAAGGTGTTCGACACCGTGCTCGTCAATCGTGACGGCTTGAGCGAAGAGTCGATCCTCGCCCATGTGAAGCGTCAGCAGGCGAAGTCACGCTGACGGATTAAGGACACCGGCACACCGTTCTCATGGCGGGCGGCCGGTTGTGGCAGACAGCACTGGGCGGTTTCATGCGCAAGACCTTTCATCGCTCCTATCTGTCGGCCGTCGCGGCGGCCGCTTTTGCATTTTTGAGCGCAGGCGCGGCGCAATCGCAGACAGCGCCCTTCATCGCCAAGGCCGAGCAGGCCTATATGATCGATGCCGAAACCGGTACGGTGCTTCTTGCCCAAAATGAGGATCAGTCCTTTCCGCCCGCATCACTTGCCAAGCTGATGACGGTGGAGGTGGTGCTGGATGCGCTGTCGAAAGGACAGCTGGCGTCGGAAACGGTCTATCCCGTTTCGGAATATGCCTGGCGCACGGGCGGGGCCCCATCGCGAACGTCAACCATGTTCGCCGCCCTGAAATCCTCCGTTGGCATCAATGACCTTTTGACCGGAATCATCGTGCAGAACGCCAATGACGGCTGCATCATCATCGCCGAAGGCATGGCGGGATCGGACGCTGCCTTTGCCAAGCGCATGACGGCACGGGCCGGCGAACTTGGCATGAACCGCAGCACGTTTGCCAATTCCACCGGACTTCCCGATTCCGGAAACCAGACGACTGCCAGGGACATGGTGCGCCTTGCCCAGCATCTGCATGACACCTATCCAGACCGCTACTCGTTGTTTACGAAGCCGGACTTCGAATGGAACCGGATTTTCCAGCGCAACAAGAACACGTTGCTGATGCCGGGAAGCGGTATAGACGGTCTTGGCCTCGGTTTTGCAGAAGGCAGCGGTTTTGCCGCCGTGGTTTCGGCGGAGCGGGAAGGGCGCCGCATTTATCTGGCGCTTGCCGGCATCGCAGACGACAAGACGCGGCAGGAGGAAGCGCGCAGAGTGGTGGACTGGGGCCTGACCGCCTTCGAAAAACGCCGCCTGTTCAGCAAGGATGAAGTGGTTGGCTCCGTCAGCGTGTATGGCGGCGATGCCTCCTATGTCGACCTTTCTCCGAAGGACGATATCAGCGTCCTGGTGCCCGTCAACAATCCGGAACGCCTCTCCGGACGTATCGTCTATCGCTGGCCGCTGAACGCGCCGCTCGATGTCGGGGCGAATGCCGGAACGCTGAAGATATTCTCGGGCGAGCGTCTATTGCGCGAAGTGCCGCTCTATACGAAGAGCCGGGTGAACAAGGGGTCGCTCACCCAGAATGCCGCAGGAGCATTGAAGGAACTTCTGCTGTTCTGGCTGTGAAGTGCGGTTCAGCACGCGCCATTTCTCCTATGCTTTTGTTCAGGCACCGGTTTTTCTGAAAAGCGCTTCACACATTTCGGTCCGATGCTGTAAACAGGCATTTCAACATTGACGTGAATTCCTTGCAGGACGTGACATTGGCCGAAAAGACCGGATTGTTCATCAGCTTCGAAGGCGGCGAAGGCGCCGGCAAATCGACGCAGATTCGCACGCTTGCCGAGGCGCTTCGCGATCGTGGCTTCAAGGTGGTCGTAACGCGTGAGCCCGGCGGTTCGCCGGGTGCGGAGGCCGTAAGACATGTTCTCCTTTCCGGTGCGGCGGAGCCCTTTGGCGTCCGGATGGAAGCCATCCTGTTCGCCGCCGCGCGCAACGATCACGTCGAAGAGGTCATTCGCCCTGCGCTGGAGCGCGGCGAGATCGTGCTCTGCGACCGGTTTCTCGATTCATCCCGCGTCTATCAGGGCACGACCGGCAATCTGGAGCCGGATTTCATCGAGACGCTGCAGCGCATCGCGATTGATGGCGTCGTTCCGGAGCTGACACTGATTTTCGATATCGCTGCCGAAAAAGGCCTTGCCCGCGCCAGAAAGCGTGCGGATGAAGGCGCGAAGCCCGATCGCTTCGAGAAAGAGGAAATCGAAACCCACGAGAAGCGGCGGGAAGCCTATCTCGATATCGCGCTTGCCGAGCCGCGTCGCTGCCGCATCGTCAATGCCGATCAGCCGGAAGAAAAAGTTGCGGAGGATGTCATGTCCTTCGTCGAGCCCTTGCTCGAACAGCTGGGGACCGAGGCGGGCAGGGCCCATGAGTGAGGTCCAGGGCGTTCTCGACGGTGCAATCGCGCCGCAGCAGAACACGAGGCTTTTTGGCCATGAGGAGGCGGAGGCGTTTCTCGCGCAGTCCTATCGCTCTGGCAAAGGCCATCATGCCATTCTCATCGAAGGGCCGGAGGGCATCGGCAAGGCGACGCTCGCTTTCCGTTTCGCCAATCATGTGCTGAACCATCCCGATCCTTTGTCGGCGCCGGAGTTTCTGCCAGACCCCGATCCGCAGTCGCTGGTCAGCCGGCAGATCACCGCCGGCGCCTCGCATAACCTACTGCATCTCACCCGGCCCGTGGATGAAAAGACCGGCCGCGTGAAATCCGCCATCACGGTGGACGAGGTGCGACGGGCAGGGCATTTTTTCTCGCAGACCTCGGGCACCGGCAACTGGCGCATCGTCATCATCGATCCCGCCGACGATCTCAACCGCAATGCCGCGAACGCGATCCTGAAAATACTGGAAGAGCCGCCCAAAAGGGCGATGTTTCTCGTGCTCTCCCACGCACCGGGAAAATTGCTGCCGACAATCCGGTCACGCTGCATGCCGCTCAGGCTGCTACCGCTTTCGGATTCGGCCATGGTGCAGGCGCTCGATCATCTCGGCATAAGTCTCTCGGAGGAAAAGCGCGATGCCCTGCTTGCCGCCTCCAAGGGTAGCGTTGCGCAGGCGCTGAAGCTGATGAACTACGGCGGCTCCGATATTGTCGAGGCCCTTGCCGCAGTCATGAATGCCGACGGGCCAGGCGCCCGCAAACAGATGCACAAGCTCGCCGAGATCCTGGCCCAGAAGGATGGCGACATCGTCCTCGGTTTTTTCATGGAACATGTAACGGAAGATCTGATGGCGCGCGCGCGCGAGGCGGCCATGACGGGCGATATCACGGCTGCGGAAAGGCTGGCACGGCTTTCTTCGGCGCTCTCGGAACGCATCACCGTGGCGCAGGCCTATAATCTTGACAAGAAACAGATGGTGATTTCCATTCTTGAGGATATCCGGGGCGTCTAAGGCCGGAAAATCGTGAGGACCGAAGTTGCCTTTTCGGATTGGCCCACTCTAAGCCGCATTACCCCCGGGATTGACACGGGAATCCACAACCCGCTGAAATTAATGGATACTCGGCTCGAGCCCGAGGATGACGAATAGTCGGCAATATTGATATCAGTGTACCAATTCGGTAGCTTTTTCTTTCGCTGCTGCGAACAATGGTTTAAGAGCGGTCTATCCAAAAAACAGCGCGTAAAGTCGATAGACCGTCATGACAGACAAGACACCATTCTACATCACCACCGCGATCTCCTATCCCAACGGCAAGCCGCATATCGGCCATGCCTATGAACTGATCGCAACGGACGCCATGGCACGCTTTCAGCGCCTGGACGGAATGGATGTGTTCTTCCTGACGGGCACCGACGAACACGGCCAAAAGATGCAGCAGACGGCACGTGCGGAAGGCGTTTCGCCGGAAGAACTCGCGGAGCGAAATTCCAATCAGTTTCTCGAGATGGGCAAGCTGCTCAACGCCTCGAACGACGATTTCATCCGCACGACGGAAGAACGACATCACGAGACCTCGCGCAATATCTGGAACCTGATGGCCGAGAGCGGCGACATCTACAAGGATAGCTATGCCGGCTGGTATTCCGTTCGTGACGAGGCCTATTACGCCGAGGACGAGACGGAAGTGCGCGCCGATGGCGTCCGTTACGGCCCGCAGGGCACGCCGGTGGAATGGGTGGAGGAGGAAAGCTATTTCTTCAAGCTCTCCGAGTACCAGGACAAGCTGCTGAAGCTCTATGAGGAAAACCCCGACTTCATCGGTCCGGCGGAACGCCGTAACGAAATCATCTCCTTCGTGAAATCCGGTCTGAAGGACCTGTCGATTTCCCGCACCACCTTCGACTGGGGCATCAAGGTTCCCAATGATCCGAAGCACGTGATGTATGTCTGGGTCGATGCACTGACCAACTACATCACCGCAACGGGTTACCTCGAAGACAGGAACGGTCCGCGGGCGAAGTATTGGCCGGCCGACGTGCATATCATCGGCAAGGACATCATTCGTTTTCACGCCGTCTACTGGCCAGCCTTCCTGATGAGCGCGAAGCTGCCGCTGCCGAAGCGCGTTTATGCACATGGCTTCCTGCTCAACAAGGGCGAGAAGATGTCGAAGTCGCTCGGCAATGTCGTTGATCCCGCCAATCTGGTGAACCATTTCGGCCTTGATCAGGTCCGCTATTTCTTCATGCGCGAAGTCTCCTTCGGCCAGGACGGCAGCTATAGCGAAGAGGGCATTGCCACCCGCATCAATGCCGATCTTGCCAATGGCATCGGCAATCTCGCCAGCCGTTCGCTGTCGATGATCGTCAAGAATTGCGACGGCAATATCCCCACACCCGGTCCGTTCACCGACGAAGACAAGGCGATGCTGGCGTCTGCAGACGGTCTGCTTGCCATTTGCCGGGAGGAGATGGGCAAGCAGCTCATCCACCGCGCGGTAGCCGCCATCATTGCCGTCGTTTCCGAGACCGACCGCTATTTCGCCTCTCAGGAGCCTTGGGCGCTGAAAAAGACCGACCCTGAGCGGATGGGCACCGTGCTTTACGTCACGGCGGAAGTTGTGCGCCAGATCGGCATTCTCCTGCAGCCCATCATGCCGGGTTCCTGCGAAAAGCTGCTCGATCTCGTTGCGGCGCCAGCCGACAAGCGCGACTTCGCGGCGTTGGGCGAAGCCGGTCGTCTGGTGCCGGGGACACCACTGGAAGCTCCGAAGCCAGTCTTTCCGCGTTACGTCGCGCCGGAAGCGTGAAGGCGACCACGATGCTGATCGATACCCATTGCCATCTGGATTTTCCTGATTTTGAGGCGGAGCGCGAGGACATCATCGCTCGCGCGCATGCCTCCGGCGTGAGCCAGATGGTGACGATCTCGACCCGGGTGCGTCGTCTGCCGGAGCTGTTGAAGATCACGGAAAAATATCCGTCAGTCTTTTGCTCGGTCGGCACCCATCCGAACAATGCCGATGAGGAACTGGATATCTCCGCCGATGAGCTGGTGCAGCTTGCCGAAAGTCATGAGAAGATCATAGCGATCGGAGAGGCGGGTCTGGATTACTTCTACGACACGCAGAAGCCCGAAGACCAGAAGACCGGCCTTCTTCGCCATATCGAGGCGGCGAGACGAACGAAGCTGCCGCTTGTCATTCACAGCCGCAGTGCCGATGATGACATGGCCGCCATCCTGCGCTCCGAAAGCGGGAAGGGCGCATTTCCGTTCATTCTGCACTGCTTTTCCGCTGGTCCCGAGCTCGCAAAAACGGGTGTCGAGCTTGGCGGATATGTGTCTTTCTCGGGCATTCTGACCTTCCCAAAGTCGCAGGATATTCGCGATATCGCTGCAACCGTGCCTCTTGACCGGCTGCTTGTAGAAACGGACGCACCCTATCTTGCGCCGAAGCGCTGGCGTGGCAAACGCAACGAGCCTTCCTACGTCGTCAATACCGCGGAGGTTCTGGCCGAGGTGCGTGGCATCTCCTTCGAGCGGATGGCCGAGATCACCACCGAAAACGCCTTCCGCTGCTTTTCCAAGATGACAAGGGTGTAGGCGTGGCAATCTACCGTCGCCGCTTCACGGTTCTCGGATGCGCCTCGTCACCCGGCGTGCCGCGCATTAACGGCGACTGGGGCGCCTGCGACCCCGATAATCCGAAGAACCGGCGCACTCGTGCGGCCTTCATGGTGGAACAGATCGGTCCTGATGGCGGCAAAACGACCGTTGTGATCGATACTGGTCCTGATTTTCGCGAGCAGATGATCGCCGCGAAGGTGGAAGCTATCGATGCCGTTCTCTACACCCATGCTCATGCCGACCATCTGCATGGCATTGACGATCTGCGCATCTATTTCGCACTCCAGAAAAGCCGCGTCCCGATCTATGCCGATCCCATTACCATGGCGCGCATCCGCGATGGTTTTGCCTATTGTCTCGAGACGCCGGCGGGCAGCAATTATCCACCGATTGTCCGGCCTTATCTGATTGCCGATATCAACGAGCCGGTTGTTATTGATGGAGCAGGAGGACCAATCGCCTTTGGGGTGCATATGCAACAGCATGGGGACGTCCATTCTTTGGGTTTCCGCATTGGTGATGTGGCCTATTGCACCGATGTCAGCGATTTTCCGGCCGAAAGCCTGCCGAAACTCGCCGGACTTGAGGTGCTCATCATCGACGCCCTGCAATATCGCTACCACCCCAGCCATCTATCACTCGAACAGGCGCTCGGCTGGATCGAAACACTGGCACCCAAAAGGGCGATCTTGACCCACATGCATATTCCGCTCGATTATGAGACGGTGATGCATGAAACGCCTGATCATGTTGAACCGGCTTATGATCAGATGCGTTTCGAAATTGAGATCGATCTCGAAGCCGCCTGACGCCGCCTGAAAAGGAACAGCATGTCGACTAAGCCTTTCCGTGCACCGAGTATGGCGAGCTTCTTCGACAATCTGCGCGCCAGCCGCCTGCGCGCCATGTTTCGACGCGGCGAACTCGGCCTCGTCGCGCTTGCCGTGCTCATCGGCATCGCAGCCGGCCTGCTGGTGGCGTTGATCGGCGCTTTGAGCACGGCATTGCATGTGCTCGTCTTTGGCGTCGAACGTCTGAGCAGCAGCGATCTTTCCGGACAGATCGTGCTGGTGGGGCCGATCATGGGCGGTGTCCTGCTTGGGCTGATCATCTTCATCCTCTCCAAAACCCGCAAAAAGCCGATGGTCGACCCCATCGAGGCAAATGCGCTGCATGGTGGCCGCCTGTCGCTCACGGACAGCATCATTGTCTGCGTGCAGAACATCGTTTCCAACGGTTTTGGCGCATCTGTCGGGCTTGAGGCGGGCTACACGCAGATTGCCAGCGGCGTCGCATCGAAGATCGGCATCAAGCTGAAACTGAGGCGAGGGGACATGCGCATCCTCGTTGGCTGCGGCGCCGCGGGCGCCATCGCGGCCGCCTTCAACGCGCCTCTGACTGGCGCATTTTACGCCATCGAACTCATCATCGGCACCTATACAGTCGTCACGCTCGCCCCGCTGATCGTTTCGGCGCTGGTGGCGACAACCGTTATCGGCCTGATTGGCGGCCATGGCCTTTCCATCGATATCGTCGATGCCAGCCGCGTGACGCCCGCCGATTACGTGCCGGCTATTTTCCTTGGGGTTGTGTGCGCGGCAATCGGTATCGTGCTCATGCAGGCGGTGTCCTTCATTGAGGAGACGGCGCGCAAAAGCGCTATTCCTGGCTGGCTGCGTCCTACGCTTGGCGGCATCGTTGTCGGTGGGCTGGCGTTGATTTCACCGCAGGTTCTCTCGAGCGGCCATGGAGCCTTGCATCTCAACATCGATGCCGACCTGACGATCTACGGGCTTGCAGGATTGTTCCTGTTGAAGGCGGCGGCCAGCGCGATCTCGATAGGTTCGAATTTCCGCGGCGGCCTGTTTTTCGCCTCGCTGTTCATGGGATCGCTGCTCGGCAAGATTTTCGCCCTCTGCGCGCCCTATATCGGCTATGGCTCGACAGCGCCGATCGTCTACGCCGTGATCGGCATGAGCGCCTTTGCCGCCGCCATCATCGGTGGTCCGCTGACAATGACATTTCTGGCGCTGGAACTAACCGGCGACTTCCAGATTACGGCGCTGGTGCTTGCCGCCGTCATCACCACATCGCTGGTGGTGCGCACCACATTCGGCTACTCCTTCGCCACCTGGCGTTTTCACCTGCGCGGTGAGAGCATTCGCAGCGCCCATGACATCGGCTGGATCCGCGACCTGACGGTGGGCAAGATGATGCGCGCTGACATCCGCAAGGCCAATGTCAGCATGGGGCTTCCGGCCTTCAAGGAGAAGTTCCCGCTCGGTTCAACGCAGCGGGTCATCATGACCCACGATGACGGGCGTTATGCCGGGATCGTTCTCGTGCCGGAAATCTATGCCGATCCGATGGATCGCGACCCAAGCAAGATCAGCCTCGAGACCTATCTGCACTACAAGAACGACGTATTGCTGCCGACCATGAATGCACGGCAAGCGGCGGCAGCCTTTGACGCGGCGGAAAGCGAAGCACTCGTCGTCGTCAACGACAAGATCGAAAATCGTCCCGTTGGCCTGCTTACCGAAAGTCACACGCTGAGACGCTACAGTGAAGAGCTCGATCTGCGACGCCGAGAGGCATCAGGAGAGTTATGATCGACCTAGATATGGATCTTTCAATGCGACAAGCGGCGCTTTTCAATGATGAGGGCAACGGCGCTGCGATCTGACAGCTTACGGCATTCCCGGTAATTCAGCACAAAAAGTTCCATAATCTATCTTATGCGATTATTGTATGCGCGCTGGCGGGTTCGAGAATGACGTCAACCTGTAAATGTTCCTATGGGTTGTCTCCTGCAAGGCACATTCAGTGAAACACGCCTGTCCCAATACCGGCATGGATGAGAGAAGCCAGATCGCTCGCTGGCATAAATGGCCCCTCGTCTAATCACACAGAACCTTTAAAACTCGCTGATGGAACGCTTCTTGTGAAACCTCAGCGGCAGGCCCTTCGATCCATTCCAAATCGAGATGCAGTTTTCCTGCAGGAACCATTTGCTGTGCGATCTCAGCCGGTGTGGTTTCGTCGCTGGTTCCGTTCTCCCAGTCCTGAAAGGCTGATGAGTATCGAACGACCGCTCCACTGGTCGGCAAATCGAGCAACCCTCCCTCAGCAAAAAACGTCAGGCCGTCGCCCATTTCTTCCCCGACGAGCTTGAGCCTGCGTCCCAGACGATGTTTGAGAATGGCCACAAATACTGTCGCTGCAGAAAACGTGCACTTATCGACAAGCACAACAACCTGCCTGCCTGCGTTTTCAGAGATGGCGTCGATCAAGGGCATAGTTTGAAGAAAATCGCCACCGGTGTTTCCGCGAACATCAATCAAGAGTTTGTTGTTCCCGCAGGTTCTCACGCGCTCCGCTGCAGCGGCGATGGCTTTCGGCAGCGCACTTTCGCTTGGGTCGAAGAAACTCGGCAATAATATTGAAAGCCCAAACTCCTGCCGGTCCTCAATCTCCACAAATGCCCGAGGTTTCCAGGCCGGGTCAGCCTTGCCATGCTCGTTTCTCGGGTAGAGCATCGATGCCGGAACGGTAAGCCGGTTCTCCACTTTCAGGTCGGTGATCTGCGCATTCTCGCCTTTCAGGCGATATTCAGTGCTACTCTCTTTTGAAGAAAACCCGAGATGAGCCAATGCATATGGCCATGCGAGGAGAATCGGTCCGATCACCCGTTTCCGCTGGCGCGTTCCCGCCAGAAATTTCCCTGCGGCGGCTTCAATCTGACCAAGGGGTATGCCGTTGACTGCTATCAGCTCCCCTCTTGGGACAGTTGTTTCCAGTGCCGTGTCAGTTAACTGCACCCCCGTTCCAACGCTTACAAACCTCAGCGGGAGCACCGAAATGGAATCGTTCGGGATCAACCGTGTGTGTCCATTGTCGGGAAGCGCAAGCAGGCGCATCGCGGAAAACAGAAAGGCCTCTTTGGAGCCCTCCAAAGCGTATCGTCGGGTATCATAAATGCAGCGGTCTATCATCGCCGGTTCGATGCGCCGAAAGCTGGGATCGATTGGCAGGACAGTGTCCAGAATTTTCTCGAGGTCTTGCATCAGCGACATGATCCACGATGCGCACAGCTCTCTGTCGATGTCCAGATTGGGCTTGAGCCAGACCTTCCCCTCTCCCCGTAAAATGCATTTCTGCTATGAGTTTAATATTAGCCGACAAGCCATTGTATTTATTATAAATAGTCCAAAGATGAAAACTTGGTCGTCTTTTCTATGAGGGACTCCATCTGCCGCCGTTTATCTGTTATTGCTTCGTAGCGAAGAGCATTGGCGCATCGAGGTAGACTTTGCCTAAGTAAATACCGGTCTCAATCCAGTTTCACCCTGTGCGGATAGCCACCGGCTATTGGCCGCATGATCATGTTCATCGGGTGGTGGCAAGAGACCGGTCTGGCATTGTTACAATGTGCCCTGCGCAGCTTTGCTGTTTCAGCTCTTCACCACTCCAGAACACCGCCACGCCGTTCCCGCATGGGTTTTCTCCTGCACCATCTTGGTGGACTTCCGAATGGAAGACCAACCGACTATGTGCAATATATTTCGGGTCCAGTGGACCGTTACACCCAGAACCGCGCCGCAGCCCTGGATTGCCTGCAGCGGATGCGGAGAAGCGAGGCCATTTCAGCCGAGCGGCAAGATCCGCCTCAATGCCAATGGCCGCAAGCTGGATGCCTGGCTCATATACAGATGCCGGATATGCGACAGGAGCTGGAACCGGCCGATCTTTGAGCGGCGGACTATTCGCGACATCAGCCCTTCTGTTCTCGAGGCGCTGCAGAACAATGACCCGCAATGGATAAGGTTGGAAACGTTCAATCTCGAGGCGTTGAGACGCAGATCGCCGCGCGTCGACGAGTTTCCCGAATTCGATATCGTGAAACAGATACGGGATGAACCTCCCGATTGGGCCGTGGCGGAAATTGATCTCATCGTTCCGTTCCAGACCGGTATACGCCTCGACCGCCTGCTGGCGTCTGAGCTCGGGCTCTCGCGGTCGCTTCTACAAAGGCTTCAGCGCGGCGGCCGGATTCGCACGCACGGCGACGCCTCCGATCCATGGCGACGCCAGGTGAAAAACGGCACGCGGATCGTGATCGAGCGGTGCGATGGCCTCGATCCGGTATGTTTGTGGAAATCTGTCACGGCGGAGTGCTAGCGCACAGCGAGGGCCTGAAGTTCGGGCCCTCGCGATGTGCACCAATCAGTTCGATGCGGCTTTGAAAACCGCCAGCTGATCGGCAAATGCGCGTCGATAGCCGGGACGCGCCTCGCCTCTCGCCACATAGGCTGCAAGGTTCGCATATTCATCGAGAATGCCCGAGCTTTTTATCCGTTGCAGCACCGATATCATCAACAGGTCGCCGGCGCTGAACGCGCCGTCGAGCCACTCGCCCTCACCCAGTCGCTGGGACAGTTCGCCAAGTCGCTTGCGAATACGTTCATCGACGATCTCCAGGCGTTCACGATGCCAGCTCTTGTCCCTTTCGACAAAACCGGCGACAAAATGCTCGACTATCGGCGGTTCCACGGTGCTGAGCGCCGCAAACATCCACATGATCGCGCGCGCCCGCGCGTTCGCTTCCCGCGGCAACAGGCCGGCGTGGCGCTCGGCTATGTGGAATATTATCGCACCGGATTCGAACAGGACGAGATCGCCCTCCTCATAGGTCGGGATCTGCCCGAAGGGCTGAAGTGCAAGATGCCCTTGCTCCCGCATCGCCTTGAAGGAAAGAAGGCGAACCTCGTACGGTTGCCCCACTTCCTCCAGTGCCCAGCGGACACGCATGTCGCGGGCAAGACCCTTGCCGCCATCGGGCGAGCGTTCAAAGGCGGTAATGGTGATTGTCATTGCTGTTCTCCATCACTCCCCCATGCAAAATTGCCCCCCGCAATTCTGTTACCTGGCGTTGTGTCACAATAGGCGCCGGAATGAGCGAAAACAACGCATCGTGTTGTCGGCACACGCTAAAGGGCTGGCCATTTCACGCAAAAACTCTAAGCTCCTGCGCTGGAGACGGATTGCCGCACCATCAGTTTTCAGTTCAAATGATTAGGGAGAAAGCACCAGATGAGCCTGCGTATCAACGATATAGCGCCCGACTTCACCGCCGAGACCACCCATGGTCCGATAAGCTTTCACGACTGGATTGGCGATGGCTGGGCGGTCCTGTTTTCGCATCCGAAGAATTTTACGCCGGTCTGCACCACCGAACTCGGCGCCATGGGCGGCCTGCAGCCGGAATTCGAAAAGCGCGGTGTGAAGATCATCGGTATCTCGGTCGATCCCGTCGAAAGCCATGAAAAATGGAAGAACGACATCCGCGCCGCCACTGGCTTCAATGTCGATTATCCACTGATCGGCGACAAGGACCTGAAGGTCGCGAAGCTTTACGACATGCTGCCGGCCGGCGCCGGCGACAGCTCGGAAGGCCGCACACCGGCCGATAACGCCACCGTACGCTCGGTCTTCGTCATCGGTCCTGACAAGAAGATCAAGCTGGTCCTCACCTACCCCATGACCACCGGCCGCAACTTCGAGGAAATTCTCCGCGCCATCGATTCCATCCAGCTGACCTCGAAACACCAGGTGGCGACGCCAGCCAACTGGAAGCAAGGCGAAGACGTCATCATTACCGCCGCCGTCTCCAATGAGGATGCGATTGCGCGTTTTGGTTCCTATGACACGGTTCTTCCCTATCTGCGCAAGACGAAGCAGCCGGGCTGATTTGAAGCCTGATGGGGCGGCGAACATCATCGCCCCATCATCGCAATTCTCATGGCTTTATGATCCCGCCATGATAGTCGAGCCGGTACGCCTCGAAATGTCCGAGATAAATGCGCTCGACGCCGGTGAACGACTGGAATTCGCCTGCATTCGTGTCGACATAGACCAAATTCTCCACCGGGTGCGTGAAGCCGCCCAGAAACCGCCCTTCCCGATAGAGCGTGGAAAGCGAACGTTGAATGACCATGCCGGCCGTTGTGGCGTCGATCATATCGGGCCGGAGGATGCGGCCGTGATAATTCATCGCCCACATGGCTGTCCCCTGGTGCCAGACGACCTCTTGACCGATGAAATCGGTTCCGCCGAAATAGCTGTCGATATAGTGCCAGTCCCCGTCGCGATAGCCGAGATCATGCGATCCCGTGCGAGTGGGCGTGGCGGATTTGTTGCCCCCGCCAACATATGTGGCGGACTTGGCCCTCACTATGAACTCTTCCAGCATGAAACCCTCTTGGGAAAGAACATAAGGGGAACATAATTCATTTCCGGATCCTTCGCAAGCGCCACGCCCTGCCCTTGCCTCGCCCGCGATTTACCAATCGCGGGCTTGGTAATCGCAGCATTTGCGCTTAGAAGCGTGGCAGAACGATCCAAAAGAGTGTCCATGCAGCAAAATCCGCAAATCTACGTCGATGCCGATGCCTGTCCAGTGAAGCCGGAAATCCTCAGGGTCGCGGAGCGGCATGGGCTGGAGGTAACATTTGTTGCCAATTCGGGTCTGCGCCCGTCCCGCGACCCCATGGTCAGAAATGTCATTGTTTCCGCCGGTTTCGACGCGGCGGACGACTGGATTGCCGATCATGCCGGCGAGAACGATATCGTCGTTACCGCCGATGTGCCGCTGGCCGGGCGCTGTGTTGCCAAAGGCGCACTGGTGACGGGTCCGACGGGCCGCGTTTTCGACCAGTCGAATATCGGCATGGCAACGGCGATGCGAGACCTTGGTGCACATCTGCGCGAAACCGGTGAAAGCAAGGGCTATAATGCCGCTTTTTCGCCACGCGATCGATCCGCTTTTCTGGAGACGCTTGACCGTTTTTGCCGCCGTGTCAAAAAGTGATGCCGCAAGCAGAAAGGCCCAGCCCATGACCCCGGCCAGTTCCAACAGCAATACCTATCGCCGCCATCAACCTTTTTTCATCGCCGTTCTTGTCGGGGCTTCCGGCCTCGGTATTGCATTGGCTCTCGCGCCTTCCGTGGCAATAGAAATCGCGGCAGTTTCTTTCTTCCTGACCTATCTGACGCTGGTTGCCTTTCGTCTTTCCAAATTGACGGCGCAGCATCTGAAAGCCCATGCCGACAGCGACGATCTCCCCGCAATTGCCATCATCGCCGTGACGCTGCTGGCAGTGACCGTCGCCGTGGTGTCCCTTTTTCAGGCGCTAAACCATACTGGTGAAACCGTCTGGACGCTGGTCATCGCTTTCGCCTCGGTGATTTTCGGCTGGTTGACCATCCACACCATGACGGCCCTGCACTACGCGCATCTTTACTGGCGTCCGCACACGGTCGACGGCAAGCGCCAGCATCGCGGCGGCATGGACTTCCCCGCGACCAAAGAGCCCTGCGGTTACGACTTTCTCTATTTCGCCGTGGTGATCGGCATGACGGCGCAGACCTCGGACGTGGGTGTGACCACGACCGCCATGCGCAAGGTCACGTTGCTGCACTCCATCGTCTCTTTCTTCTTCAACACGGTTCTGGTAGCGGCAGCCGTCAATGCCGCAGTCTCGCTTGCCGGTTGAACCGGGATTTTTTCAAAGGAATGGCTTCATGAACATTATTTCGCAAAATACGGCCTTTGGTGGCATGCAGGGCGTATTTTCCCATGTATCCGAGACCCTGAAATGCGAGATGACCTTTGCGGTTTACGTACCGCCGAAGGCAATCCACGAGCCATGCCCCGTACTGTGGTATCTCTCCGGCCTCACCTGCACCCACGCCAATGTCATGGAGAAGGGCGAATATCGCCGCATGGCTTCCGAACTTGGTCTTATCGTCGTGTGCCCCGACACCAGTCCGCGCGGCAATGACGTACCGGATGAACTGACCAACTGGCAGATGGGCAAAGGCGCGGGATTTTATCTCGACGCGACCGAGGAACCCTGGTCGGAGCACTACCGGATGTACAGCTACGTGACGGAGGAGTTGCCTGCACTGGTCGGCCAGCATTTCCGCGCCGATATGAGCCGTCAGGGCATTTTCGGCCACTCCATGGGCGGCCACGGCGCGATGACCATCGCCCTGAAAAACCCCGAACGGTTCAAAAGCTGCTCCGCTTTCGCGCCGATCGTGGCTCCCTCCTCCGCTGACTGGTCGGAACCGGCGCTGGAAAAATATCTGGGACCGGACCGGGCAGCATGGCGTCAATACGACGCCTGCTCACTGGTGGAGGACGGTGCGCGCTTTCCCGAATTCCTGATCGATCAGGGCAAGGCCGATAGTTTCCTGGAAAAGGGCCTGCGGCCATGGCTGTTCGAAGAGGCGGTCAAAGGCACGGATATCGGCCTGACGCTGCGCCTGCACGACCGCTACGATCACTCCTATTATTTCATCTCCACCTTCATGGACGATCATCTGAAATGGCATGCCGAACGGCTCGGATAAGCCGCAAACACAAAGCGGGCGGCGCCTGCGAACGCCGCCCCTTTAGGCCGACCGCACCTTACGGGATGCGGGCGATCACCTTGATCTCGAAATCGAAGCCCGCAAGCCAGTTGACGCCGACGGCGGTCCAGTTCGGATAAGGCTGTTTGCTGAAAATCTCCTGCTTAACGGCCATGATCGTCCCGAACTGGTTCTGCGGGTCGGTATGGAACGTCGTCACGTCGACAATATCGTCGAACGTGCATCCCGCGGCCTTGAGCGTGGCCGCGAGATTTTCGAAAGCAAGCCGAACCTGACGCTCAAAGTCGGGTTCGGGCGTTCCGTCGGCACGGCTGCCGACCTGGCCGGAAACGAAAAGAAGGTCACCCGACCGAATTGCCGCGGAGTAACCGTGCTGTTCGTAAAGCGCGTGCCGGTCTGCGGGAAAAATTGCCTCGCGTTTGCTCATCTTGCATCTCTCTTTTTGGCTGAGTGGCGTCGGAAGAAAAACTCCGGACGCCCAATTCACATACGTTGCGTATGTGAGATAGTAACCTACACGACGCATGTCAATTGAGATACGTGACGTATGTGAATATCGAGACGCACTTTGTCAAAGCAGAAGATGGTTTCCGGCGATGGCGCGCGGATGACTGCCGCAGTCCCGCTCACGCCTTTGGTCCAATCTATGGAAACAGCGCCGTCGCCAGCGTGGTCGGACCCGGCCGGTTCAATCTGAATTCGCGGATCACCCGCTCGGCAACGCCATAAGCAAGCTCCTGCTCTAAAGCCTCGTCATCGAAGCTTACGACGGTGGCGGTGAATTTGGCTTCGGCGATCACCTCGCCCGTGGCCACGGCGGCGGCCCGCACGATGACCTTGGCGGAGGCCTTTTCACCGAAAAGGAAGGGACCGCGTGTGACGGATGCAAGGCGGATGGTCAGCACCACGCGCGGTCGGGTCTCTCCCCGTGCTGTGGTCTTGATCGCATTCTGAACCTGCGCATGAATGGACTGCATCAGCGCCGGCGCCACATCCGGTCGTGCTGCAACAAACGCGCCGCGCACGTCGTAAAGCAGCCGATCGGCATTGGTCGCTTCCGGTTCAAGCCTGAAAGACATGAGCATGAAACACGCCAGCACAATGATGCCAAGGCGTTTCAGCGTGGTTGTCATGATCTGTGGCTCCCCTTACGTGAGGTAGCCTGATGATCGTCGATCAGGGTTAGAAAAGCGTTAAGATGCGCTCGTCAGAGACTCCAGAACATTGACCGCGGCACGCATGTCGATGAGACGGACGGCCCGGCGATCCAGCGCCTCCTCATCCTCACCCCATTGTTCCGCAGTCCAGTCTTCATCCAGATGGGCAAGCGCCCAGGCTTCCTCAAGCGTCAGCTCTCCTTCCGCCAGCGCCAGCGCCAGAATGGCAGACCCTGTCAGCGACGTCATGGTGTGGAGTGCCGCGAGCGCGATCGGTGTATCGTATTTTTTCAGCGTCACTGCAAAGGCGGCGATGGCCTCCCGCGGCTGGTCGCGATGCATGACTCCCTCCACCAGAATGAAGCGCGCGCCAAGTACATTGGCCGCCCAGTCGAGCACGGGATCCCAATGGTCCGTCTGGCGCGCGACCAACGCTTCCGGTTCACCAGCGCGGTAGCAGAGGAGATCGGAGGAGGAAAACCGCAATATATCTTCGAAAACCGCCTGCGTATCATTGGCGACGCCGTCGATGGCCGTGTTCACGTGGCGCGACACCGGCATGACAACCGGATTGACGACCTCGGTCTGGGCGTCCCATTCATCGCGAAGCAATTCCGCGAGCGACCTCGACGGCACGACCAAAGGCTTCTTGGCGGGGGTGCGCAACGGCTTACCGTCGAGAAGGATGGTGAAGCCTTCCTCCGCCGCCTCGCCGACCGTCACATCCTTGTAGAACCGCTTGGGCAGCGGTTTCTGCATCTGGATCTGCGCGCGCAAGATCGGATCGGGGTGGCTCAGGCCTTCCGAAAGGTCGTTCAGGAGATCACGCATGGCACATCCTCATCGGTCGGTAGAAAGGATAATTAGGGATTATCGGTCGGAACATAGACCGGGATTTCACGCGGGTGGCTGACGACCGCATCGGCACCCGCCGTCCAGAGTTCGTCGACGGACGCATAACCCCAGGCGACGCCGATCGCTTTTGCGCCCGCAGCTTTTGCCATCTGCATATCATAGACCGCGTCGCCGATAACGACAGTATCGGCCGGAACCATGCCGGTTTCATGGCAGCATTCCATCACCATGGCCGGATGCGGCTTGGAAGGGCAATCATCCGCCGTGCGCGAGACAATGAAGTGCCTGGCAAATCCATGGGTTTCGAGAATGTGGGTCAGCCCGCGCCTCCCCTTGCCCGTCACCGCACCGATCAGCACGTCATCCCGCCTTGAAAGGGTGTCGATCAGAGGGGCAATGCCCTCGAAAAGCGGCTCGATCATGCCCGGACGTGCACGGATCGGATGGTAGATTTCCTTATAACGCTGGGTCATCGCCTGAACCTCGTCATCAACATGCGCCTTGCCGAGCATGCGGGCGATGGCGATATCCAGCGTCAGACCGATGATCGCCTTGGTTTCGGAGATATCGGGGCGCGGCTTGCCGAAATCGGCGAACGTATCGGCCATGACCGCATGGATCAGGCCCGCGCTGTCCACCAGCGTTCCGTCGCAATCGAAAAGAACCAGTTTCATCTGCCGTCAGTCTTCCCTATCGCCATCGGCCACGTCGAGACCGAGCAGGTTCCAGGTCTGTACCATATGCGGCGGCAGGGGTGCGCTGACCCGAAGCCGGCCGCCATTCGGATGCGGAATGTCGATATGGCGCGCATGCAGATGCAGGCGCTTCTGGATGCCGCCGGGAAAATCCCAGTTTGGATCGTCGATGTAATATTTGGGATCGCCGATGATCGGGTGCCCCATATGCAGCGCGTGCACGCGAAGCTGATGGGTGCGGCCGGTATAGGGCTCCATTTCCAGCCAGGCGAGGTTCTGCGCGGCGGTATCGATGACGCGGTAATAGGACACGGCGTGATCGGCGCCCTCCTCGCCATGCTTGGCGATGCGCATGCGGTCTCCGTCGATCGTCTGTTCCTTGACCAGCCAGGTGGAAATCTTGTCCTGGTGCTTGCGCGGCACGCCTTTGACGAGCGCCCAATAGGTTTTCTTGGTGTCGCGTTCGCGGAAGGCGGCGGTCAGTTTTTGCGCGGCACCTCTGGTACGGGCAACCACCAGCACACCCGACGTATCACGATCCAGCCGGTGCACGAGACGCGGCTTTTCGCCCTTCTGGTTGGTCCAGGCTTCCAGCAAGCCGTCAATATGCCGGGTAACCCCCGAGCCGCCCTGAACGGCGATGCCAGCAGGCTTATTGAAAACGAACACCTTGTCGTCTTCATGCAGCAGCATTCGTGCCAACAGCTCGCCATCGGCGGAATGTTTGAGGTCCTTCGAGCCGATCGGACCGCTCTTGGTCTTCATATCGGAATCGACCGGCGGCACGCGCACCATCTGTCCCGGCTGCAACCGCGCGTCCGTCTTCACCCGGCCGCCATCCACACGCACCTGGCCGGATCGCAGCAGCTTCTGCAACTGCCCGAACCCAAGCCCCGGATAGTGAATCTTGAACCAGCGATCGAGGCGCATACCGGCCTCGTCGGCCTCGACCTTGATATGCTCGATACCTGCCATAAATTTTCCAGTCTCTCTGTCCTAATCGCGCAGCCGTTTCTTCGGCGCGCCGTTTGGATCAAGCCTTTAGAACAAGTTGCGGCCCAAGGCCAGCCCGGCGAAAACCGCAGCGATGGAAACCGAAAGGCTCGCAAGAACGTAAACGGCAGAAAGGCCGAGCGCGCGTTCATAAAGCGAGACAGCATCGAGCGAAAAAGATGAAAACGTCGTGAAACCGCCGAGCACGCCGGTCACGAGAAAAAGACGCATTTCCATCGAGGCATTCAGACGTCGCGCCACGAGCTCCACCAGGAGACCGATCAGGAAAGAACCCACCACGTTGACCGTAAGCGTTCCCCAGGGGAAATTCACCCCCGCCAGCCGGACGCTCCAGACGCCGACCAGATAACGGAAGACGGAACCGATGGCGCCGCCCGCTGCGACGAGGACTATATTGATCATGCATTTATCTCCGGAGGGAACGGCCGGACCTCACGGTCCGCTTAGATTTCTAGACCACGTAAACCGCCTGCGAAACCCTTGGCCGGGCACTGCCAGCTGTTAAAATACGATTAAATTGCGCCTCCGCGATTTAGCCTTCCAACAACACGCAGATGCTAACCTGCGGTTTTTGAAGGTCGGCAACGATGGCCGGAGGTTGGATGACACAGGTTCTTTCCGTTTCTGCGAACACGGCAGCCTATGCGCTGGAGGCTGTAAAACCGTCACAGCGCGTGCCGCGCCGGAGCGAGGTCGAAGAGGCCATTCACGAACTCGCGCGCAAGGCCGAGAACAGCGACGACTTCCAGCTTCGCGGCATGATGACTGTCATCAAGCCACCAGCCCTCACCCTCTATTTCCTGACCGTCGCCAGCCAGCATCAGGAACCGCAGGCGACGCTTGAGCAGGCCGTGGAGGCATACGAGGAAAACAACCTCCCCAAAAAAGCAGATGATATTCTTTTGAATCAGGATGATAGACAGACATCCTGATGTCGCTTGTTAGAGGTCAATCCTGTCGTTGCGGGAGTGGCATTCAGCTTGGTGTCAGGTTGAGTTTCTAGATATCTACACCCGGCTTCCGGAAATCACCAAAAGCGAGCGTCATCCCTTTTCCGCCGCGGCGCCGAAACAATAGACCGGACAAATGAGAAATCTTGCGGCTACCGGACCTGTCACGCGTTCCGGTAGCCGCTTTTCTATTGGTCAATTATGTTGATGGTCGCCGCCGCCCTTGGCAGCTCCCGCAGACAGTATGACGTCGACCTTCCCGGCTTTTTCGAAGATCAGCGTTACCGGCACTTTGTCTCCTTCGGCAAAGGGCTTCTTCACGTCGAAGAACATCATGTGCAGGCCGCCGGGTTTCAATTCCACGGTCTGACCGGCGGGGATGACGATGCCCTCGTCCAGCTTGCGCATCTTCATCACGTCATTGACCATGGCCATTTCATGGATTTCAGCGCGTCCGGCGGCAGACGATTCGACACCGATCAGCTTGTCGTCGCTATCGCCGCCATTCTTGATCGTCACATAACCGCCACCGACGGGCTGGCCCGGCAACATGGCCTTCGTCGCGCCGCCAGACACTTCGAGATTGCCAGCCTTCACGATATCCATATCCATGCTCATACCCGCGTGATCGTGGCCGCCCGCATGGGCTTTGGCGGTGACCTTGATGGTCGGCGCGGGATTTTTCAGCGAGTGGGGATCGACACCAGCTGCAGCCACTTCATCCCAGGAAACCTTGCCCTTGTCGCCGCAAAGCTGTGTCACCTTGAAGGGTAGTTCCTGCCCCACCTCGACGCCGGAAACCTTCCCCTGCACGGCAAAGGTATCGTAGAATTCGTCCGGCAGATTGCCGCCCTTCCAGCGAATTTCGACGGGCCCACTTTTGATCTCCTTGCCGTGATTTTTATAGGCCTTCTGGTAATCGCCTTTGATGACCTCCAGCTCCCAGCCGGCCTTCGGCTGCGGCTTGGCGGAAATGAAGCCCTCCGGCAGCTTGATCTGCACTTCCGTCGTGGCAAGCCCGCCTTCGCAGCCATGCGGCACCTGAAGCGCGGCGACGACAGTGCTTTCCTGTTCGGCCGAGCCGTCAACGAAGGTGGCGTGGGCAAAAGCCTGCGCGGTGGAAACCGCGGCGATAAAAAGGGTCGATGTGATGATCTTGGTGGTTTTCATTTGTCTGTCCCTGCGACTGCCAGCCCTTCGGGTTCAAGCAGCCGTTTCTTGCCACCGGTTCGGCGGCGATGATCCTGTAAGATGAAAAATCAGGCGGACAAGGCTGGCGGGCCGCGTGCGACCGGTTTGCGGATCGTCGGGACGGGATGGAAACGCCAATCGGTGGACGGGCGGTTCTCAAGCCAGGCAAATTCGGTCTTCAGCCAGCTTTCCTTGTCGGGGACCGGCAGAAGAATGGACGAGGCCAGCAGGCAGGCCTCGCAAAACAGGATCGCGTCGCCCGAATGGGCGGGCCCCTCCTTGGCATGCGAGGCATTCACCCCGCTGCCATGGCCGAGGCAGATCTCCGCAAAGGTGCCATCAGGCAGCCGGTAGCTCTCATCGAGCGCGACTGCGGGGGCTGCGGCAAGCGCCGGCCTGTGGGCAAAACCGAGCGACAGCATCAGGGTTGCACAGAAAATGCGAAGCATTTTCTCGATCCCTGTCAGCCGTCTTTTTCGATGTGCGCCCATGATCTCATGCGATATCGCGCTTCCCTTCGATTTCAAAGGGGAATTTTGCCGCAGGCTTGACGTGTATGAGGAACAATCGCCGCAAGGCGGCATTTTCCTGCAACACGGATCGTTCAAGGGAGACATGACATGCCTGCCAAATCGAAAGCCCAGCAGAAAGCCGCGGGTGCAGCACTCGCCGCCAAAAGGGGCGAAACGAAGAGATCCAGTTTAAAAGGTGCTTCAAAAAGCATGGAGAAGTCCATGACAGAAAAGGAACTTGAGGATTTTGCCTCAACGAAACGCAAGGGTCTGCCGGCAAAAAAATCGGAATGACGGCGTCTTTCCACCGCCATTCCATTCGTTGGAATGATGACGGAACGACAATATCAAAACGTCGTTGCGAAAGAGATGAGGGATGATGGCGCAGATGGAGCAAGAATCTGTTCAGATGCGTCATTTGGTCCTTGCCAATAGCGGGTCTTCGAAGATAATGAGCGTCGCATCATCGTTGGGAGAAACCGCTTCAATGCGGTGCCGAAGGAGCAACCGCCCCGGAAACTCTCAGGCAAAAGGACCAGCGATGACGACGGAACTCTGGAGAGAAGCCACCTTTCATAAGGACGGCTCGCCGAAGGGATAACAATCTCAGGCGACAAGGACAGAGGGGGCTCTTGAACCGGCGCATCTGCGCCACGACCTGAGCCCGCGCGATTGCTCGCGCAACCCTGGAGGCGTCCTTGGACGATACCGCCGCGCTGAAAACCACGCCGCTTCATTCCCTGCACCTATCGCTTGGCGCCCGCATGGTGCCATTCGCCGGTTACGACATGCCCGTGCAATATCCGGCCGGCGTTTTGAAGGAGCATCTTCAAACCCGCACCTCAGCCGGTCTCTTTGACGTCTCCCATATGGGTCAGGTGATTGTGAAGGCAAAGTCCGGCAACAACGCCGATGCCGCACAGGCACTGGAAAAGCTGGTGCCGGTGGATATTCTCGGCCTCAAGGAAGGCCGCCAGCGCTACGGTTTCTTCACCGACGAAAAGGGCTGCATTCTTGATGATCTGATGATCACCAATCGCGGCGATCACCTTTTTGTCGTCGTCAACGCGGCCTGCAAGGATGCCGACGTCGCCCATATGAAGGCGCATCTTTCAGACAGCTGCGAAATCACCCTTCTCGAGGACCGCGCCTTGATCGCGCTGCAGGGCCCCCGCGCCGAGGAGGTACTGGCCGAACTCTGGACGGGCGTTTCCGAGATGAAATTCATGGACGTGCAGGAGGTGCCGCTGCACGATGTTGCCTGCATCGTCTCCCGCTCCGGTTACTCCGGTGAAGACGGCTTTGAAATTTCCGTGCCGGCAGACAAGGCAGAAGAGATCGCCAGGGCCTTGCTCGAACATCCCGATTGCGAAGCCATCGGACTTGGCGCGCGTGACAGTCTGCGGCTGGAAGCAGGCCTTTGCCTTTACGGTAATGACATCGACACCACGACCTCCCCCATCGAAGCATCGCTGGAATGGGCGATCCAGAAGGCGCGCCGCGCCGGCGGTGATCGCGAAGGCGGTTTCCCGGGCGCGGAACGCATTCTTGGTGAACTGAAGGACGGCACATCGCGCCGCCGCGTCGGCCTGAAGCCCGAGGGCAAGGCACCGGTGCGTGGCCACTCGAAGCTTTTCGCGGATGCTGAAGGCAAGACGGAAATCGGCGAAGTGACCTCGGGCGGTTTCGGTCCTTCGGTCGAAGGCCCCGTCGCCATGGGTTACGTGCCTGTTTCTTACGCCGCTCCCGGCACGGCGATCTTCGCGGAAGTGCGCGGCAAATATCTGCCCGTCACCGTCGCCGCCCTGCCCTTCATAAAGCCCACCTACAAACGATAATTTCATCCCATCTCCGGAGAGAACACGATGCTGAAATTTACTGCAGAACACGAATGGCTGAAGTTCGAAGGCGATGTCGCCACCGTTGGCATTACCAGCCACGCCGCTGAACAGCTCGGCGATCTCGTTTTCGTCGAATTGCCGGAAGTGGGTGCCACCTTCTCCAAGGATGGAGAAGCCGCAACCGTTGAATCCGTCAAGGCGGCTTCCGATGTCTATTGTCCGCTGGATGGCGAAGTGGTCGAGATCAACCAGGCCATCGTCGACGACCCCTCGCTGGTCAATTCCGATCCTCAAGGCGCCGGCTGGTTCTTCAAGCTCAAGCTTTCCAACGTTGCTGATGCCGATACGCTGCTCGACGAGGCAGCCTACAAGGAGCTGATCGCGTAATGACGACGCCCACCGAATTCCATTTCACCGACTATCAGCCCTATGATTTCGCCAACCGGCGTCACATCGGGCCGTCGCCGTCGGAAATGGCCGAGATGCTGAAGGTCGTCGGCTATAAGAGCCTCGACGCGCTCATCGACGCCACCGTTCCCTCCTCCATCCGTCAAAAAGTGCCTCTCACCTGGGGTGCGGCCTTGACCGAACGTGAGGCGCTGGATCGTCTTCGCGAGACGGCAAACAAGAACCAGGTCCTGACCTCGCTGATAGGTCAGGGCTATTACGGCACCATCACGCCGCCGGTCATCCAGCGCAACATTCTGGAAAACCCGGCCTGGTACACGGCCTATACGCCATACCAGCCGGAAATCAGCCAGGGCCGTCTTGAGGCGCTGCTGAACTACCAGACCATGGTCTGCGATCTGACCGGCCTTGACGTCGCCAACGCCTCGCTGCTCGATGAAGCGACTGCGGCCGCCGAAGCCATGGCCATGTGCCAGCGCGTCGCGAAATCCAAGGCGACCGCCTTCTTCGTGGATGCCAATTGCCATCCGCAGACCATCGCGCTGATCGAGACCCGTGCGGCCCCGCTCGGCTGGAAGGTGATTGTCGGCAACCCCTTCACCGATCTCGATCCGGTCGACGTGTTTGGCGCGATCTTCCAGTATCCCGGCACGCACGGACATCTCAGCGATTTCTCCGGCCTGATTTCCCGCTTGCATCAGACGGGCGCGATTGCCGCCGTCGCCGCCGATCTTCTGGCCCTGACGCTGCTGAAATCTCCCGGCGAAATGGGCGCTGACATCGCCATCGGCACCTCGCAGCGCTTTGGCGTTCCGGTCGGCTACGGCGGTCCGCATGCCGCTTACATGGCCGTCAAGGATGCGCATAAGCGCTCCATGCCGGGCCGTCTCGTCGGCGTCTCGGTCGATGCGCGCGGCAACCGCGCCTATCGCCTGTCGCTGCAGACCCGCGAGCAGCATATTCGCCGTGAGAAGGCCACCTCCAACATCTGCACGGCGCAGGTGCTGCTGGCAGTCATGGCTTCGATGTACGGCGTCTTCCATGGCCCGCAGGGCATCAAGGCGATTGCCCAGCAGACCCACCAGAAGGCCGTGCTGATGGCCAAGGGACTGGAAAAGCTCGGTTACACCATCGAGCCGGAGACCTTCTTCGACACGATCACCGTCGAAGTCGGCCATATGCAGGGCGTTATCCTGCGTTCGGCCGTCGCGGAAGGGGTGAATCTGCGCAAGGTCGGCGCCACCAAGATCGGCATGAGCCTTGACGAGCGTACGCGCCCGGCAACGCTGGAAGCCGTCTGGCGCGCTTTCGGCGGCAATTTCTCGGTCTCGGATTTCACGCCGGACTATCGCCTGCCGAAGGAGCTGCTGCGTACCAGCCAGTACATGACGCATCCGATCTTCCACATGAACCGTGCCGAAAGCGAGATGACGCGCTACATCCGCCGTCTTTCGGACCGCGATCTGGCGCTCGACCGCTCGATGATCCCGCTCGGTTCCTGCACCATGAAACTCAATGCGACGGCAGAGATGCTGCCGATCACCTGGCCGGAATTTTCCGACATCCATCCCTTCGTACCGGCCAATCAGGCACTCGGTTACAAGGAGATGATCGACGATCTCTCCGAAAAGCTGTGCTCGGTCACAGGTTACGACGCCTTCTCCATGCAGCCGAATTCCGGTGCGCAAGGCGAGTATGCCGGGCTTTTGACCATCCGCAATTATCACCTCGCCAATGGCGGGACACACCGTGATGTCTGCCTCATTCCGACCTCGGCGCATGGCACCAATCCTGCCTCGGCGCAGATGGTGGGCATGAAGGTGGTGCCGGTGAAAGTGCGTGATAACGGTGATATCGATATTGATGATTTCCGTGCAAAAGCAGAGCAGTACGCCGAAAACCTCTCATGCTGCATGATCACCTATCCGTCCACTCACGGCGTGTTCGAGGAGACGGTTCGCGAAATTTGCGAGATCACCCATAAGCATGGCGGTCAGGTGTATCTTGATGGCGCGAACATGAACGCCATGGTGGGCCTTGCCCGTCCCGGCGATATCGGCTCCGACGTTTCGCACCTTAACCTGCACAAGACCTTCTGCATTCCGCACGGTGGCGGTGGTCCGGGCATGGGGCCGATCGGCGTCAAGGCGCATCTTGCCCCTTACCTGCCCGGCCATCCGGCGACCGATGGCCGCGAGGGTGCGGTGTCTGCCGCCCCGTTCGGTTCGCCGTCCATCCTGCCCATTTCCTGGAGCTACTGCCTGATGATGGGCGGCGAAGGGCTGACGCAGGCAACCAAGGTTGCGATCCTCAACGCCAACTACATCGCCGAGCGGCTGAAGGGTGCTTATGACGTGCTCTACAAATCCGAAACGGGACGCGTGGCACATGAATGCATTATCGACACCCGCCCGCTGGCAGACAGCTGTGGCGTGACTGTCGATGACGTGGCCAAGCGCCTGATCGACTGCGGTTTCCACGCGCCGACCATGAGCTGGCCGGTTGCCGGCACGCTGATGATCGAGCCGACGGAATCCGAGACCAAGGCGGAACTCGACCGGTTCTGTGATGCCATGCTGGCCATCCGCGAGGAAGCCCGCGACATTGAGGAAGGCCGCGCGGACAAGACGAACAATCCGCTCAAGAACGCGCCCCATACGGTCGAGGACCTCGTCGGCGAATGGGACCGTCCTTATAGCCGCGAAAAGGGATGCTTCCCGCCCGGCGCATTCCGCATCGACAAATACTGGTCGCCGGTCAACCGCATCGACAATGTCTATGGCGACCGCAACCTCATCTGCACCTGCCCGCCGATGGAGGCCTATGCCGAGGCGGCCGAATAAGCTGTCCTTCGTTCGAGCCAGAAAGCCCGGAGCGATCCGGGCTTTTTCGTTTTCCGTCCCGTCGCAGGACGAACCCCCGGCTTCCGCGCGCTGGGACCATGTTTTAAATCAGCCATTTATCCTTTTTTCCGGCTCGCCTGAAACTTTGCGAGACCGGCTTCCGTCTCTTGTGTCGCTACGGATAACCGATAGCGGCCGCTGGAAGAGCCACCTTTCGGGGCCTTGGATGTCACAAGGAGGAATAATGATGTACAAGCTTTCCGTTCGCGCCCTGACGTTGGCTGCAGCTCTTTCCATCGGCACGGTTTCGGCCTATGCCGCAAACCCCAAGGTGGGCGGCGCGGCGATGTTCGAGGACAAGAACATCGTTGAAAATGCGGTGAACTCGAAAGACCACACGACCCTCGTCGCCGCGGTAAAGGCCGCCGGACTTGTGGAAACACTTCAGGGCAAAGGACCGTTTACGGTTTTTGCACCCACCGACGAGGCTTTCGCGGCCCTTCCGAAAGGCGCGGTCGACGATCTTCTGAAGCCAGAGAACAAGCAGAAGCTGGTCAAGGTTCTCACCTGCCACGTCGTTGCAGCCAATGCACTGTCATCCGCCATCGAAAAAATGATCAAGGATGACAAGGGCGAGCACGACGTGAAGACGGTCGGCGGCTGCGTACTCAAGGCAAAAGAAAGCATGGGAAAAATCACACTTACCGATGAGAATGGCACGGTCGCCCATGTCACCATCGCTGATGTTAAACAATCCAACGGCGTCATACATGTCATAGACAAGGTGCTGCTGCCGAAAATGTAAGGCAGCGCCGCAGCGCCAATCTGGGCTCGAACGACTAAGGCCCGAAGCAATTCGGGCCTTCCTCATTCAGGTGGGCGTAATCCCGGCCGTGAAAAGGAACGGGGTGTGATTGATCTTCATCGCTTCCATGCTAAATCGGATCACACAATCAAGCGATGGAGTGTGCATGCGCCTTATCTGCCTGAACGGTTGGGGCGGAAAGCTCCACGACGAACTCGTACCTTATATCTCCCTGTCCGACCCGGATATCTTGTGCCTGCAGGAAGTGGTGCATACGCCCGCTGCCCAAGAGGATTGGTTGACCTATCGTGATCACGGCATCGAGCTTCCGCAGAGAGCGAATTTCCTCCGCGATGTCGCCGATGCCCTGCCGGATCATGTAGCGATATTCTGCCCCGCGGCACAGGGTGATCTCTGGCACGGTACGACTAGATACTTTTCCCAATGGGGACTGGCCACATTCGTTCGCAAGTCCATCACCATCGTTGCCCAGGCACAGGGCTTCGTCCATGGGACCTTTTCTGCGGACGGATATGGCGATCATCCACGGTCACGCACCGGCCATGCCATCAGGGTTTTCGACTTTGCCACCGGACAGCCGGCTGTCATTGCCCATATGCATGGGCTACGCGACCTCGACGGCAAACACGATACCGCCGCCCGCTTGGCGCAGGCAAAACGACTTGTGAACCTCGTCAAGAACATTGCCGAGAATGGCGACCGGGTGATCGTTTGCGGTGATTTTAATGTCCTGCCCGACAGCGAAACCTTTACCGTGTTGAATGAACTCAATCTTGTCGAGCTCGTCACGACCCGCGGTTTCACAGATACCAGAACCTCACATTACGCCAAGCAGAACAGATATGCCGACTACCTGCTTGTCAATCCGGCTGTGAAAGTTGATCATTTCGACGTCGTTAGGCAGCCCGAAGTCTCGGATCATTGCCCGTTGCTGCTTGAATTCAGCTGAAGAACTGGAGATGCTATCCGTAAGCTCTTCAACGCACCAGCTGGATGTCGCTCGTCACCACCGTCTTGCCGGTCCTGCCGTCCTTATCGGTCGTGCGCAGCCGCAAGCCGTTGGCACCGACCTTTTCGATGGTCATGGCGGCAACGCGGTCGCCGTTGATATCGCGGTTCCATCGCACCGTCAGATTGATGGCGTTTCCTTTTCTTGTGCCCGATAGTGCGGACGGCCGACCAGAAGGGCCCGTATAGGCGCCGCTATAGCGCCCGCCCTTCTCCGAGAGATCGGCTGCGATCGCGCGCCTTACCACCAGAAGACCGCGGCAAGTGCCGGACATGTTGAGTGACGATGATCCCGCGTTGGAATTCAGCGTGCAGCTGACGTTAATGGGCGGTGTGCCGATCCGGGTAATTACGGTTCCCTTTCCCGCCCACGTGCCCTTCAGCGAGGAGAGAAATGCGCCCTCGTCCGCGTAAGCAGGCTGGGTTGCGAGCAATCCGACCGAAAATAAAACTGCAAGAGCCTTGATCTTCATCGCGATTATCCGTTTTTCCACGAAGCCTAACTCACAAATGCCGTTAAACGTTCCTCCAGCTAATCCCGCAACGGGCAAAAATATCGGAACATCCCTGCTGATGTCGTGCCAATGCAACCAAATGCGGGCACAGATGTTTCCGCCAACCTCGATCAATTTTTCGATTCCCTGCATATTTCTCGGAGTATTTTCATGACGACTGTAGGCGTTGCGGCACCACACGGCCGCCTTCCTTCCGGCGGCCTGCCGCATAGCGGTGGCATCTCGGATCGCACGCTTTTTGCCCTCGCTGCACTGAATTTCTTTCTCGCCGACGCCCGCGACGGTCTCGGGCCGTTTCTGGATGCATTTCTGGCGACACGGGGCTGGTCTTCGATCTCGCTGGGCATGATCGCCACGGTCGGCGGCCTTGTGGGTCTGCTCGCCACGCCGCTTTGTGGCGCCCTGGTAGATGGAACGACGTGGAAAAGGACGCTGATTGCCATACCCGTCGTCCTCGTGACCATCGGCGCGCTGATCACCTTGATCTTTCCCGATGTTTGGATCGTCTGGACCGGCCAGATCATGACGGCCGTCGTCGGCGCCGTGGTCGGCCCGGCGCTTGCCGGCCTCACGCTCGGCCTTGTCGGCGAGCGCCTGTTTTCCCATCAGATTTCGCGCAACGAGTTCTGGAACCACGGCGGCAATTTCGCATCGCTCTTCGCGACTTATGTCGTCGTCACTTTCTTCGGCATGGACGGCATCATCGGCCTGATGCTGCTGACCGCTGCGGGTGCTCTGGTCGCGACGGCGGCCATCGACCCCGAACGCATCGACCACAAGGTGGCGCGCGGCCTTGGCGAAGACAGGGGCGAACCCGGTCCATCCGGCATCGCGGTCTTGCTGCAGGAACGCGGACTTATCTTTCTGGCCATCATCCTGCTCGTCTTCCACTTCGGCAACGCGCCGATGGGCCGGTTGATCGCGCAGGATTTCGCCATCGAACTTCAGACACCCTTCCGCACCACTGCGATCATTACCGGCGTCGCGCAATTTGCAATGATTTTCGTCGCCGCCATGGCCCCTTGGCTGATACGACGTTTCGGTCTCTCAACCGTCTTTATCATCGCGCTCGTCGCACTGCCGATCCGCGGCGTTCTCGCTTCCGCCTTTACGGACTTCTGGGTCATTTTCCCCGTCCAGTTTCTGGACGGTGTCGGAGCGGGGCTGCTCGGTATAGTCACGCCGGTTGCGGTGGAGAGAATTTTGAAGGGCACGGGCCGCTTTAATGTCGGTCTTGCCAGCGTCATGATGGTTCAAGGCATCGGCGCGTCATTCAGCAATGTCGTCGCAGGTTGGCTGGTGACGAAGGGCGGTTATTCACTGTCGCACCTTGTCGGCGGCGGCATTGCGGCAATCGCCATCGGGCTTTTCCTGCTCTATCGCAACGAGATAGCGCCTAAACAGAATAATGATGGCCTGTCTCAAGGAAGGCAGTAACGGCGCAAACATAAAAGGAGGCCATCTGGCCTCCTTTTATGTCGTAGACCGTGTTCCGTCAGCCGACGAAAGCGCGTTCGATCACGAATTCGGCAGGCTTGTTGTTGGCGCCTTCGGTAAGACCGGCATTCTCAAGCAGTTCCTTGGTATCCTTGAGCATCGCCGAGGAACCGCAGATCATGCCGCGGTCAATGGCCGGATCGAGCGCTGGTACGCCGAGATCGGAAAACAGCTTGCCGTTTTCGATCAGCGTGGTGATGCGGCCCTGGAAAGGATAATCTTCGCGGGTCACCGTGGCATAATGCTTGAGCTTGTCGCCGACAATCTCGCTGAGGAACTCGTGGTTCTTGATTTCCTCGACCAGATCGAAACCGTATTTCAGTTCGGCCACATCGCGGCAGGTATGGGTGAGGATGACCTCTTCGAACTTCTCATAGGTCTCGGGATCGCGGATCAGGCTCGCGAAAGGCGCAATGCCGGTGCCGGTGGAGAACATGTAAAGCCGTCGGCCGGGCGTTAGCGCATCGAGAACCAGCGTGCCTGTCGGCTTCTTGCGCATCAAAACGGTATCGCCAGGCTTTATCGCCTGAAGATGGGAGGTCAGCGGGCCATCCGGGACCTTGATCGAGAAAAATTCCAACTCCTCGTCCCAGGCGGGGCTGGCGATGGAATAGGCGCGATAGATCGGCTTGTCGCCGACCATCAGGCCGATCATGGCGAATTCGCCGGAACGAAAACGGAAGCCGGCCGGACGCGTCATGCGGAAACGGAACAGATGATCCGTATAATGTTCCACCGACAAAACCGTCTCGGCATAAACACCATCGGGTATCTTGATCGCGAAATCTTCCGTCTTGGCTGGCGCGTTCATTTAGGTTCCGTCCATTCTATTCGATGAGCGACATTCTCCGACCGGGCAATTATACCATTTCTGCTCCGGTTTGAAGGCATGAGAATGTCAATACTGCCATGTGCGTAGGAAATATGTATCAGAAACTCATATTTCCGTGCAACGTGTCACAGAGACGCACGCCGACGCCAGCTATAGGCCTCGCCGTCGCTCGCAGGCCTGGCCGTCGGCTGGTAATAGACCGGAATTTCCGGCAGGCGATTTTCGGACAGGCGGCGGATCGCCGTACCATTCGTCACCGCAAAGCTTGTGAAGCCGGTACGCAGCATGAGCGGCACCTGATCGATCAGCACGTCGCCAATCGCCCTCACCTCGCCTGTGAAACCGAGGCGGCTGCGCAGCAGCGACGCGTGGCTAAAACCACGGCCGTCGTTGAAAGCCGGGAAACTCACCGCGACAAGCTCGATACGGTCAAGATAAGGTTCCAGCCGGGTCACATCATCGGCCGGCGCAATCAGCACCCCGAGACCGATATCGTTGCTTTCGGCCGCACGAACCAGAAAATCGGCAAGCGGCAGCACGGACTTCTGCTCAGCCACCGCTTTTAATTCTTCCGTTTCGATCACCCAGGGATCGTTCTCCACGAAGCCGTCGCGGGTCCAGATTTTCGTCATGACATTCTCCTCAGGCGGCTTCGGCGGCGGAACCGTAGAGCGCATCCTTGAACGGTTGCGGCCCGACGCGGCGATAGGCTTCAAGGAAATTCTCTTCCTTTGAAAGGCGAAGCCCGAGATAGGTGTCGACGATGGTCTCAACCGCGTCGGTCACCTTTTCCGGTTCGAAGCCGCGACCGATGATCTCACCGATCGAGGTGTTTTCGTCACCCGATCCGCCAAGCGTGATCTGGTAGAGTTCCGCACCCTTCTTTTCCACGCCCAGCAGCCCGATATGACCGACATGGTGGTGGCCGCAGGCATTGATACAGCCGGAAATCTTGATCTTCAGCTCACCAATTTCCGCCTGACGCTCCGCCGAACCGAAGCGGGTGGAAATTTCCTGCGCCACCGGAATGGAGCGTGCATTGGCAAGCGCGCAATAATCCAGCCCGGGACAGGCAATGATATCGGTGATGAGCCCGGCATTGGCGGTCGCAAGACCCGCGCCTACAAGTGCACGATAGACCGGCTCGAGGTCAGCCAGCGCCACATGCGGCAGGATGATGTTCTGCTCGTGGCTGATGCGGATTTCGTCGAAGGCATATTCCGCAGCAATATCGGCGACCAGCTCCATCTGCTCATCCGTCGCGTCGCCCGGAATGCCACCGATCGGCTTCAGCGAGATCGTTACCATGCCGTAGTCCGGATGCTTGTGCGGGGCGACGTTCTGCTCCACAAAACGGGCAAAACCCTCGTCGGCCCGCTTCCAGCGCGCCAGGCTTTCCCAGCCTTCCGGCCGGTCCTTCAGCGCCGGCGGCGCGAAATAGGCGGTGATGGCGGCGATATCGGCATCCGGCAGCTTCAATTCGGAGTTCTTGAGTTCCGCAAATTCGACCTCGACCTGACGGGCCAGTTCTTCCGCACCCGTCTCATGCACGAGGATCTTGATGCGCGCCTTGTATTTGTTGTCACGACGGCCATGCAGGTTATAAACCCGCATCACGGCCGTGGTATAGGACAGGAGATCTTCTTCCGGCAGGAAGTCGCGGATCTTCTTGGCGATCATCGGCGTGCGCCCCTGTCCACCACCGACATAAACGGCAAAGCCGATCTCGCCCTTGTCGTTCTTTTTCAGATGCAGGCCGATATCGTGAACCTGAATGGCCGCACGATCGCGTTCGGCACCCGTCACTGCAATCTTGAACTTGCGCGGCAGGAACGAAAATTCCGGATGCACGGAAGACCATTGACGCAGGATCTCGGCATAAGGACGCGGATCAGCAACCTCGTCGGCCGCAGCGCCAGCGAAATGATCCGCAGTGACGTTGCGAATGCAGTTGCCAGAGGTCTGCAGCGCGTGCATTTCCACGCTTGCCAGTTCGGAGAGGATATCCGGGGTATCAGAGAGGCGCGGCCAGTTATACTGGATGTTCTGACGGGTGGTGAAATGGCCGTAACCCCGGTCGTATTTACGGGCAATATGCGCCAGCATTCGCATCTGCTTGGAATTCAGCGTACCGTAGGGGATGGCGACGCGCAGCATATAGGCGTGCAGCTGAAGATAGACACCATTCATCAGGCGCAATGGCTTGAATGCGTCCTCGGCCAGCTCACCGGATAGCCGGCGCTCCACCTGATCGCGAAACTGCGCCACGCGGCCTTCAACAAATGCGTGATCGAACTCGTCGTAACGGTACATATTCTTCCTCAGACTGCGATAAATGCTGCATCGGCCGGCTTGTAGCCGGTCGCATAGTGCACGGTCGGGCCGGCGGCGCGAATGCGCTCGCGCAGGCGCGTCGGCCAGAGCTTGCCGTTCTCTTCCACAACGTCAACGATATTCACGTCAACGACCTTGTTGGCGGAAAAATCCCGTTTGCCGATCTCCTCGAACGAGGCGACCGCTTCCGCATGGCGGGCGACGATTGCGCCCTGCAGGTTTTCCGTCCATTCGCCGTTGGCGTCGAGCCAGACGGCAATGCCATCGCTCAGGCGGTTGGCGGTCAAAACCTTGTCAGCCATTTACATACTCCCGTTTGAGGTCCGCCGGCCTTCCGGCAAGCGCAAGCGCCTCGGACCTGTCGAAATTGGCGCCCGCCACCGCATCGCCGATGATGACCATGACAGGACCGGTCAGTTCATCGCGATGTTCAAGGTCGGGCAGATCGTTTAATGTTCCGTGCAGCAGGCGGCGATCCGCGCGGCTGGCGTTTTCGATAACGGCGACGGTGGTTTCCACACCGAGCCCCGCTTCGATAAGCCTTGTGGCCACCGAGGCAGCGACGCTGCGGCCCATATAGACGGCAATGGTCGCACCGGAAACGGCAAGCCGGGCCCAGTCGGGCAGAACATCGCCTGTCAGATCGTGACCGGTGGTGAAAATCAGCGACGAGGCGACACCACGCAGCGTCAGCGGCAGTTCGAAATCCGCAGCGGCGGCGAAGGCCGACGTGATGCCAGGCACGATTTCGTAAGCGATGCCGGCATCGCGCAGCGCTGCCATCTCCTCGCCCGCACGGCCATAAACCAGGGGATCGCCGGATTTGAGGCGTACGACGCGCTTGCCGTCCTTGCCGAGACGCACCAGCAGGCGGTTGATCTCGTCCTGCGACTTGCTATGGCAGCCCTTGCGCTTGCCGACCGATAGCCTCTCGGCGTCGCGACGGCCCATATCGATGATCGCCTGCGGCACCAGCGCATCGTAAACGATGACGTCGGCTTCCATCAGCACGCGCTGCGCGCGCAGCGTCAGAAGATCTTCCGCACCGGGCCCGGCGCCGACAAGCCATACGCGGCCTTCGCTGCGTTCGGGCGACCGCAGAAGACGGTCGACAGCCTCATGGGCGGCCGGAGCGTCGCCGACGGCGACGGCATCCGCAACCGCACCGGAGAAAAATCGCCGCCAGAAATTGCGCCGCAACGCGCCCTTCGGTACGGTTTGTTCCGCTGCACCGCGATACTGCACGGCAAGATGTGCGAGCTTGCCAAGTGAAGGCGGCAGCATCTGGTCTATGCGCGCGCGGATCATCTGCGCGAGCACCGGCCCTGCCCCTTCGGTCCCGATAGCCACCGCGACGGGTGCCCGGGACACAAGCGCCGGCGTGAAGAAATCGCAGAATTCCGGCTGGTCCACCGCATTGGCGGGGATTTTCCGGGAACGCGCGGCAGCAACGATGTCCCTGTCCAGAACAGCCTCGCCAGTTGCAGCAAAAACCAGGGTCGCACCGTCGATCAGATGGCTGGCAAAAGCATGAGGCCGATGATCGATGCCGTGTTCGCGGAGATAAGTTGCGTAGTCAGCCTCCGGCTCGTCGGCATAGGCAATGATATGCGCATTGGTATTGGCAAGAAGCCTGACCTTTGCGAAGGCCTCATCGCCATTTCCGAAGACCGCAACCTGCCTGCCCTCAACCCGGAAGAATGCGGGGAAGGTTGAAAGGCGATCGCCGACAGCGGAAAAATCATGTTCGTTGTGCATTGGACATATATCCCGCATCGCGGCGCAAGATTGAAGAAACAGAAATTCAAGCCTTTCCGGCACCTGGATTTTTATTTCTCGAACACCCCGGTTTTGGAGGAAAACAAACCGGCCTCTGTTTCCCGCACGCCTGGAGGCTTCCAAGCGCAGCGCGAATCCCTTGACAAACCCGGCCCCCGCGCCGAACAAGGGAAGACAATTTGCCATCTGTTTTCCATGCGAAGACCGCTTTATACAAGCGGCAAGAAGGACCGCCCCCTTGACCAGCCAGCCACTTTCCGCCCGCCTTCTTGATGTCATCGAACACGATATTCTGCCATTGACGGCGCGTGGTGTCAGCCTTGGCAACAAGGTTTTCGGCGCGGCAATCCTGCGTAAGTCCGACCTGTCGCTGGTGGTTGCGGAAACCAACAACGAGCTGGAAAATCCGCTCTGGCACGGCGAGGTGCATACGCTGAAGCGGTTTTACGAACTGGGCGAAAAACAGAATACGAAGGACCTGATTTTCCTCTCCACCCACGAACCCTGCACCATGTGCATGTCCGCCATCACCTGGGCCGGTTTCGACAATTTCTACTCCTTCTTCAGCCACGAGGATTCGCGCGACGCTTTCGCGATCCCGCATGATCTAAAAATTCTGAAGGAAGTCTTCGGGTTGGAGCCGGGCGGCTATCGCCGCAACAACGCTTTCTGGAACTCGTATTTCATCACCGATCTGGTGGAAGCCGAGGAGGATCCGCTGAAGAGCACGTTGAAGGCGCAGACCGCCCGCATCAAGGCGGCCTATGACGATCTGTCCACCAGCTATCAGTCGTCGAAGGGCGGCAACGATATTCCTCTGAATTAAGCGCGGAACTGGACGGCCGGACCGGCATAAACACAAGCGAAGGTTTGAGCATATGGAAGCCTCGAAGGACATTTCCCGCCTGATCGAGATCATGGAAGCCCTGCGCCAGCCGGAAACCGGTTGCCCGTGGGATGTCGTCCAGACCTTCGAGACGATCAAGCCCTATACGATTGAAGAGGCTTATGAAGTCGCCGACGCCATCGAGCGCAGGGACATGGACGATCTTTGCGACGAACTGGGCGATCTTCTGTTGCAGGTCGTCTTTCATGCACGTATCGCAGAAGAGCGCGGTGAGTTTGCCTTCGGCGATGTGGTGCATGCCGTCACCTCGAAAATGATCCGCCGACACCCGCATGTCTTTGCCGCCTCCGAGGCCGATACGCCCGACAGCGTCAAGCTGCAGTGGGACCGGATCAAGGCCGAGGAAAAACGCGAGCGCGCAGCGCGCCGTGCGCGCCGGGGCATGACGGAGGATTTCAAGGCCGGCTTCCTCGGCGGCGTGCAACGCAGCCAGCCGGCGCTGACCGAAGCGCTCAAACTGCAGGAGCAGGCGGCGCGCGTCGGTTTCGACTGGTCGGACCCCGCCCCCATTCTCGACAAGATCGAAGAAGAAATCGCCGAACTGCGCGAAGCGCTGGAGGAAGGAAGGCCTGAAAAGGTCTCAGACGAACTGGGCGACCTGATCTTCGCCCTGGTCAATATCGGCCGTCACGTCAAGGCCGATCCGGAAAACGCGCTGCGCGGCACCAACACGAAATTTCGCAGGCGCTTCAACCACATCGAAAAGTCGCTCGGCGAAAATGGCGAGACGCTGGAGGAAGCAAGCCTCGAGAGGATGGAAGACCTCTGGCAAGCGGCAAAGCGCATCGAACGCTCGCTCGATAAGGTCACGTCCTGAGCGGCGGGACGCCTCGCGGCTCGAGCGCCGGTTTTCTCCGCCCGCAGCCGAGCTGCATCATCGAAGAAGAATGGAAACAGTCGAGGGCCGCATGATGCGGCCCCTGCTTTTGCTCAGACGCTCTTATTCGCCGCCGCCCAGCGAGTGCACGAAGATCGCAAGCTGCTTGACCGTCGTGTCACCGAGGCGCTCACCCCAGGCGGGCATGACGCCATGCTTGGGAGAGCGTATCTGCGAAACGATCCCCTCTTCGCCATGAGATTTCAGCCAGATGGCGTCGGCAAGATTGGGTGCACCGAATTCGCGGTTGCCCTTGGCATCTTCCCCATGGCAAGAGGCACAATTGTCGGCAAACAGCTGCCTTCCGGGTTCCACCAGCACCGGGTTGGAAGGCGTTCCCGTCAGGCTGAACACATAAGCGGCAACCTGACGAATTTCATCCGGCTGTAGTATATCGCCAAAGGCCGGCATTTCCGAAGCACGTGTGTCTGGATCATCCTGAAAGCGGATGCCGTGCTTCACCGTCGTATAGATATCATCGACGCTGCCGCCCCACATCCAGTCGTCGTCATTGAGGTTGGGATAACCCTGCCCGCCCGCCGCGCCAGAACCGTGACACTGAATGCAATTGACCTTGAAAGCGGCAGCACCGCCCGAAAGGGCAAATTGCATCAGCGTCGGGTCCGCCTGGATGTCGGCAAGCGACGAGTTGCCGATCTTGTCGACATAGATGCTCTGAGACTGTCTGGCATCGGCCAGATCCGCGGCGATTTCGGCACGGCTGTTCCAGCCGAGGACGCCCTGGGTTGCACCTGAAATCAGCGGCCATGCCGGAAAAGCGATGGTGTAGCCGATGGCCCAGACAATCGTGGCGTAGAATGTCCACACCCACCAGCGAGGCATGGGGTTGTTCAATTCGCGAATACCGTCCCACTCGTGGCCGGTGGTTTCGACGCCACTGATTTTATCGATGTGTTTTTCGGACATGTTCAGTCCTCCCTGAGCGGAATGCTGGCCGCATCGTCCGCGGCCCTTTTCGAGCCTGGGCGAAGCGTGAAGATGACGACGCCGGCGAAGAACAGGGTCATGGCAAGCAGGCCCCAGCTATCGGCGAAGTGGCGCATGGCCGTGTAGGTTTCCATCGTTCCGCCTCCTCACCGGTAACCGGCGGCATCGTCATAGGTCGAGAAATCGACCAGCGTGCCGAGCATCTGGAGATAAGCGACCAGCGCATCCATTTCCGTGAGCTTTGCCGGATCGCCGTCGAAATCGCCGACCTTGGCCTTGGGATAGCGCGCCAGCAGTTCCGACGAATCCGCATTCGGGTCCGCCTGGGCGGCGAGATCGGCCGCGGATTTCTCGATCATCTCGTCGCTATAGGGCACACCGACAGCACGGTTGGCCTTCAGCTCCATGGAGATGTCAGTGATCTTGAGCGGCGTTGTCTTGAGGAAGGCATAGGACGGCATGATCGATTCCGGCACCACCGAGCGTGGATCAGCCAGATGCTGCACGTGCCACTCGTTCGAATAACGGTCACCCACGCGCGCCAGGTCAGGCCCGGTGCGCTTCGAACCCCACTGGAACGGATGGTCGTACATGGATTCCGCCGCCAGGCTGTAATGCCCGTAACGTTCCACCTCGTCGCGGAACGGACGGATCATCTGGCTGTGGCAGACATAACATCCCTCGCGAATGTAGATGTTGCGCCCGGCCAGTTCCAGCGGCGTGTAGGGCCGCATGCCTTCCACCTTCTCGATGGTGTTTTCGAGGTAGAAGAGCGGTGCGATTTCAACGATACCGCCGATCGAGACCACCAGCAGCGAGCCGACCAGAAGCAGGGTGGCGTTACGTTCGATGACGCCGTGTTTGTCGAGTATGGACATCGGCCCCTCCTATTCAGCGGGCTGCAGCGAAGGAGCCGCGCCTTTGCTGGCGCCCTCCTCGCGTTGATGACCGAGGATGGTCATGGTGACGTTGTAGGCCATGATCAGCGCGCCGCTGAGGAACATCAGGCCGCCCAGTGCACGCATCACATAATAGGGGAACAGCGCTGCCACCGATTCCGCGAAGGAATAGACAAGGAAGCCCTGGCTATCATATTCGCGCCACATCAGCGCCTGCTGGATGCCGGCCACCCACATGACGGCGGCGTAGATGACGATGCCGAGCGTGGCGAGCCAGAAGTGCCAGTTCACGAGTTGCAGGCTGTATAGACGGTCCCTGCCCCACAGCTTGGGCGTCAGATAATAGATCGCGCCGAAGGTGATCATGCCGTTCCAGCCGAGCGCGCCCGAATGCACATGGCCGATGGTCCAGTCGGTATAGTGGCTGAGCGAGTTGACGGCCTTGATCGACATCATCGGGCCTTCGAAGGTGGCCATGCCATAGAAGGCAACCGCCATCACCATCATGCGCACGATGGGATCGGTACGGATCTTGTCCCAGGCGCCCGAAAGCGTCATCAGGCCGTTGATCATGCCGCCCCAAGATGGCATCCACAGCATGATCGAGAACACCATGCCAAGCGTCTGCGCCCAGTCCGGAAGTGCCGTGTAATGCAGGTGGTGCGGGCCTGCCCAGATATACATGAAGATCAGCGCCCAGAAGTGGATGATCGACAGGCGGTAGGAATAAACCGGGCGGTTCACCTGCTTCGGAATGAAGTAATACATCATGCCGAGGAAGCCGGCCGTCAGGAAGAAGCCGACGGCGTTATGGCCATACCACCATTGCGTCAGCGCGTCCTGCACGCCCGAAAAGGCGGAGTAGCTCTTGACGCCGAGAAAAGAGACTGGAATGGCGAGGTTGTTGACGATGTGCAGCATGGCAATAGTCACGATGAAGCTCAGGTAGAACCAGTTCGCCACATAGATATGCGGCTCCTTGCGCGTCAGGATCGTGCCGAGGAACGTGATGAGATAGGCAACCCAGACGATCGTCAGCCAGATATCGACATACCATTCCGGCTCCGCATATTCGCGTCCCTGCGTTATGCCGAGCAGATAGCCGGTGGCGGCCATGACGATGAAGAGGTTGTAGCCCCAGAACACGAACCAGCCGAGATCGCCGCCGAACAGGCGTGCCCGACAGGTTCTCTGCACCACGTAGAACGAGGTGGCGATCAGCGCATTTCCCCCGAAAGCGAAGATCACCGCCGACGTGTGCAGCGGCCTTACACGGCCGAAATTGAAATAGGGTGCGATGTTGAGATCCGGAAAAGCAAGCTGCAGCGCCACCACGACGCCGACCAGGAAGCCGACGACGCCCCAGAAGACGGTGGCGATGACACCGTATCGTACGACTCCGTCGAAATATTCCGACTTGCGCCGGGCCCGCGCGGCCGGATCGACGGGCGCAAAGGAGACACGGCGCAACAGAAGCACCGTGCTGACCAGCAGCGTAAAGAACAGCACCCACATATGGGCGGCGAAAAGATTGTCATGGGCGAATGCCGCCCCGAGCAACGCGAGAAAGGCCCCAAGGGCCACGATCGCGGTTTCCAGTGTGTAGTTCATTGTTGGTTTCCCCCAACGTGCAAGCCGACCGACGAAAGGCACTGCATGCGCCTGGGAGAGCGGACGTGCGCCTTTGCGTCGGTTGGAGCATTGCCACCGGGAATGGGAAGCGACCTTGATCCAGATCAAGAAAGCAAAGCTGCCGCAGCCTCGCCAAAATGCGGCTCGCATTTACAAGGGAAATTTGCCTCTAAGCTGGAGTGCGGCGCTGTCGACCGCGCTTTCGCGGGTGCCGCTTCAGCCCTTCATTTTCAGGGGCAACCCGGCGGCGACGAAAAAGACCTCACCGGCAATGGCGGCGATTCGCTGATGCAGCCGCCCCGCATGATCCCGGAATTCCCGCGCCATCCGATTTTCCGGCACGATGCCGAGACCGACTTCATTGGAGACGAAAATCAGCTTCGCCCGAGCCGACAGGATCGCCGCCTCAAGTGCCGCGAAGGCAGCATCGAAATCCGCATTTTCCATCATCAGATTGGTAAGCCACAAAGTGAGGCAATCGACGAGAACGACATTGTCCGGCCGGTCCAGCCGCTCCAGCATGGCGGCGATATCGACGGGCGCTTCATGGGTGGTCCATTCGCCGCCACGCCGCGCCTGATGATGGGCGATCCGGTCACGCATCTCGTCATCCCAAGCCCGGCCGGTGGCCAGATAATGCAGGTTTCCGCCCGCCTTTATGGCAAGCTCTTCCGCAAAACGCGATTTGCCGGAGCGCGCGCCGCCAAGAATGAAAACGGAGCGGTTATTATCTGTCATGGGAAACCTGAAGGAAGAAAATAAACGGACCGGCATCTTCGCCGGGTCGCGAGCCAGTGACAGGCGGACATGAAGGGAACGATTCGTAGAAAAGGCGTCCCCCGGTTGCTCACGCCGGACTGCCGCTGATACCGGGCCGGAAAAACAAGACCTGCCTGCAGGATGCGGGGCATATCAGTCTTGATGCTCCGGATACCGGAAACACCGGTCCGGAAGAAAAGCTAGGTGCGAACGTCCATCCTGTCAATCCGTCCCTGCCGTTGGTGAAAAACCAGGCGGAACCGGTACGCAAAACCTTAACCCGGAACCGGCAGACCTGTCGTCCGCGACAGGACTGATAAAGCGACTTGGTTACCGGAAAGTTAGCGTTAAACCGAATGATGAAACCGCAACGCCAAAAGAGAATATGGGAGTGACGTCAGCCGCCGCCATTGCCTTGCCATGGCCTTCAAATCAATATGGTTTCGAAGATTCGCAAACAGCAAGGTGGCCTGCCCGTAATGACCGTCATCGACTATATCGCGATTGTCGTTTTCATCCTTCTATGGGCCGCCTACACCCATGTGACGACGGGAACGAGGCTGTTTTCGCGCGCCAGCCTCAACCAGGCCATGGCCGAGCGCCGTCGCGACTGGATCATGAATTCGCTGAAGCGCGACCTGAAGATGATCGACACACAGATCATGGCCGGCCTGCAGAACGGAACCGCCTTTTTCGCTTCCACCTCCATCTTCGCCATCGGCGGATGTTTTGCCCTTCTGGGGGCGACCGAGCAGGTCGAGTCGGTGTTTCGCGACATGCCTTTCGTGCATTATGCCGGTCGCACGGCTTTTGAACTGAAGGTCATCGGGCTCACCTGTCTCTTCGGTTACTCCTTCTTCAAATTCGGCTGGTCCTACCGGCTGTTCAACTATTGCACCATCCTCTTCGGCGCCATTCCCATGGTGCACGACGTCGGCGCCGACCGCGAGGCGGCGGAACGCGCGGCCGAGAACGTCATCAAGATGAACATCATCGCCGCCAAGAACTTCAATGACGGCCTGCGGACCATCTTTCTGTCCATCGGTTATCTCGGCTGGTTCATCAGCCCCTATGTCTTCATCGCCAGCACGGTCATCATCATTGTCGCGCTCTTGCGCCGCCAGTTCTTTTCCGAGGCGCGACTCGCCATCATGGAAGAAAACAGGCCTTGAAATAGCCGCACTTCAAGGGCCAAGCCGAGCAAGACACCGGCCTTACCGAAAGCTGAAACACGGAAACCATGGACACAAACACAGTCTCCGACGAAAACCGCCGTAAAGGCCGCATAGGCGGCCTCGACACGCTCCGCGGGCTGGCCCTCATCGCCATGGCGTCCTACCACTTCACGTGGAATCTGGAATATTTCGGTTATCTCGAACCAGGCACGGCAACCACGGGCCTCTGGAAGCTGTACGCACGCGGCATCGCCACGTCATTTCTGTTCCTTGCGGGTTTCAGCCTGTTTCTCGCCCACGGCAAGGGCGTGAACTGGCCATCCTTCGGCAAGCGTTTCGCCATGGTGGCCGGTTCGGCGCTGCTCATCACCATCGCCACCTATTTTGCCTTTCCGGACAGCTTCATCTTCTTCGGCATACTGCATAATATTGCCGCCGCAAGCCTCGTGGGACTGTTGTTCCTCAGGGCACCCGCAGCCGTGACACTGCTTTTCGCTGTGATTGCTTTTATACTGCCGCAATATCTGCAATCCGAACTGTTCGATGCAAAATGGCTGGCCTGGATCGGCTTTTCCACCCAGCCACCCCGTTCGAATGATTATGTCCCGCTGCTGCCATGGCTTGCGCCGTTCCTCGCCGGGCTTGCGGTCTCGCAATTCGTCACGCCGCGCGGCTGGCTCGACCGCTTTCGAAGCCCGAGTTCACCTCGCAACCTTCTTGCAAGCGCCGGCCGTCACAGCCTTGCCTTCTATCTCATCCACCAGCCAGTATTAATCGGGCTTGTTTACACCCTCTCGCTCGTCGCCCCACCCCCGCCTGTCGATCAGGTCGAACTATACAAATCAAGCTGCGAAAAAAGCTGCGTCGAACAGGCGAACGGGCTGGAGCTGTGCCAGCGCTTCTGCGGCTGCACGCTGGAGAAGCTCCAGGCGGAAAGCCTTTTCGACATCATGATGGAAGGCAAGCTGACCGCGGATCAGCAGACGAAGGTCAGCGAAGTGGCACAGCAGTGCACTGTTGAGGCGCAGTAGCGCAGGCAGCCAGAGCGTCAGCGGTCGCCGTCTTTTCTCCCCCTTTCCGGGGAGAAGGTGGCCCGAAGGGTCGGATCAGGGGGCGAACGTCGGTGATAAATCGAGATCATGTCCCACATCCCGCTGCCGCGACATTCTCGTCGGCGGGGCAAGCCGAACCCGCTCGTTTCATATGAAGTAAAGCGGAGAGTCTTGGAGCCGTTCCCGACAGTTGCGTCAACGGAATATGCGATACCGCTAAAAAGCAGTGCTCAGGTCCCGACGCCGATTTCGGCAAGACGCGTCAGACAGGCCTCTTCGACATTGTCGAGCTCCGCCAGCGTCTCCTCGATATCCTTGCGCTTCTGCCGAAGATCAGCGCGCTTTTCATCGACCTTCTTCATCAGGAGCACAAGCTGGCCCGATTCCCCCGGCGGCTCCTTGTAGACCTGAATGATCTCGCGGATTTCGGCTATCGTGAAACCAATACGGCGACCGCGCAGGATTTCCTGAATGAGACGGCGGTCCGCTGCACGGAAAAGCCTGGTGCGCCCGCGCCGCTCAGGATGGATCAACCCTTCATCCTCATAGAATCTGAGTGTGCGGGTGGAAACACCGAATTCTCGGGTCAGTTCGGTTATGCTATAATATTTGTTCACGGGCCTATCCGATTCCTAACCGGATCATTATTATTTGACCTTCACGTAAAAGTCAATTTTATGGCCGCCCTCGCCTATCCCGAAATTCCGTACCACCAGGTCGCTATTCCCAGGAAGGCAAAAAACCCGACAATGTCCGTTACCGCCGTTACGAAGACGGCGGATGAGACGGCAGGGTCAGCTCCGAACTTGTCGAGGACGAGCGGAATAAGAATTCCCGCCAGGGCCGCCGCGAGCATGTTGAGACACATGGCCGTGGCGATGATGCCGCCAATATGGATGTCCTGAAACCATAGCGCCGCGACAACACCGATGGCGCAGCCGAACAGCATGCCGTTCAGAATGCCCACCCCCGCCTCGCGCCGAATAATGCGGGCGGCATTGTTAATATCGAGGCTTTTGGTGGCGAGCGCGCGCACCGATACCGTCATGGTCTGCGATCCGGCGTTGCCGCCCATGCCGGCAACCGCAGGCATCAGGATCGCCAGCGCGACGATCTGCTGGATCGTCGCATCGAACAGGCTGATGACGGAAGCGGACAGAAAGGCAGTGATGAGATTGACGGCGAGCCACGGAACGCGGGAACGGGACGTGCTGGCGATGGAGTCCGACAGCTCTTCGTCACCCACACCGCCGAGACGCAGAAGGTCTTCCTCGGCCTCTTCCTGGATGACGTCGACCACGTCATCGATGGTCAGCACGCCGACCAGCCGGCCGTTATTGTCCACCACGGCGGCGGACAGAAGGTCGTATTGCTCGAAGAGCTGCGCTGCTTCTTCCTGGTCCATTTCGGCTGGAATGGAATGGTTTGTCTCGTGCATGATCGTTTCGATCTTCACCTGGCGCTTGGCCCGCAGCACCTTGTCGAGATCGAGCGCGCCGACCAGCTTGAAAGTGGGATCGATGACAAAAATCTGGGTGAAGGAGTCCGGGAGTTCCTCCTCCTCTCGCAGATAATCAATAGTCTGCCCGACAGTCCAGAATGGCGGCACGGCGACGAATTCCGTCTGCATGCGCCGACCGGCCGAGCTCTCAGGATAGTCCAGCGCCCGCATCAACCGCACGCGTTCGGTGAAGGGCAGCTGCGAGAGAATGTCCTTACGATCCTCGTCGTCGAGGTCTTCAAGAATGTAGACGGCGTCGTCCGAATCGAGTTCGCCGATACCGGCAGCGATCTGCTCGTTCGACATCTGATCGACGATATCGAGGCGGATACCTTCATCCACCTCGGTCAGCGCCGTCATATCAAAATCGGAACCGAGCAGCCGCACAAGCGCGTGGCGCTGTTCCGGGAGAATTGATTCAAGCAGGTCTCCGAGTTCGGATTCATGCAGTCGCGCCACATTCTTGCGCAGGAACAAGAGGTCGCGATCGGCGATTGCCGCACCCACCATCGTCAGAAAATCGGAACGCACCGAGCCATCTTCGGCATAAATATCCGACGGGGCATCCAACGGCTTCAATTCATCGGGCGCGACAGCGTCGTCGTCACGGTCTGTCATCTGGCGTCCCCTTGTATTCAAATGCCGCAATGCTCGGATTCGAAGGCAGAATGGCGTTAAAAAGCATATTGTCAACAACCGGATAGCTGCAAATACCTAAGCTTCGCGCGTGTCGCGAAAATTCCATTCGTCATTCCTCTTCGCCTCTCCGGCAGGACCGGGCGGAGTGCGGCTTATAAGCATGAATAGCCGATCCGTGCCGCTTGTTTTACGACAACGCCCGCACCCTTTACGCCGTTCCGCAGCCAAGGTTGATAGCCATGACGCTGGTTTTACCGCAACGCACAACAAAGGCGTTGACAGCCGATGCGGATGGGCGCTTCTGAAGATATTTTTGACAAAGGACAAACCGCGCCGACCGGACGCGGAAAGTCAGTTTCGGGGTGGCAAACCATGAGCAAGACGGGTTTCATCGGCAAGGCATCGTCCGCCGCAGGCGGTTGGGGCGCACTTAAAAGCGTCGGCAAGCGCCTTCTGGAATCCGGGGCACCGATCTCGGGCGTCCGCACCCTGTTGAAGACCAATCAGCCGGATGGTTTTGACTGTCCCGGTTGCGCCTGGGGCGATCCGGAACACGGCTCCTCTTTCGAGTTCTGTGAAAACGGCGTCAAGGCGGTATCCTGGGAAGCGACCGAAGCCCGCGTGCCGCCGGCGTTCTTCGCCAGCCACACCGTCTCCGAACTGCGCGGCTGGTCCGATTACGAGTTGGAAAAACAGGGGCGTCTCACCCATCCCATGCGCTATGACCGGATGAGCGACAAATACCTGCCCGTATCGTGGGACGAGGCCTTTACCGAAATCGGCAGCATCCTCAACGGTCTCGACAACCCGAACCGGGCTGAATTCTATACGTCCGGCCGCGCTTCCAACGAGGCGGCTTTCCTTTATCAGCTGATGGTGCGGCTTTACGGCACCAATAATTTCCCCGACTGCTCCAATATGTGCCACGAGGCAAGCGGTGTCGGATTGAACGCATCGATCGGTGTCGGCAAAGGAACGGTGCTGCTCGAGGACTTTGAAAAGGCCGACGCGATTTTCGTGATCGGGCAAAACCCTGGCACCAATCATCCGCGCATGCTGGGCGACCTGCGCCGCGCCGCCCTGCGCGGCGCCCGGATCGCCGTCTTCAATCCCATTCGCGAAAAGGGGCTGGAGCGCTTTGCAGACCCGCAGGACAAGATCGAGATGATCAGTGGCGGCAGCACGAAGATTGCCACCAATTATTACCAGCCGCGCCAGGGCGGCGACATGGCGGCGGTGCGCGGCATGAGCAAGGCGGTCTTCGCCGCTGACGACGCCGCAAGGGCGGCGGGCGAACCCGCCATCATCGACTACGACTTCATCGCCGAACATGCAGCGGAGTTCGAGGCCTACCGTGCCGCCGTCGAAGCGACGAGCTGGGAGACCATTCTCGACCAGTCCGGCCTCACCCGCGAGGAGATCGAAGAAGCCGCCCACATCTACATGAAGGCCGGCTCCGTCATCGCGACATGGGCCATGGGCGTCACTCAGCATCGTCACTCGGTCGTCATCGTGCGCGAGATCACCAATTTCATGTTGCTGCGCGGCAATGTCGGTCGTCCCGGTGCGGGCCTTTGCCCCGTGCGCGGTCATTCCAACGTTCAGGGCGACCGCACCGTCGGCATCGATGAAAAAGCACCGCCCGCACTTCTCGATGCGCTGGAAAAGGAACTCGGCGTTACCATGCCGCGCAAGCCCGGCCACAACACGGTGGAGGCTGTGGCGGCCATGCTTGAGGGCAAGGCGCAAGCCTTCATTGCGCTCGGGGGTAATTTCCTGCGCGCCACGCCCGATAGCCCGCTTATTATCAAGGCATTCGAAAATCAGAAGCTCACCGTCAACATCGCCACCAAGCTCAATCATTCGCATCTCGTGCCTGGCGAAACCTCGTTCGTGCTGCCTTGCCTGGGGCGAACCGAGATCGACCGCAATTCGGCAGGCCGGGCGCAGATCGTCACGGTCGAGGATTCCATGAGCATGGTGCACGGCTCCGGCGGCATCAATCCACCGGCGTCGGACGAATTGCGCTCGGAAGTCGCCATCATCGCCGGCATCGCAGAAGCGACGCTGGGCAGCGGGCCTGTGAACTGGAAAGCGCTCGCTGATGATTACGATCTTATCCGCGACATGATCGAGCGGGTCATACCCGGCTTCGAGAATTTCAACGAACGCGTTCGCGTGCCGCGCGGCTTCCGTCTGCCCAATAGGGCTGCGGAACGGCAATGGAACACACCGGCGAAAAAAGCGATCTTTTTCAGCGGCCCCCTGCCGGAACAGACCGAACACCAGCAGGCGCTCACGCGCGAGAACCTTTTCGTCCTGCAGACCTTCCGCAGCCACGATCAGTACAACACCACGATCTACGGCATGGACGACCGCTATCGTGGCGTTTATGGCGAGCGCCACGTCATCTTCATGAACCCGGTGGATATGCAAGCGCTCGGCGCCCATTCCCGCCAGCGTGTCGATGTCGTTGGCGAATATGGCGATGGGGTCGAACGCATCGCACAGAATTTCCGGCTGGTGCCCTACAATATTCCGCGGGGCAGCATCGGCGGTTATTATCCGGAACTGAATGTGCTGGTGCCGCTGTCGAGCTATGGCAAAGACAGTTTTACACCGACGTCTAAATCCGTGCTCGTGTCCGTCCGCCTGCGCCCGGATGCCTCCTGATGAATGAGGAACAGTCCGCTGATGCCTTCATGGCTGCGGTGGCACGGGTTCAAGAGCGATCGCAGCCCTTGCTGACATCCACCGGCGCGGCGATACTGATTGCGGTCGACTTCAATATAGCCACAGACAGCCGCGGCATTGCCAACAGGCTGGGTCTTGCACATGCCCTCGTTCTGCGCGAAATCGCCGGTCTGTCACCGCGCTTCGTGCAGGTAACGAGACGCGATGCCCGCACCCAGCGCAGCTTCCTGGAAGCGACAGCGGAGGGAAAGTCGCTCGCTGCCGCCGCCCGGATTTGAAACGAACGGAGCATTTCCTTGGCAATCAGGCCTATCCTGCCCTATCCGCATCCCGGCTTATCGGAAATCTGCGAGCCGGTCACGGTGTTTGACGGGCAATTGCAGGATCTTGTCAGCGACCTGATCGACACGATGCGCGCCGCCCCGGGTGTCGGCATCACCGCCGCCCATATCGGCGTGAAGCAGCGTGTTTTTGTGCTGGAACTGACGCCGGGAACCGTTCTCACCTACGTCAATCCCGAAATCATCGGCCGCGCCACGCAGACCATGCGACATGTGGAGGGCAGCGTCTCGATGCCGGGCTTCACGGACGAAGTGGAGCGGCCATCCAAGATCGAAGTGAGGTTTCAGGACATCGACGGCGCGGAGCACCGTCAGGCCGTCGAGGGATTTCACGCCATTTGCATCCAGCACGAGATTGACCAGCTTGACGGCATTTTCTGGGTGAAGCGGCTTTCGAAGCTGAAACGCGACCGGCTGGTGAAGAAATGGGAAAAGTCGAGAAAGCCGTAACCGTCAGCTGGTAATCGACAGCACAAATTCCGCATCGCCCTTCAGCGTGTTGCTGACGGTGCAGATATCCTCCGCCCTGTGTGCAAGCGCCAGTCGCTCCGCAGCGTTGAAGTTTCCGGCGATCTCCATCCGAATGTCGAAGCGGATGATGCGATAGGGCTCATCGGCCGATTTCTCGCCGGAGACATCAACACGAACACCCTCGAACAGATCGAGCAGTCCCAAGCTGCTGGCTGCGATGCGGACGCTGAGCGCCAGGCAGGCGGCCAGCGAGGAGTATAAGAGATCGATTGGGTTAAACCCTGGCTCCGAAATCCCCGTGACGATGTCCAGAGCGCCACCGGTGACCGACGACACATGAGGACGGCCAAGCCGCCCCACGCTGACGGAAGCGCCGACCGGCCTCGATTTCATCCTCACGCTCTCGGTCATTCAGAAAATCCTAATTTAATCGCGCGCAATCGACCACATGGAACAAAATACCGGCTGGCGCCTTTTTACTCACGCAACGGTGAACCATCGTTGAATATCGAATTTCAATAGGGAGCTGGGACATATGGTTACATCTACGCTCGTCAGCATTCTGATCACCTTCCTGGTGATTGTGCTTGTCTTGTGGCTCATCGCGCGACTGCCCGTTGGCGGCGGCGCCAAACAGATCGCACAGGTTATCGTCATTATTATCGGCATTATTTCGCTGTTGAAATATCTCGCCGTGTTCTGATGTCCCGGCAAGGCGCAGACGAAAAAAGGCGGCGAAAGCCGCCTCTTTTTTGTTGTCGTTACTGGCGTGGTTCAAACTGGTAAGGTTTTTTCAGCGTGATATCCCGGACGCTGCCTATACCGAGAAAAGGCGTGCCCTCCGGATCGAAGATCGCCCTGCCCTTTGCCGCGATCCATCGGCTAGAGCCGTCAGGCAGGTTGACCTTGTAACGCTGATCGAAAAAGACGCCCGTGGTGATGCTGTCGAAAATGGCCTGTGCCACCCGATCGCGCATCTCAATATCGATCCTTTCCAGAATCTCCTCGATCGTTACCCCGCGTGATGCAACCGGTTCGGAAAATCCATGGCATTCCGCGGTAATCGCATCCATGATCAGCCTGTTGTCGGAAATGCTCCACATGTAATAACCGAGCGCATTGTCTGAATCCGTCTTGTCCCCCTGCACGAAAACCCCCGGATATTATTTCCTGACAAAAGCTAACATCAGACCTCTCATATTCCACCCCTCGTTTTGTGGGGGGAGCAGACGAGCTACCAAAGCGTGCATCAATATCCACCGGAATTTTCCGGCAATCCAAATTGTTGCGCCGTTCTAAAACGGACGACAAATTCCGACGAGGTATCGCAAACATGCGGGCGGGCGCCTACATGGCTGGGATGACATTTCGAGGAGTTCAAGATGATGCGAGCCGCCCTCACTTTCGGATTGCTGACCGCAACCGTCTTTCTGGCCGGATGCCAGACGTGGCATAGCCCATATCGTGGAAACGAGTGGCGAATGGATCAGGTAATGGATGGGGACCCCTACCGTGTCGGTGACGGACAGCGTTACCGACGCTAGTTCAGTCCGGCCATTCAATTCGGGCGGCGTTGGGTCAATGATTTGCCGCCCGTAATTTTTATAATGCCGACGGCAAGATAAAACACAGTAGCCGAATTGGCTCAGAGGCAGCCCGGCGTCTTGTGGGGTCAGGGCTAACCGATTGGCTAAAAAAGAAAAAACCCGCCGAAGCGGGTTTCTTTGGTGCGGTCGAGAAGACTCGAACTTCCACGGGTTGCCCCACAGCGACCTCAACGCTGCGCGTCTACCAATTCCGCCACGACCGCATCGTGGTAGGCGTCGACTTGCGCCGACGGGGGTGCATGTAGCAAAAGGATTTTGGGTGCACAAGAGCGTCGTGACAGTTTTTTGAAATTAAAAATCGCACTGCACCATCCTATATGCAGGAAGCCCGGAAATGCTGGGGTTGCGGCCGTGACGCCATTTTGCGAGAAGGCTGTGGAAAGGACTTTTTCATGCTTACACGCACGGATATCGAGACAAAAATGCTCCCCGCCGCCGGTTCGCCGCCCGTTCGCTGGCGAATCTCCGATGGCCTCGTGCCTTACGAGCAGGCGGTAGAGGAAATGGAGCGCGAGGTTAGCGCCATCGCAGCTGGCGAGGCGGACGAACTCGTCTGGCTTCTGGAGCATCCGCCGCTTTATACGGCCGGCACCAGCGCCGATGTGGCCGATCTGATCGAACCGGATCGTTTCCCGGTCTTCGCCACGGGGCGCGGCGGCGAATATACCTATCACGGCCCTGGCCAGCGGGTCGCTTACGTCATGCTTGATCTCAAACGCCGCCGCCAGGATGTCCGCGCCTATGTGGCGGCACTCGAGGATGTCATCATCCGCACGCTTGATAAGATGAATGTGCGTGGCGAGCGGCGGGAGGATCGCGTCGGCGTCTGGGTCAGGCGCCCCGAGAAACCTCTCCTGCCGGATGGCGGCCTGGCAGAAGACAAGATTGCCGCACTGGGTATCCGTCTGCGCAAATGGGTGAGTTTTCACGGGCTCGCGATCAATGTCGATCCCGATCTCTCGCACTTCACCGGCATCATTCCATGCGGCATCAGCGCCTATGGCGTTACCAGCCTTGTCGATCTTGGATTGCCGGTTATGATCGGTGATGTCGACGTCCTGCTGCGCGAGGCCTTCGAGGAGGTTTTTGGCCCGGCAGTCCCCGAAACCGGCGCTGGCGGCTGACCGCCGCAACCCTTGCCGCAGGCCGGTGTTTGATGCATCGATCAACACAAGAGGAGGAACGACCATGTTCACAACATCCGCTTACGCCTGCGACGACGGTTCTTCACCGATGAAGCTTGCGACCATCAAGCGTCGCGATCCCGGCCCGCGCGATGTCGAAATCGAAATCGAATTCTGCGGCGTCTGCCACTCCGATATCCACACGGCCCGCAGCGAATGGCCGGGCTCTCTTTACCCCTGCGTTCCCGGCCACGAAATCATCGGCCGTGTCGGCCGCGTGGGTTCGGATGTCACCAGGTTCAAGACGGGTGACCGCGTCGGCGTCGGCTGCATCGTGGATAGCTGCCGGCAATGCGCAAGCTGCGCCGAGGGGCTGGAGCAATATTGTGAAAACGGCATGACGGGCACCTATAATTCGCCTGACAAGGCGATGGGCGGCGGCGCCCATACGCTTGGCGGTTACTCCGCTCATGTGGTGGTCGATGACCGTTACGTTCTCAGCATACCCGAAGGTCTCGATCCAGCCGCTGCCGCACCCCTGCTCTGCGCGGGCATTACAACCTACTCCCCGCTGCGCCACTGGAATGCAGGCCCCGGCAAGCGGGTCGGCGTTGTCGGTCTCGGTGGCCTTGGTCATATGGCGGTGAAGCTCGCCAATGCCATGGGCGCGACGGTGGTGATGATCACGACGTCGCGCGGCAAGGCTGAAGACGCAAAAAAACTCGGCGCCCATGAGGTGATCGTCTCCCGCGATGCGGATCAGATGAAAAAGGCCGCTTCGAGCCTCGACCTCATCATCGATGCCGTCGCCGCCGACCATGACATCAACGCTTATCTTGCCCTGCTGAAGCGAGACGGCGCGCTGGTGCAGGTGGGTGCGCCGGAAAAGCCGCTGTCGGTAATGGCGTTCAGTCTCATTCCGGGCCGCAAGACCTTTGCCGGCTCGATGATCGGCGGCATTCCCGAGACCCAGGAAATGCTGGATTTCTGCGCCGAAAAAGGCATCGCCGCCGAAATCGAGATGATCGATATCGATCAGATCAACGATGCTTATGAACGCATGATAAAAAGCGATGTGCGTTATCGTTTCGTCATTGATATGAAGAGCCTGCCGCGCCAGAAGGCCGCCTGACCTGCGAAGGGGGCTGCCTTTAGCGCCCCCTTCTCTCAATGGACCTTCCGGTCGAAAGCGCTATTCGAACCATGACCAGCCAGACCGGTTTCAGCGATGTCGCCAAGGGCATGACGATCATGGCGACCTGCATGTTCGTGCTGCCCGTCATGGACGCAATAGCCAAATACATGGCCGTGGTTGGCGGCATGTCACCGGCGCAGGTAACCTTCTATCGCTTCTTCTTCCAGGTGGTCTGCACCCTGCCGCTGCTGCTCATGGTCTCACCGAGCGCGCTTTTCAGCGCGAAGCGTCCCTGGATGAACTGCCTGCGCGGCGTATTGCACGCTTCGGCCAGCCTGATGTTCTTCGCCGCAGTCAAATACATGCCGCTTGCCGATGTGTTCGCGATCTATTTCGTAGAACCGTTCATGCTGACGATGATGTCGGCTCTGTTTCTCGGCGACAGGGTCGGCTGGAAGCGGTGGACGGCGATCGTGGTCGGCTTCGGCGGCGCGATGATTGTCATTCAGCCGAGCTTCGAAATCTTCGGCTGGACCTCGCTGCTGCCGGTGGCCTGCGCATTCCTCTACACGCTCTATCTCTTCCTGAACCGAGCCATCGGCGACGCCGACAGCCCGCTTGTGATGCAGACCATGTCGGGCATTGCCGGCACGGTATTCATGGGAGCGGCCCTTCTTGCCGGCGATGCGCTCGGCGACAAGGATTTCGCCGTCTCGCTGCCGCAATCGGGATTGGCCCTGGCTCTGCTCGTGCTGCTAGGATCGATATCCGGCTACATGCATCTGCTGATCGTCAGGGCTTTCAGGCTGGCCCCGCTCTCGCTGCTGGCGCCGTTCCAGTATTTCGAGATCATCTCCGCGACGATCCTCGGTTATGCGCTGTTCTCGGATTTTCCGACGCCGTCGAAATGGCTCGGTATTTTCATCATCGTCGCATCCGGCCTGTTCATCATCTGGCGCGAACGCCAGCAGGCGGGGGCCAATCGGCCGCCGCTCGACGGGCAGTGACGGGCCATGCGATAGCCATCAGGTGCCGGAAGGCAGCGGCCCTTCATCGTGATGATCCTGCGCCTCGACGAGACTGCCGAGCAGCCAGAGAGAGACTTCGGCCGCCTCTCCTGCCGATTTGAAGCGGTATGAACCGCTATATTTCGGCATGTCGAAGAAGGTAACGACGAAACCGTCTCCGCTTTCCAGGCTCTCCACCCGGATCCGCTCGGGATCGATCATCACGCAAACGTAATGAGAACCCATGTTGCGCATGAAACCGGCCTTGTTGTCGTGCAGCCGCACGAAGGCAGCGCCTCCATCTGCCGTCATGTGCAGGCTTCTGATCGCCTCATTGGGAAAGGCGCGGGCGAAATCCATGATCGCCTGCCCGACATCATGGCTGTTGTCCTCATCCGTCGCCCGCGACATGCGCCAGGCATAAACGGCAAAGACCAAAAGCAGCACGAAAACGATAATCCAGATCGCCATATTCATCCGGAACGCTCCCTCAGCAACCAAACATCATGGGTCGCGAATCGAAACGAAGCGAACCCGGTTCGCTTTGATAGGAAACGAGGCTTGCGCGAAGTATGGCTCCCGCATCGGCGCCAGGAGTGACGATCAGAAGCGCTTGAGGAAAGAGGCTTTTGCCAACAGCCATTGCCGACGAAGCTGCGATAATTGCACTTCGCCTTCAAACACGCCCGCGCCAGCCTTTCTCGCGGCCGTTATGACCGGTCCGGAAATGGCGACGGGCAAATAGGCCGCAAAGACGTTGCCCGAAATGCGAGCGCGTCTTGCCTTCTCGATATGATCCAGCGCATGGGCCGCGAACAGTTCGATGGCAATGCCGATCCGCTGTCGGTCCGTGCCTTCCAGGAACGTCTCCCGGTCAAGCCCGGCGGCCGAGAGCATGTCGGCTGGAATATACACCTGACCACGGCGACGGTGCAGTGGCATGAGCAGCATCATGCCGGCCATGGCCTGCGCCACACCCGCATGTCCGGCCGCTTCCGCGCTTGCCGCGGCCTCTTCCGGAGACAGAACGAGGCTGGCAAGCTGGATCAGCGCCGAAGCCGTTTCCCCTGCATAGCCTTCAAGCGCGTTGCGATCCTCGAAAGGATCGTCATAGAGATCGAAGATGCGCGCCTCGATCATGTTGGAAAGCACCGATCGTGGCAGCCTGTAACGCTCGATCGTTTCCAGAAGCGCCGACGCGACGGGGTGCGACTGGCTGTCCCCATGGGGACTTCCCTCGAGCAGATCGCGCCACCATTGCATGCGCACCTCACCTGGCAGCGCTTCACGCACGGAATCGCGAATACGCGCAATCTCGGCGTTAAAGGCATAAAGCGCTGCAAGAGCGTTGCGCCTGTCCGCGGGAGACAGAAGACAGGCGAGATAGCGGTCACGATCCGTATCGCGCAGCGTCGCAAGGCAGACGTCGAGATTTTCTGTGGGTGCCATGGTTCCCCGCGCGGAGCGTTACGTCAGCCTTCGACGGCAATCAACGCCGCAGCCACGGCGCGCGATTCCGAAAGCATGATATTGTAGGTGCGTACGGCGGCACCCGTGCTCATCGGATCAATGGAAATGCCCGCTTCCTTGAAAGCCGCGCGCAGCTCCTTCGGCAGAACCCGCATACCATCTCCCGTGCCGATCAGCAGCACTTCGATATCCTGCGCTTCCGCCAGAACCTTTTCGAAATGCCCGACGCTCAGTTGTTTGGCGTCAACGGGCTCCCACCCGTAAATGCCCGAAGGCAGGAGCAGAAGCGAGCCTCGATGCGACATGTCGGCAAAGCGGAAGCCGCCATTGCCATAAGCATCTATGGGCGCCCGGCCGGGAAAATGGGCCGGGCGTATTTCGATCCCGCCGGCCATCAGACGGCAGGCTTGCCGCCGATGGCGTTGCCGGACTTTTCATCCTTCTCGTCTTCCGCGTCCTTGCTATCAGGACGAAGCTTGAAGGCGATCAGCACCGGAGCGGCAATGTAGAGCGACGAGAACACGCCGATACCGACACCGAAGAGCATGGCGAAGGTGAAGGAGCGGATGACCTCGCCACCGAAGAGGTAGAGCGCGAGCAGCGCCAGAAGCACGGTCAAGCCGGTGAGGATGGTGCGCGACAGCGTCTGGTTCAGCGACACGTCGATAATCATCGACAGCGGCATCTTCTTATAGCGCCTCAGGTTTTCGCGGATACGGTCATAGATGACGACGGTGTCATTCAGCGAATAACCGATAATCGTCAGGATCGCCGCGATACTGGTAAGGTTGAACTCTATCCCCAGGAACACGAAGAGGCCGATTGTGAAGACCACGTCGTGCACCATCGAAATGACGGCGCCGAGCGCAAACTGCCATTCGAAGCGAACCCAGATGTAAATCATGATCGCCGTCATGGCGAGCAGGATGCCGATCGTGGAGGTGAAGGTGAGGTCACCGGAAACGGCGGGGCCGACAACTTCAACGCGGCGGAAGTCGTATTTGTCCTCAAGCTCGCCGCGCACCATGGTGATGGCGGATTGCTCGGCATTTTCGCCGCCTTCCTGCGCCTGAATGCGGATGAGAACATCCTGCGGCGTACCGAAATTCTGAGCCTGGATTTCACCCAGGTTGAGCTGGTTCAGACGATCGCGGATATCGGCCAGATCGGCCTCACCCTGCTTGGCACGGACTTCGATGACGGAGCCGCCCTGGAAGTCGATACCGAGGTTCAGGCCCTTGGCGATGAAACCGCCAACACAGGCAAGCATGATGACGCCGGTGATCATGAACACCACGCGACGGTAGCGCATGAACGGGATGTCGCGACCATCGAACATGGCGGTACGAACGCCCTTCGGCAGATGCTTCGGACGGCTGCGGCGGACCCAGTAACCGAACATCCACGCTGTCAGTGTATAGGCCGTGAAGACGGTCGTGATGATACCGACGGCCAGCGTAACCGCAAAGCCCTTGACCGGGCCCGTGCCCATGTAGAACAGCACGCTCGCCACGATCAGCGTCGTCAGGTTGGCGTCAATGATGGTCGCAAAGGCGCGGGTAAAGCCATTATCCAGTGACTGGATCAGTGGTTTGCCGCTTTTCACCTCTTCGCGTATTCGCTCGTAGATCAGAACGTTGGAATCGACAGCCATGCCGATGGTCAGGACGATACCGGCGATACCCGGTAGTGTCAGTGTCGATCCGATCACGCTGAGGACGGCCAGCAGCATGATGACGTTGACCACAAGAGCGATATTCGCCAGCAGGCCGAAGAAGCCATAGAACACGAACATGAAGATGAGGACGCCCACGGCGCCAATGGCGCTTGCCGTCAGACCCGCGGTAATGGAGTCGTTACCGAGGCTCGGACCGACGGTACGCTCTTCAACCACCGTCAGCGTCGCCGGCAGCGCACCGGCGCGCAGCAGCACAGCAAGGTCGTTCGCGCCCTGCACCGAGAAATTACCTGAAATCTGGCCCGAACCGCCAATGATCGGCTCACGGATGACAGGCGCGGAAATGACCTGGTTATCGAGCACGATGGCGAAAGGCTTGCCGACATTCTGCTGCGTCGCCTGCGCAAACCGCTGCGCGCCGCGGCTGTCGAAGCGGAAGGTGACGACGGGTTCATTGGTCTGCTGGTTGAAGCTTGCCTGCGCGTCGACGAGATTGTCGCCGGAAACGAGCGCACGGCGCTCCACGAGATAGGGAACCGGCGGATCGTCCTGCGAATAGAGAACCTCGGACGTCGCTGGCGGACGGCCGTTCATGGCTTCCTGCACCGGCATGGTGGTGTCAACCATGCGGAAGGAGAGCTTTGCCGTCTGGTTGAGAAGTGACTTCAGGCGCTGCGGATCCTGAAGACCAGGCACCTGCACGATGATGCGATCGGAACCCTGACGCTGGATGAGCGGCTCGGTCGTGCCGACTTCGTCAACGCGGCGGCGCACGACTTCGATGGACTGCGAAACCGCTGATGACAGGCGGTAATCGATGCCCTCATCCGTGAGATTGAGACGCAGCAGATTGTCGCCACCATCATTCATCGTCACTTCGGTAATGGAGCCGCCGACCAGCGTACCGGCGGATACCGGCTGCGTCAGGTCGCGAAGTGCGTTCTTGGCGGCTTCCAGCTGCGCCGGATCGCTGATGCGGACCTGAATCTGCTGGCCGTTGCCGGTCAAGCCCGAATAACGGATGTTGGCATCGCGAAGCTGCGTTCGCACATCGCCCACGATGGTTTCGAGCCGTTCCTTGACGATGTCGGAACGCTCGATCTTGAGCATGATGTGGGAACCGCCCTGAAGGTCGAGACCGAGCGTTACCTTGTTGTCCTTGTACCAGGCAGGCATGCCCTCCAGCTGTTTGTCCGTAAACAGATTGGGAGAGGCGATGACGACGCTTGCCAGCACAAGCAGCCAGATGAAGACTGTTTTCCAACGGGAAAAATGAAGCATTTCGATCTCGGTCAGGGTTGGGGTCGCGCTCTGCGCAACCCGTCAAAATTCGCAATCGGGCATTCGGTTGTCCGGCAGGATCAGGAAGCTGCTTCCGTCTTGACCACTTCGCCCTTCACGCGCACTTCGGCAATGTAAGCACGGGCAGCGCGGATTTTCACGCCTTCGGCGATTTCGACTTCGAGTTCACTGTCATCGATGACCTTGGTCACCTTGCCGACGATGCCGCCGCCGAGAACGACCTGATCACCGCGGCGAATATTGGTCAGCGTTTCCTGGCGCTTCTTCATCTGTGCGCGCTGCGGACGGATAAGGAAAAAATACCAGACCACCATGAGCGGCGCAAACAGGAAAAGCATTTCAAGGCCGGAACCCAGCGCCGACGTGCCGCCCGCTGCATCCTGGGCAAAAGCTTGACTAATGAACATATAAAACTCCTCAACGATTACGGCACGACCTCGTATGCCGCCCCAGCTTTCAAGCCGCCGGAATATAGTGGGGAACGCCGGGATTGCAACAGATGCAGGGCCCTCGCCGTACCGATTCCGGACCTCTTAACCTTTATGGGCGCCAAACACCATGCTAGGCCGGGCGCAAAACAGAGTTTTGAACATCAGACAAGCGGAAGAAACACCATGATTCGAGAAGAAACGGCCTCCCTGCTTCTTTCAGAACTGCGCCGGCTCACCGATGCCGTCGAACGGCTGGCGGGACCGGCGCCCGCCGCAAACGACTGGAATGCGGCGGATTGTTTTGTCTGGGCGCCGCTGAACTCTTTCCTGCAGCCTGTTGCCCGCCCCAACCGCATCGCGTTGAAACTCATCCGCGGCGTCGATCATGTCCGCGACATTCTCCACGAAAACACGCTGCGTTTCGCGGAAGGTTTCGCCGCCAACAACGTGCTGCTGTGGGGTGCGCGCGGCATGGGCAAGTCTTCGCTGGTGAAGGCCGTTCACGAAGATGTGCGTGCGGCAAGCGGTGTTTCGCTCAAGCTGGTGGAAGTGCACCGCGAGGACATCCACACCCTGCCCGCCCTGCTCGACATCCTCAAGGCCTCGGGCCAGCGCGTCATCGTTTTCTGCGACGACCTCTCCTTCGACCATGACGACACCGCCTATAAATCGCTGAAGGCCGCGCTCGACGGCGGCATCGAGGGACGTCCTGACAATGTGCTGTTTTATGCGACCTCCAATCGTCGCCATCTTCTGCCGCGTCACATGATGGAAAACGAGCAGTCCACTGCCATCAACCCATCCGAAGCGGTTGAGGAAAAGGTGTCGCTCTCCGATCGCTTCGGCCTCTGGCTCGGTTTCCACAAATGCGGTCAGGAAGATTATCTGACGATGATCGACAGCTATGCCACGCATTTCGATCTGGGTCTCGACCGCGAGACACTGCATCACGAGGCGTTGGAATGGGCAACCACCCGCGGCGGCCGCTCAGGCCGTGTCGCCTGGCAATATATTCAGGACGCCGCCGGCCGCCTCAGGAAACCGCTCGACAGATAACACCACGGTGACATCGGGCGAAACGCGGTGTCGTTACGACCACACCGCGTGTCGTATTCCCGAACGCCACATCTCCCCTCTCATGGTTTGCTGCACCCATGAAGTCATCTGCCCGCGGAGGAGCGGACAGGTACGGTGTTCAACCATGGAGGAGATGGATATGAGCAGGAACAGAGGCGTCGTCTACATGCGGCCGGGTCAGGTCGAAGTCCGCGACATCGACGACCCGAAGCTTGAGGCGCCGGATGGCCGGCGCATCGAGCACGGTGTCATTCTCAAGGTGATTTCCACCAATATCTGCGGCTCCGACCAGCACATGGTGCGCGGCCGCACCACGGCGATGCCGGGCCTCGTTCTCGGTCATGAAATCACCGGCGAAGTCATCGAGAAGGGCATCGACGTTGAGATGCTGCAGGTTGGCGACATCGTTTCCGTGCCGTTCAACGTCGCCTGCGGCCGCTGCCGCTGCTGCAAGTCGCAGGATACCGGCGTGTGCCTCACGGTGAACCCGTCCCGCGCCGGCGGCGCTTATGGCTACGTCGACATGGGCGGCTGGATCGGTGGTCAGGCGAAATATGTCACCATCCCCTATGCCGATTTCAACCTGCTGAAATTCCCGGATCGTGACAAGGCGATGTCGAAGATCCGCGACCTCACCATGCTCTCCGACATTCTGCCAACCGGCTTCCACGGCGCAGTGAAGGCCGGTGTCGGCGTCGGCTCCACTGTTTATGTCGCCGGTGCCGGCCCGGTAGGCCTCGCGGCTGCCGCCTCCGCCCGCATTCTGGGTGCTGCGGTCGTCATGATCGGCGATTTCAACAAGGATCGTCTTGCCCACGCTGCGAAAGTCGGCTTCGAACCCGTCGATCTCTCGAAGGGCGACCGGCTGGGCGACATGATCGCCGAGATTGTCGGCACCAACGAGGTGGACAGCGCGATCGACGCGGTCGGCTTTGAAGCGCGCGGCCACGCAGGCGGCGAACAGCCGGCGATCGTTCTCAACCAGATGATGGAAATCACCCGCGCCGCCGGCTCGATCGGCATTCCAGGCCTTTATGTCACCGAAGATCCGGGCGCGGTGGATGATGCTGCCAAACAGGGCAGCCTGTCACTGCGTTTCGGCCTCGGTTGGGCGAAGGCGCAATCCTTCCACACCGGCCAGACACCGGTGCTGAAATATAACCGCCAGCTCATGCAGGCGATCCTGCACGACCGCCTGCCGATTGCCGACATCGTCAACGCCAGGATCATTGCGCTCGACGATGCCGTACAGGGCTATGAGAGCTTCGATCAGGGCGCAGCCACCAAGTTCGTGCTCGATCCGCATGGCGACCTGCTCAAGGCGGCCTGACGCCTGCACCGGAAAACCGGTGTAATGAAACCGCCCGCTATAAACGGGCGGTTTTCCATTGGCGCAAATGTCCCCTGTCGGAGACACTATTTCTCGCCTTCTCCCAGTGACTCCAGCTCGGCCATTGCCTCGGAAGAAAGATAAGGCCTGAACAGACTGGATACCTGCCGCAGCCCCCACTCCAGTTGCTGCGACCCGAATTCGCTGACACCTTCCTGCAGATTAAGATAGGACGCCCAATAGGTCGAGACGATCCACAAATTCGTCAAAACCGCCTCGCGCTCCGCTTCGGGAATGTCCACCAGCTCCGCATTCTGCATCCGCGTGACGATGTGGCCGACCGCCAGACGCATGGCGGCGCTTATGGTTCGGACGGGCTCCACCAGCCCCGGTGCCAACGCCACCAGACCGACAAGATCGCGAAAAAGGAAGCGGTAGTTCCAGACGAGAGAGAACCACTGCCACAAAAAGCCGGCATAAGTCGCCGCAGCCGCCTCGTCCGCTCCGTCAACAGTCGCGACGAGCGCCAGCGCATCGTTTTCGAAGCGGGCGAACAGGGCAAGGACCAGCGATTCCTTGGTGCGGAAATGATAATAGAGATTGCCCTCGTTGATTTTCACATCGCCGGCGATTTCGGCCGTTGTCACACGGTCCGGGCCACGTTCGTTGAAGAGACCGAGTGTAACATCTAGAATTTTTTCACGTGTCAGGGATCGCCCCGGCCGTTTCGCGCCGTTTATCATAGAAATTTCACCCCACCATTGAAAATTAAGGCGTACACCTTAAATTACCGGTATAAGGTAAACACCTTAACAGCATGTTGCCATTGTTCAACGCGCATAAAGGACCCGCAGATGACCGACACCGGCCTTCGCAACCCCTCGCCCGAGGCGATCGGGACACAAACCGTATCGAAGCTCGCCACCGCGCGTCTCGCTCTCTCCATTATCCGCAATCCGTTGAAGGCGTTGCCGCCGGAAATCTTTCATGAACCGGCGGTTTTCACTCGCCTTGGCGATACGATGCGCGTGCATCTCGCCGATCCCGTTTTGATCCACGAGGCTCTGGTCAAGAACGCCCATCTGCTTGGCAAGGGTGAAGATGTGCGGCGCGTCCTCGGCCCGGCCCTCGGTCAGGGACTTCTGACCGCCGACGGGGACCATTGGAAATGGCAACGGCAATCCGTCGCAGGCGCTTTCCGCCACGAAAAGCTGTTGGATCTGCTTCCGGTCATGATCGAGACGGCACGACGCACGGAAGCGCGCTGGCGCTCTCCTTCCATTGGTGACATCGACGTGGGCCACGAAATGATGCGAACCACGTTCGACATCATCGTCGAAACGATGATGTCCGGTGGATACGGAATTGATGTTGCGCGGGTCGAACAGAGTATTACCGATTATCTGAAACCGACAGGCTGGACCTTCGCGCTCACCATGCTGGGGGCGCCGGAATGGCTACCTCATCCTGGCCGGCGCAAGGCCCGGATCGCCGTCGGTTATCTGCGCGAAAGCCTTGCGAAGGTGATTGCCGGACGGCGGAAAAATCCATCCGAAAGGAACGACCTCGTCTCGATGCTGCTGGAGGCCAGGGATCCTGAAACCGGACGCATGATGACCGACACGGAAATCGTCGACAATCTCCTGACATTCATCACCGCCGGCCACGAAACGACGGCGCTCGGTCTCGCATGGACGTTTCACCTTCTGTCGAAGAACCGTGAAACGGAGAGAAAAATTCTCGAGGAAATCGACACCGTCACCGCCGGTGAACCGGTCGCGGCGGAACATATCGCCGGCCTGACCTATACCCGACAGGTGTTCTCGGAAGCTATGCGGCTTTACCCGCCAGCTCCGGTCATTACACGCACGGCGCTTGAAGACTTCAGGCTCGGCGGGCATGATATTCCGGCGGGCACCGTTCTTTACGTGCCCATCTATGCCGTGCACCGCCACGCCGCCTTGTGGGACGAGCCCGAGCGCTTCGATCCGTCGCGCTTCGGACCGGAAAAGACGAAGGCGCGCCACCGCTATGCCTATATGCCATTCGGGGCGGGACCCCGCATCTGCATCGGCAATGCTTTTGCGATGATGGAAGCCGTGACGATCCTGGCCGTTCTTCTGCAAGGCCTTCACCTGGAAAACAGGTCAACGGCAACTGCGGCACCGCTGATGCGGGTAACATTGCGGCCGGAAAGTCGCCTGACGATGCGGATCGTGCAACGGAAAAACAAATCGCCCGCGGCGTGAACCACCGCGGGCGATGAATGGAGGCCCCCTGGGTCACCGAACGGTGACGATCACAGGTCGACGTCGAGGATCGCCATCGAGAAATTGTAGGAACGGTCGCCGTCTTCGTCATCGATGTAAACGACGCCGAGAAACTCTTCGCCAAGATACACTTCGGCGGAATCGTCCTTGCGCGGACGCGCCTTGACCACCATCGTCGGGTTGAAGGTACGCTTGAAGTAGGCGTCGAGTTTTTTGATTTCGTCGGCTTTCACCACTATTCTCCTGTGCGGTTCGCGTTGGCCCGCTTTTGGCATGGGACAAAGGCCAAAGTAAAGTGAAAGCGGCAGGTCATCCGTGTCTTCCACACGGACGACGGCAAAAAACCCGGCCACCTGTCAACGCGACAGTGCCGCTCAGATATCGGCTCCGATGAGCTGGTCCATCAGGCGCGAGGGTTCAGAACACCCTGCTTCTCCCACCACCCGCGCCGGCACTCCGGCAACCGTGGTCTTCGGCGGAACCGGCTTCAGCACCACAGATCCTGCGGCGATGCGCGAGCAGCTGCCGATTTCGATATTGCCGAGGATTTTCGCCCCCGCGCCGATCATCACACCGTTGGCGATCTTCGGGTGGCGGTCCGCCCCTTCCTTGCCGGTACCGCCGAGGGTGACGCCATGCAGGATGGAGACGTTATCGCCGATGACTGCCGTCTCGCCGACCACCAGCCCGGTGGCGTGGTCCAGGAAGATGCCCTTGCCGATGCGTGCTGCGGGGTTGATATCGGTCTGGAAAATGCTCGAAGACCGGCTCTGCAGATAAAGCGCGAAATCCTTGCGGCCTTTCTGCAGCAGCCAGTGGGCAAGCCGATGGGTCTGGATGGCCTGGAAACCCTTGAAATAAAGCAGCGGTTCCATGAAGCGCGTGCAGGCCGGATCGCGATCGTAAACGGCCTGGATGTCGACGCGGAGAACGCTTCCCCATTCCGGCCAGTCATCCAGCATGTCCTGGAAGGTCTGACGCAACAGCACGGCCTGTATGTCCGGATGGTCGAGAAGTTCGCAGATACGGTAGATCACACATTCTTCGAGAGACCGGTGGTTGAGGATCGTCGAATAAAGAAAGGCTGAAAGCAGCGGATCCTGTGCGGCGGCGCTGCGCGCTTCATGCAGCAGGCTGCCCCAGATCGGGTCGACGATCGCCAGCTGTTCAGGCTGACGGGCCTCGGTACGTGCGACCATGAACGGTCTCCTCGTTTGCAGTGGTCGTTCTTTATACAGAAAAAGACGTGCATTAGAAATGGGATTCGAATGACGACTTTAAAGGCGGCACGGCTTCAGTTTTTCTTCATGCAGCTTGAAAAACCGTTTCTTGCCGAACTGCGCTTTGCCGCGCTTCTGCGCGGAAAGCCTGCCCCGTTTTTCCTCGAAAATGCGTCAACTCAGAACGAACGGTAGAAATCCAGCACCGCCGCCTTGAACACGCGGTCGCCGACGGCCAGCATGTGGTCGCGGCCGGGAATGTCGATCGCCCGCGCGTGCGGCATGATGGCAGCGAGCTCTTCACCGGAGCCAGCAATATCGTCCTTCGTTCCGACCGCGATCAGCGTCGGCGCATCTATCTTTGCCGCCTGGTCGCGCGTGACGAGAACCCGCGATGTCTCGATGCAGGCGGCAAGCGCCAAGCGGTCGCTTTTCGTCTGATCGGCAAAGGCTCGGAACATGCGGCCGCGCTCATGGGTCACGACATCGAGCGAAGGCGCGAGAAGCGCCTCTGCGATCGGGTCCCAGTCGCCCACACCTTCGACCATGCCGATACCGAGCCCGCCGAAGACCAGAGAACGCACGCGCTCGGGATGCGCCATGGCCAAGAAGGCGGAAATGCGCGCACCCATGGAGTAACCCATCACATGCGTCTCTGCGATGCCGAGATGGTTGAGCAGCGCCACCGCATCTTCGGCCATGACGGACGGATAATAGGCCTCCGTATCATGCGGCTTGTCGCTTGCGCCATGGCCGCGATTATCGATGGCGATCACCCGGTAGCCGGCATCTCCCAGCGTCTTCAGCCAGCCAGGATGGACCCAGTTGACGTTGGCGCTGGATGCAAAGCCATGGATGAGCAAAACCGGGTCTCCCGCCGGATCGCCTTCGTCAAAATAAGCGAGGCGAAGGCCGTCATGGAAAAAATCGGAAAACTGCGGCGTGTTGAGATTCATCAAGGACATCCTTTTTGCCGGACCATATGGCAGGAATTAGCAATGTTGAACATGTTTTGCTGACGATTTTTATGGAGATGCAATGCGTTTGAGGCTACATATCCGCAACGACGAGCCGGCATGCGAAGCCGGATTGCGGCTCTACAACGATATTGCATTTGGAGACGAACATGGCCGGGCATACCATTCCCCACTTCCAGAACGATGGCGGACACCGCATGATCGAGATCGGCGTCAAGGAATTCATGTGCACCGGCGCTTCCGTTCCTTACGATCATCCGCATATCTTCATCGATATGGGCGACGACAATGAGAAGGTCTGTTCCTACTGCTCCACCCTTTATCGCTACAATCCGTCGCTGAAGGCCGAGCAGACCAATCCTCCGGGCTGCGTTTTCCACGTGAAGGCTGCCTGACCTCCACTTTTCCTGATCGGGGCGCATCATGCCCATGAAATCCGTAGCCATTATCGGTGCCGGCATTGCCGGTCTCACCGCTGCCCTTTCTTTTGCCCGGCACGGTATAGACTGCGACATCATCGAACAGGCCGGCGAACTAACGGAAGTTGGCGCCGGCCTGCAGATTTCGCCCAATGCCGCCCGCATTCTCGCCACGCTTGGCGTGCTGCCTGCCATCGAGGCGCGCTGGACCGAGCCCGTCAGTGTCGAACTCGCCTCCGGAAAATCGCTCGCAACGCTGCTCTCCCTGCCTGTGGGCGCGGTGGCGCGTACACGCTGGGGCGCACCCTATGGCGTGCTGCACCGCTCCACCCTGCAAAGCGCACTTCTCCACGCGGTGACAGATAATCCCCTATGCCGGTTGCATCTCGGCAAACGCATCGAAAACGCGACGGCCGATGTGATTGCCGCAACCACATTCCGCGACCATGATCTGATTGTCGGCGCGGACGGTGTCTGGTCGGCGGCCCGCTTTGCCGTTCCTGCCGCTCCCACCGCTACCTTCTCCGGCAATGTCGCCTGGCGCTTCACCGTTGCCGCCAATGCCGTGCCGTCGGCCATCAACAAAAGCGCCGTCACGGCCTATCTCGGCTCGGGTGGCCATATCGTCGCCTATCCGCTGAAAGAAGTCGGCGGTTTCAACATCGTCGCCATCGCGCTTGGCGCCGATCCCGGTGCAACATGGCGGGCGGAATCGAGCGGTCGGCAGAAAGCCCTGCTTCTTGAACAGTTTCGCGGCTTCAGCCCTGACATCGTCCGGTTGCTCGATTCGTCCGAAAACCCGACCTTCTGGCCGCTCTATCAGGCCGGCCCCGGCCGCTGGCACAATGGCCGGGACACGGTGCTGATCGGCGACGCAGCGCATGCCATGATGCCGTTCGCCGCCCAGGGGGCAGCCATGGCGATCGAGGATGCGTTTGAACTCGCGGGAACCATGGTGGGCAGCGATGCTTCAGCCACCCTGCCCGCGCCGCAGGCTCTTGCCGCCTTCGAGGCCCTGCGCCTGCCGCGCATAGAAAAGGCCCGCAAGCGGGCCTCTCTCAATCGTTTTGCCTATCACGCCACAGGCCCGGTGCGTATCGCGCGGGACTTCGTGTTTTCCACGCGTCCCACCGACGCCTTCCTGAAGGACTTCGACTGGCTCTACGGCTATCGCGCCACGGGCTGAGGTCAAACCGCGGCCGCGGCTGCAAAGCCGGCCTCGAGGTCCTTCTTGAGATCGGCGACATCCTCAAGCCCGATCTGCAGGCGGATGACCGGTCCCTCCGAGGGACCCTTGGCGATGGTCCTGTCGACAAGCGAGACCGAAACGGCAAGCGATTCGTAGCCGCCCCAGGAGTAACCGAGCCCGAAAAAGGTCAGCGCATTCAGGAACGCGGCCGCCGTCTGCTTGTATCTGCCTTCTTCCGCCTTCAGCACGAAGGAGAAGACGCCGCTTGCACCCTTGAAATCGCGCTTCCAGAGATCGTGCCCTGCAAAGCTCGGCAGCGCCGGATGCAGCACGCGCACGACGTCGTCCCGGCTCTCCAGCCATGTGGCGATGTCGAGCGCGCTTTTCTGATGGTGCGCCAGCCTGATTCCCATCGTGCGCATGCCGCGCAGGATCTGATAGGCATCGTCCGAAGTGACGCAGATTCCGAGATTGGTATTGGCCTGATAAAGCGCCTTCCAGTGCTTTTCATTGGCCGAGACGAAGCCCATCAGCACATCCGAATGGCCCGAGGGATATTTGGTGGCAGCGTGGATGGAAACATCGACGCCAAAATCCAAAGGTTTGAAATAAAGCGGCGTCGCCCAGGTATTGTCCATCGTCACAACACAATCATGCCGATGAGCGATATCGGTGATCAGCCTGACATCCTGAATTTCGAAGGTGTTGGAACCCGGCGCTTCCAGATGCACCAGCTTCGTGTTCGGCCGGATGAGAGCCTCTATGCCCTCCCCTATGGCCGGATCGTAATATTCCACTTCGACACCCAGCTTCTTCAGCATCATATTGCAGAAGCGACGTGTCGGAAAATAAACGGAATCGACGATCAGCGCGTGGTCGCCAGCGCCGAGATAGGCAAGGAACGGGACCGTGATGGCCGCAAGGCCCGAAGGCACGAGAATGGTTCCGGCAGACCCTTCCAGCTCATTGACGAGATTGCAGAGCGCATCGGTCGTCGGCGTGCCGTGGGTGCCATAGGTATATCTCTGGTTTTCGGTCGAAAGCGTCTCCGCGTCGGGAAAAAGCACCGTCGAGCCGCGCACGATTGGCGGATTGACGAAACCGAAACAGTCCGCGGGATCATTGCCGCCATGGGTGAGGCGCGTATTCACACCTGCGGCGGAAAGCAGGTCATTTGTCTTGGTCATTTCAGATCAGCTTTCGAAGGAACATTGACGCGTGCGACAATGCTGAGAGCGAACCGCAAGGTCAAGTCCCGCCGGGACGCAACAACCGCCGGGATTGATCCATCGCCAGCCAGAATACAACAAGTATACAAATACTGTGCAAGTGCAAATTTCCGCAAAAATATGCTTATATTTTCACCCTTTGCACACTTCACGACCAAATTTTGGAAAATTCCGTTTTATAGGCACAATTATTGCCCGCACGTCTTGACCCCGCTGCCAATTGCGATTGTGATAGAAAAAGCGGATCGAAAAGATCTCGCTGAAGGGGGAGCTGGGGCAGAACAAACATGCCGGTCCTCTTCCAAGTGACGATAACAAACAAAGGTTGGGAAAAATGAAAAAGGCAATTCTGTCGGCCGCCATCGGCGCAGCAGTTTTGGGAGGAGCCTCGGTCGCTTCGGCTGCGACGCTTCAGGATGTGAAGGGCAAGGGTTTCGTCACCTGCGGCGTCAGCGCCGGCATTCCGGGATTCTCCAATCCCGATGACAAGGGCGAGTGGTCCGGTATCGACGTGGACTATTGCCGTGGTATTGCCACAGCGGTTTTCGGCGATCCTTCGAAGGCCAAGTTCGTCGCACTTTCGAGCAAGGACCGATTCCCGGCTCTCCAGTCCGGTGAAGTCGACGTTCTGACCCGTAACACCACCTGGACGATCAGCCGCGACACGTCGCTGGGCTTCAACTTCCGTACCGTCAACTACTACGACGGCCAGGGCTTCATCGCCAAGAAGAGCCTCAACGTGAAGTCCGCTCTCGAGCTTTCCGGCGCCGCCGTCTGCGTACAGACCGGCACGACCACGGAGCTCAACCTCGCCGACTACTTCAAGACCAACAATCTGCAGTACAACCCGGTGGTTTTCGAAAAGGAAGCCGACGCGACCTCTGCTTATGATGCCGGCCGTTGCGACGTCTACACCACTGACCAGTCGGGCCTTTACGCGATCCGCCTGAAGCTGAAGAACCCGGAAGAAAACATCGTTCTGCCTGAAGTCATCTCCAAGGAGCCGCTTGGTCCGGCCGTTCGCCAGGGTGACGACCAGTGGTTCGACATCGTCAGCTGGGTTCACTACGCCATGGTCAATGCCGAAGAACTTGGCATCACCTCCAAGAACGTCGACGAGCAGAAGAACAGCGCAAATCCGGACGTGAAGCGCCTGCTCGGCACGGAAGAAGGCACCAAGATCGGTACCGATCTCGGCGTGACCAATGACTGGGCCTACAACATCATCAAGCTGGTGGGCAACTACGGCGAAGTCTTCGACCGCAACGTCGGCGCCGGCTCGCCTCTGAAGATCGAGCGCGGCCAGAACGCGCTCTGGACCAAGGGCGGCCTGCAATACGCACCGCCGGTCCGTTGATCGGCCCCATCATCGGCTAGATCATAAGGAGGCTGGGCAACACCCGGCCTCCGCTTCAAATTATATAAATAAGCTCGCAAAGAGCATATAAAAGGGAAAGGTGCCTATGGCAGGCAACGCGGTCAGTTCGCAACGATCGCGCGCGCAAAGCGCGTCGTCACTTATCTACGATCCACGCATACGCGGCATTTTTTACCAGGTCCTGACGGTCGTCATCCTGGCCGCCTTCGTCTGGGTCATCGTGACGAATACGATCACCAATCTTCAACGTTCAAACATTTCATCCGGCTTCGGGTTCCTCAACGGACGCGCCGGCTTCGACATCGGCCAGTCGCTGATCGCTTATACCAGCGATGCGACCTATGGCCGGGCGCTGCTCGTCGGCATTCTCAACACGATCCAGGTTGCGTTTTTTGGCATCATCGCCGCCTCGATCATCGGCTTCATCGTCGGTATCGCCCGGTTGTCCAACAACTGGCTGATCTCGAAGCTCGCGCAGGCCTATGTGGAAATCTTCCGCAACATCCCGCCGCTGCTCGTGATCTTCTTCTGGTACAAGGGCGTCATCTCGGTCCTGCCGCAGGCACGCGAATCGCTCGAGCTGCCGCTCGGCACCTACCTTAACAATCGTGGCTTCTTCTTTCCGAAACCGCTCTGGGGGGACGGAATCTGGCTCGTGCCGCTGGCCTTCCTTGTCGCCGTCGTCGTCAGCGTGCTTGTTTACCGCTGGGCGAAAGCCAGACAGGAAAAAACCGGACAGCAATTCCGCACCGGAATAACGATAACGCTGCTCGTCATCGGATTGCCGCTCGCCACGTTCCTCGCAATCGGCGCGCCGCTGACATTCGATTACCCCATCGCCGGACGCTTCAACCTTTCGGGCGGCGCCGTCGTCGCGCCTGAATTCATGTCGCTGTTCCTGGCGCTGTCCTTCTACACTGCCTCCTTCATCGCCGAGATCGTTCGCGGCGGCATCAAGGCCGTGGCGAAGGGGCAGACGGAAGCTGCCGACGCGCTTGGGCTTCGCTCCAGCACCACGACACGTCTCATCGTCGTGCCGCAGGCCATGCGCATCATCATTCCGCCGCTGACAAGTCAGTTCCTCAACCTCACCAAGAACTCGTCGCTTGCGGTCGCCGTCGGCTTTGCCGATATCGTCTCCGTTGGCGGTACGATCCTGAACCAGACGGGTCAGGCGGTTGAAGTCGTTGCCATCTGGCTGGTCATATATCTCTCGCTGTCCCTGCTCACGGCCGTGGTCATGAACTGGTTCAACGCGAAAATGGCTCTGGTGGAGAGATGACGATGACGATCAGCAACCACGCCTTCGTGCGCCAGACCATTGAGGAAGCCCGCCCCGCGCCATCGAGCGCGGTGGGCGTAACCCACTGGCTGCGTACCAAGCTCTTCGCCACGCCCAAGGATACGGTGCTCACCGTCCTTGCTATTGCCCTCCTCGTCTATATCGTGCCGCCGATCATCGAGTGGCTGTTTATCGACGCGGTTTGGACCGGCAGCGACCGTATTGCGTGTCTCACCGCTTCACAGGGCGGCGCGCTTCCGGACGGACAGTCCGGCGCCTGCTGGGCCTTTGTCTCGGCCAAGCTCGGACAATTCGTCTTCGGCCGTTACCCCATTGACGAGCGCTGGCGTCCCATCCTCGTGATGGTGACGTTCGCGATCCTGCTGGTCCCGATGCTCATACCGAAGGCGCCGTTCAAGCGTCTCAATGCGCTGGCGCTCTTCATCATCCTGCCCTTCATTGCGTTCTTCCTGCTCATCGGCGGCGTCTTCGGCCTGCCGAAGGTGGAAACGCAGCTCTGGGGCGGCCTGATGGTCACGCTCATCCTGTCCTTCTTCGGGATAACGGTGTCGCTGCCCTTCGGCATTCTTCTGGCTCTCGGCAGACGCTCGAACCTGCCGGTCATCAAGATGCTCTGCGTCCTCTTCATCGAGGTCATCAGGGGCATCCCGCTGATCACCGTCCTGTTCTTCGCCAGCATCATGCTGCCGCTGTTCCTGCCCGACGGCTGGACTTTCGACAAGTTCCTGCGTGCGCTGGTCGGCGTGTCGCTGTTCTCCTCCGCCTATATGGCGGAAGTGATCCGCGGCGGCCTGCAGGCCATTCCGAAGGGACAATATGAAGGTGCGGACTCGCTCGGCCTGAATTACTGGCAGAAGACGAGGCTGATCGTGCTGCCGCAGGCGCTGAAGCTCGTCATTCCGGGCATCGTCAACACCTTCATCGGGCTTTTCAAGGACACGTCGCTGGTCTCGATCATCGGCATGTTCGACCTGCTCGGTATTGTCACACTCAACCAATCGGATGCGAACTGGGCCACGCCCGTCACCGCCATGACTGGCTATATTTTCGCAGGCTTCGTATTCTGGATATTCTGCTTCGGCATGTCGCGATATTCGCTGTTCATGGAACGGCACCTCGACACCGGGCATAAACGATAAGGGACGCTCAAAATGGCAGAAACCCAGGCAAAAAAACTGACCGTCTCGGCGACGGACGTCGCAATCGAAATCACCGGCATGAACAAATGGTACGGCGATTTCCATGTGCTGCGTGATATCAACCTGAAGGTCATGAAGGGCGAGCGCATTGTCATCGCCGGTCCTTCCGGGTCGGGCAAATCGACCATGATCCGCTGCATCAACCGTCTGGAAGAGCACCAGTCGGGCAGCATCGTCGTTGATGGCATCGAGCTTACCAACGACCTCAAGAAGATCGACGAGGTGCGCCGCGAAGTTGGCATGGTGTTCCAGCACTTCAACCTCTTCCCGCATCTGACGATCCTCGAAAACTGCACGCTGGCGCCGATCTGGGTTCGCAAGATGCCCAAGAAGGAAGCCGAAGAAGTGGCGATGCACTATCTGAAGCGCGTGAAGATTCCCGAGCAGGCGCATAAATATCCGGGCCAACTCTCCGGCGGTCAGCAGCAGCGTGTGGCGATTGCCCGCTCGCTCTGCATGAAGCCGAAGATCATGCTCTTCGATGAGCCGACCTCGGCGCTCGACCCGGAAATGGTCAAGGAAGTGCTTGATACCATGGTCAGCCTCGCAGAAGACGGCATGACCATGCTGTGCGTGACCCACGAAATGGGCTTTGCGCGTCAGGTCGCAAACCGCGTTATCTTCATGGACCAGGGCCAGATCGTCGAACAGAACTCGCCCGCCGAATTCTTCGACAATCCGCAGCACGAGCGTACCCGCCTGTTCCTCAGCCAGATACTGCATTGAGAACAAGCATCATCGGACGGGGCCTTTGGGCCCCGTTTTTTTATGACGACAACCCAGCTCCAGATCTGGCGTGATCTTTGGCTCCTCATGACGCCGCGCTTCTCCCGTCCCGGAGCCACTTGAGTGAATCACTGCCCATCCACGCGTTCCCACACATCATTCTCTTCCGTTAGAAGCGCAAAACCGCGGGACCAAGCACGCTTTAACCTTTTGTTACGAAACAAGAATCCTTGTTTTTCAGGGCTTCTGGCCACCCGTGTCATTTTTTTGTCAAATCATGCGTTTTTCCGCTTGCGGAGCAACCGGAGCCTGACTATAAGGGCGCCACACCACAAGCGCACGCGCCCTTCGTCTATCGGTTAGGACGTCAGATTTTCATTCTGAAAAGAGGGGTTCGACTCCCCTAGGGCGTGCCACTTCCTTTGCTGGTTACCTCCGACACGACGAAATCATTCGATAAAATCGCAATAATTCCAGCATCTCATCATTGCTGCGGAACCGATTTGCCGTCGGCACGTTAGATGCCTGTCCCCCCGATGGAAGGCAAGCCGGACGAAATGCCGCCGCGCAATTCACCCGGCTTGCCTTTCCCCTCTCCCAGATCATCAGGAAGTCCCGGGCTTCGGCAGAGCGTTGCCAGCTCAACGGCCACGATGCTGGGCTTTGCCCACTTGCACCGCTTCGTCGCGTCCCGTGCCGCGCGAGATTGGAGCGATAATTCAAGGATTTGGGCCGGTCCGACCGGGTTTTCCACAGCCCGTTCCGCCCTGCCAAAAAAACTCGCCGCAAAGCGAAAAAAATCAGTTTTTCCGCTTGCGGAGCAACGGGAGCCTGACTATAAGGGCGCCACACCACAAGCGCACGCGCCCTTCGTCTATCGGTTAGGACGTCAGATTTTCATTCTGAAAAGAGGGGTTCGACTCCCCTAGGGCGTGCCACTTGCTTCTCCCTTAAAATCAGCAGCATAAACGTATATCTTCACGCATCGCGTAAAGATATCCCGTTGTAGTGCATAGGTCAGCGACAACCGTTGGCCGGTGACAGCCGAGATAGATTGGTGGCCCCTCTCAGGGCGCGAAAGCGGCGTCCAGAACACGCAGTTGAACCCGCCTTTGCCCCTGCCAGAGATCGGCGCCCACAGTACCCGCGACGTGAATATTCCGTCCGCGGGCATTCATGAGCATCTGTCCCAGGGGCGCCTCGGCGGCGCGGAACGCGATTCCGTCCAGCCGTGAGCCATCCATGGCCTCCAGCGTGATCTTGACGTGGGATGCGCCCACCAGCCGCACATCACGCAGGCGATGCGCCGGAACAGCAAAGATCGGCTGAGAATGACCGGAACCATAGGGACCGGCCTGTTCTAGCTGGTCGACAAGCTGCAACGTAGCCCCCGAAGCGCCGATGGCGCCATCAATCTTCAATACGCTGCTCTCTACCAGCTCGTTTACGGTCTTTGCCGCGGCTTCTTCGAAAAAGGTCCTGAGCTTGCCGAGATTGGCGCGCTCAACCGTGAGGCCTGCCGCCATGGCGTGACCGCCGCCCTTGACCAGCAGGCCGGCCTCCACGGCAGCGCGCACCATCCGCCCCATGTCGAAGCCGGCGATCGAACGGCCGGAGCCGGTGCCCTTGCCGGAGGGATCGAAGGCAATGGCAAAAGCCGGGCGGCGGAAGCGATCCTTCAGGCGCGAGGCCAACAAGCCGACAATGCCGGGATGCCAGTTTTCACGCGCGGTGACGATAACACCGGCACCCGAGCCGTCGCCATATTCGAACAGGGCCTCCGCTTCGGCCTCCGCCAGCATCGCCGCTTCCATCGCCTGTCGCTCGCGGTTCAGCTCGTCCAGCCGCTCGGCAATCACCTCGGCCTGCGAGGAATCATCGATCGTCAACAATCGGCTGCCAAGCGCAGCGTCGCCAATACGCCCCCCGGCGTTGATGCGGGGTCCGATCAGGAAACCGAAATGATAGGGTGTCACAGGCCCGCCCAGCCCCGCCTTCTTGAACAGCGCGGCAAGGCCGGCATTTTTCATGTGGCGTGCGGCAATCAGGCCCTTCACCACATAGGCGCGGTTCAGCCCTTTCAGGGGAACCACATCGCAGACCGTCGCAAGCGCAACGATGTCGAGCAATGACAGCAGATCGAGCGTGAAGGCCTGGCGGTGCCGCCTGTCCTTGAGAACGCGAAGCGTGGCGACGAGCACGAGGAACACCACGCCGGCGGCACAGAGATGCCCCTGCCCCGACAGATCGTCCTCCCGGTTGGGATTGACCAGCGCCACCGCCGGCGGCAGTTCCGTACCCACCTGATGGTGGTCTATGACCACAACGTCCGTTCGTGCCTCTTTTGCCGCCTTGAGCGATTCATGGCTGGTGGATCCGCAGTCCACCGTCACGATCAGCGTCGCGCCATTGGCGGCCAGCTGCTGCATCGCCGCCGGGTTAGGCCCGTAACCCTCGAAAATTCTGTCGGGAATGTAGATCTCGGGCGTCAGCCCGAAATGTGCAAGAAACCGGTACATCAACGCGGAGGAAGCAGCGCCATCGACATCGTAATCACCGAAGATCGCCACCTTCTCACCCGCTTCAATGGCGCGCACAAGCCGCTCGGCGGCCTTCTCGCAATCGGTCAGCACATGCGGGTCGGGCATCAGGGAGCGAACGGTGGGATCAAGGAACGCCAGGGCATCATCCACCCCCACACCGCGCCCGGCGAGCACCCGGGCGATCAGTTCCGGAATACCGTGGACCTGTGACATCGCCAGCGCACGGTTCTGCCCGGCCTGATCCAGCCGAGACACCCACCGCTGTTCTGTTGCCGACCGCTCCACGCTTAAAAATGCGCGGGCCACGGTATCGGCCGGCTCCATCATTACCATCCTGTCCATTCGTCCTGTCATTCGCGCCAACAGGCGCTCTAATGGTTAGAACGGGCTAAATGGCGATGCTGCGTTTTTCAAGCAAAAACGCGCCTTGACGAAATCACGTCGAGAAAATCGAGAAAAAAGGGCTGACAATCGAGACGGCCGCGACAAGCAGCAGCAGCGAAAATACCGCGAGCGAACACCAGTTACGCTCATATTCGGCCATATCGAATTCCATGCTGCGAATATTGTCATTGGCATTGTGCGGCCGCGCCCGGTGATGGCTCGCCGGAGCGCCCTGGCGCTTGTTGTCCTTGAACAGGATGATCGATGTCACGGCCACGCCTCCCTCGCTTGGTGAACACGATTAACCATAAGGCCGAATCGCCCTGCTTTCCAGCGCTTCACGCACCGTCCCCTCAAATTTTGCGGCCACCAGACCGCAGGAAGGCGCCGGTCCCCCAAGCAACAAAAAACCGCGTTTCCGGATGGAAACGCGGTTTTTGATCTCACGACAGTAGCGTCGCGCTTCAGGTCCGCTCGATGCGGATGACCTGGGGCTCGCTGACGAGATATTTCTCGTTCTTGATCGCTTTTACCGCCTTGCGGATCGCATCTTCCATTGTCGCGTGCGTAACAAGGATGATTGTCTGCGGCGCGCCTTCCACGTGCACGCGCTGGCGCTGCACGATGGATTCCAGCGAAATGTTATTGTCAGCCATGCGGCTGGCGATGGAGGCGAACACACCGGCCTGATCCTTCACCGTGAGGCGGATGAAGTAACCGCCCTCGTGGCTCTTCATCTTGGCGCGGCGATAGTCCGTCAGCGATTTCGCCGGACGGCCGAGTACCGGCACACGCTGTGCACCGGGACGGCTCTTGGCGATATCGGCGATATCGCCGAGCACGGCGGATGCCGTGGCGTTGCCGCCGGCGCCGGGTCCGACCATCAGCAATTCACCGAGAATATCGGATTCGATCGCCACGGCGTTGGTGACGCCATCGACCTGCGCGATGACGGAATCAAGCGGCACCATGGTCGGATGGACGCGCTGCTCGATACCGGATTCGGTGACCTGCGCCACGCCGAGAAGCTTGATGCGATAGCCTAGATCGGCAGCCGCCTGGATGTCCTCGATCGAAATATTGGTGATGCCTTCGAGATAAATGTCGTCGGCAGCGATCTTGTTGCCGAAGGCAAGCGTGGTCAGAATGGAAAGCTTGTGCGCGGTGTCGTTACCTTCGATATCGAAGGCGGGATCAGCCTCTGCATATCCCAGCCGCTGCGCTTCCTTCAGACAGGCCTCGAAGGACAGGCCTTCTTTCTCCATCTTTGTGAGGATGTAGTTGCAGGTGCCGTTCATGATGCCGTAGATGCGCGTCACGTGATTGCCGGTCAGCGATTCACGCAGGGCCTTGATGACGGGAATGCCGCCAGCGACCGCCGCCTCGAAGTTCAGAAGCGCGCCCTTGTCTTCGGCAATGGTCGCCAGTTCGACACCATGCTTGGCCAGCAGCGCCTTGTTGGCTGTCACCACATGGAGACCGCGCGACAGCGCTGCCCGCACCGCATTTTCGGCCTGTCCGGAAGCACCGCCGACCAGTTCGACAAACACATCGATGTCGGCTTCGCTCGCCATCTGTTCCGGCGTGTCGAACCAGGTAATACCCGTGAGATCAATGCCGCGGTCACGCGAACGATCACGCGCGCTTACCGCAATAATCTCAATTGCGCGTCCGCAGGTAATCGCAAGTTCGTTGCTTCTCTGCTGGAGGATGCGCACGAGCGAAGCGCCGACAGTGCCGAGCCCCGCTATGCCGATTCTCAATGAATCTGCCATGGGTATGTTCCTGATTGCTGGTGATGGTGGCGGCCGAGACCCGGCCGCCCTGGGTTTGCCCTTATCTGTGGGCGTTGAGCGAAACGACGTTGTGCATCGTTTCGTCTGCGGTCGACAGGAAACGCTTCAGATTGCGCGCTGCCTGACGAATTCGATGCTCGTTTTCCACGAGCGCGAGACGGACGTAATCATCGCCCATCTCGCCGAAGCCGATGCCGGGAGCAACGGCAATATCGGCCTTCTCGACCAGAAGCTTGGAGAATTCCAGGCTGCCGAGATGGCGGAATTTTTCCGGGATCTTCGCCCAGGCGAACATGGTGGCCGCCGGCGGCGGTACTTCGAAGCCCGCCTTGCCGAAGGTGTCGACCATGACATCGCGACGGCGGCGATAAACATTGCGCACTTCGGCAATGTCCGAGCCGTCACCGTTCAGTGCATGGGTCGCAGCAACCTGGATCGGTGTGAAGGCGCCGTAATCGAGATAAGACTTCACGCGGGTCAGCGCCGCGATCAGCCGCTCGTTGCCAACGGCAAAGCCCATGCGCCAGCCGGGCATGGAAAACGTCTTCGACATGGAAGTGAATTCCACCGCAACGTCGATCGCACCGGGAACCTCGAGAACGGAGGGCGGCGGATTGCTTTCGTCGAAATAGATTTCCGAATAGGCAAGGTCGGAAAGCACGATGATCTCGTGCTTCTTCGCAAAGGCGATGACGTCCTTGTAGAAATCGAGCGACGCGACATGCGCCGTCGGGTTCGAAGGATAATTGACGATCAGCGCCAGCGGCTTCGGAATGGAGTGGCGCACGGCGCGCTCCAGCGGCCCGAAGAAGCTGTCGTCAGGCTCGACATTCATCGAGCGGATAACGCCGCCCGCCATCAGGAAGCCGAAGGCATGGATCGGATAGGTGGGGTTCGGACACAGGATCACGTCACCCGGCGCGGTGATGGCCTGCGCCATGTTGGCGAAACCTTCCTTGGAGCCGAGCGTGGCGACGACCTGCGTGTCGGGGTTCAGCTTAACGCCGAAGCGGCGTGCATAATAGGCCGCCTGCGCGCGGCGAAGACCGGGAATGCCCTTGGACGAGGAATAACGATGGGTACGAGGGTCCTGAACGACCTCGCAAAGTTTGTCGACGATGGCCTTCGGGGTCGGAAGGTCGGGATTGCCCATGCCGAGATCGATGATATCGGCCCCGGCCGCTCGCGCGCTCGCTTTCAAACGGTTGACCTGTTCGAAGACGTATTGCGGCAGACGCCGGACCTTGTGAAACTCTTCCATCTCTTTCCTCATGGGAATGGACCGGTTCTTCCGGTCCATAACGAAGGTTCGTTTTTGTTGTTAAACGCCGCCGACACGAACCGACCCGGCAGGCGTTATTCATTGTAGCGCAAAGCACGGGAAAACCCACAAGGGTTTTCTCGCGCCAACGACGCCTAGCGGTGATCCGCCCGTCCTACCGGCACCGCCTTTTCAAGCCCTCCGGCAAGGCGGATCGCGCACTATGATCAGGGAACTTGCATAACGCCAGATTCTGGGAAAATGCAAGGCAAGCCATGCTCAAGAACGGCCATTCCTGTCGTTCAGCCGCGCTCGCCCTTCACAATTGCCGCGCGGATGACCGAAAGCACGCGCTCCGGCTTGATATCCGTGCAGACCAGCTGGCTCGGATGCCCGTCCCAGTCGCCCGGCGGAAAGGCGCGTCCGTCCGGCTTCTGGATGGTCTGGCCGTCGGCAAGACCGCCGCAGACGACGCGCACCGGGCCGCTGCGGGTGGTAAACAGTTCCGGCGCGACGAGATAAACACAGGCGCAGCTGTCGTGCACCACCATGCCGTCACCGGTACGGGTCTTGTAGAAATCGATGTAGAATTGCGACAGGTCCGAAAGCAGCTGCACCGGCTTGCCGCCCGCCTCTGCCATCTCAGCCATGAAGGCGCTGGTCATCACGGTTTTTGTCGTGACATCGAGACCGACGACAACCACGCGCCACGGCGCGGTGAAGACAAGATCGGCCGCTTCCGGATCGCCATGAATATTGGCCTCGGCTGCCGGCGAGACATTGCCGTTGATGTCGAAGGCGCCGCCCATGACGATGACTTCCTTCACCAGCGCCGCGAAATCAGGTTCTTCTCGCAAAGCCAGCGCCAGATTGGTCATGCGGCCAACGGCAATAAGCGTCACTTCACCGGGATTGGCCTTAACCGTCTCGATGATGAAGCGATGCGCAGGCCGCGGGTCGAGCGGCAGGTCGATGGTCGCTGGAATGTCGATATCGCCAAGGCCGTTTTCACCATGGATAAAGGTCGGCCAGTGGCCTTCCTTGCGGGCCGGATCGAAGGTCACGCCCGCCCCTTTCGCGACCGGCGCGGTCATCTGCCATTCCCGCTTGAGGAAAAGCGCATTGCGGGTGGTGATGTCGATGGGCGCATTGCCGAAAACGGTGGTGACGCCGATCAGATCGATATCGGGGTGGCGGTGCAGGAACAGAAGCGCCATGGCATCATCCACACCGGGGTCCGTATCGAATATCACTTTATGCATAATGCCCTCATCCACATGTGTCAGGCGCCATCCGTCGTTCCGGCGACGCGCCACGGAAACATAACGATAAGCGGCAGCACCGCAATCCCCCGGCGCCCCTCAGACCATACAGAAAAATATTGCGCGACCGCGTTTTCGGTGAAAGAAGGGGCCTCTCCTTCCGCCTGCCCGGACATGCCAAGTGCAAGACATCGCCCTCAACGTTTTCCTCGTCCTCTTCTGCGTCGCCATTTTCGCCGGCTTTATCGATTCCATTGCCGGCGGCGGTGGTCTCATCACCATTCCGGCAATGATGATCATGGGAATACCGCCACTCGATACGCTTGGCACGAACAAGCTGCAGGCACAGTTCGGTTCGGCCTCCGCCACTCTCGCTTACGCAAGACGTGGCCATGTCAATCTGAAAGAGCAATTGCCGATGGGGTTGATGGCGATGGCCGGCGGAATGCTGGGGGCGCTGACGGCCGCCTTCGTGCCTGCCGATCTTCTGCGCACCATCATGCCCTTCCTGCTGATCGCCATAGCGATCTATTTCGCCTTCAAGCCACAGCTCAGCGATGTAGACAGCCATCGCCGCATCACACCGCTGGTGTTCGGATTTACCGCCGCGCCGCTGATCGGCTTTTATGACGGCGTCTTCGGTCCGGGCGCCGGTTCCTTTTACATGCTCGCCTTCGTGGCACTTGCCGGTTTTGGCATGCTGAAGGCGACAGCCCATACCAAGCTTCTCAATCTGGGCTCCAATTTCGGCGGGTTCGTCGTCTTCGCGATGGGCGGCGCGGTTTTGTGGAAGCTTGGACTGGCAATGGGGTTCGGCCAATTCATCGGGGCGCAGATCGGGTCGCGTTTCGCCATGAAAAACGGCGCGAAAATCATCCGCCCGCTTCTGGTTCTGTCGTGTCTGGCCATGGCGACGAAGCTTCTGATTGACGCCTCGTCCGCCTGGTCCATCGCCACGATCTGGGAAACCGTCTTCCCGAAATAAGGGACTGATAGGGCGCGTTCAGCCCGTCCTTCGGATATCAGGGGAGCTTGGGGTCAACCCGCAGCGCGGCGCCTGCGATCGGCAATTTCGCGGATGACCACCATGGCACCCACGAGCTTGTAGGCGGAAGAGTAACAAGGCGACATTTCGAGCGACTTGACGATTGTGCGACCGTTCTGGTCTTCCGCATAGGTATATTTCGACGTATCGCCCTTGAAGCAATTATCGAGCTTTTCCCTGAGTGCGTTCTGGAAACGGTGGACACCGACGAGTTCGGCGATGTGGCAGCCGACGAGCCCTTCCGGCGCATTACGCTGGAAGGCGTCGAGCGCATTGGCAAAGGACACGCGGTAACCGGGGGACACGATGACGACAGGCTCATCGAGATCGTTGAGCATATCTTCATCGAGGATCAGATGGCGGTGGTGCCATTCGAGGCTGTCCGCATCTTCGTCACCGATCACTTTTGCCTTGAGCGGCATGCCGACGTAACGGTCGACGAGCGTTCGCAGAAGTTCGGAATTGCGCTGCACGCAGCCAAGGTCTTCCGCCTCGTGGTTGAGGAGATCGATAGCAAAACGGAACTGCTCGCGAATGTCTTCGGAGCTTTCGGTCTTGCGTCCGACGACGCGCTCGAGAAGCTGCTCCAGTTCACGCTCCAGCACTGCGATCTTGTCGGCCTCGTTTTTACCAACGGCAGATTGCAGTTCCGTATAACGCAGCCAGAACAGCTCAATCAAATCTTTCAACCCAACTCTCCCTGAACGGGCAAACATCCCGATCCTAATCCGAAAGGATAGACCAATTATCCCTGATAATAGCGTCTCCGCGCTTAAAAATGACGTAACGAAGCACGAAAACACGGCGGGGATTGTTGTTCAAAATATCACAGCCGCTGCTATTTTTTCAATTTCGATAATCCATGAACGAAAAATGAGGTTCCACTACTATGGAAAAATTTCGAAAAGCACAGTTCCTGCGCCTGATTTTGTGAAAATTGCTCTGAGAGCACGAGCCAGCCGGCATCCTCAAATCTGGTGCTTAACGTCCCACCGGTCGTGATACCACAGCCATTGGCCGGGATATTCGCGCACCCAGCTCTCCACCTTGTCGTTCAGAAGCTGCGCCGTCGCCTGAATGTCGACATTGCCCTTGTCATCGCGCGGAATCTCAACCTTCGGTTCGATTTCCAGCCGGTAGCGATTATCGGGCAGGCGCACGCAACGGGCAGGATAGACATCGCAATTGAACTGCCGCACCAGCTTGGCGAGAAGCGGATTGGTGCGAACCTCAAGTCCGAAGAACTTCGTCGTCAGTCCCTTGCCGAATTTCTGGTCGACGAGCACACCCACACCACCGCCCTTTTCCAGCTGCCGCGCCAGCGCGAAGGAGGAGCCGGCATGCGAGGGCACGAGATTGCCCATGCGCTCCTTGCGGAAACTGAACACTTTCTCGGCCACAAAGGGATTGTTCGGTGGCCGGAACAGCACCGTCACATCGAGACCGAAAGCCGAGCCGGCAACCGGCAGCAGTTCGAAATTGCCGCTATGGGCGGTAAAGACGATGAAAGGCCGCGGATTGTCGCGCAGCTCGAGGAAGGTCGGGATGCCCTGGACCTCGATGCGTCCCGGCTCGTTCTTTTCCGGATCGAAATCGAACAGCCGGTCGAGAAAGACATATTCCGCCGCCAGCCGACCCATATTGGCCCAGCTGTCCATGGCGATCTCGAGCCGCTCTTGTTCGGACTTCTCCGGAAAGGCGCGCGCCAGATTATGGAGCATCAGCTTGTGGCGGCCGGTTTTCGGCCCCACGAAACGTGCCAGCCTGTCAGCGGCGCGAATGCCCGCATCGGCGGGAAAGAGCTTCAGCAGGTTGAGAAGGCCGAAGGCGAATGTCGCAATCAGCCACTGCCGGAAGTGGTCCAGTTTCAGGACGATCCGTGTCAGGAACAGCTTCAAGATGCTCAGTCCATCCGCAGCACGATCTTGCCGAACACCTGACGCGTCTCCATGCGCTCCAGCGCCCGGTCAATATCGTCAAAGGTCACTTCGGTGTCGATAACCGGATGCACGATGCCACGTGCCATCTTCTGCATGGCGTTGGCCATGTTCTCCATACGGCAGCCGAAGGAGCCGAGCAGTTTCAGCTGCTGCTGGAACAGCATCATCAGGTTGATGTCGGTGGAAACACCGGATGTGGAACCGCAGGTGACGAGACGACCGCCGCGCTTCAGCGAGAACATCGAACCCGCCCAGGTATCCTTGCCGACATGCTCGAACACGACGTCGACGCCCTTCTTTTTCGTCAGCTTGCGCACGACGCCTTCGAAACGGTCGGTGCGATAGTTGATCACATGATCGGCCCCGAGCGCCTTCGCCCGTTCGATCTTGTCGTCGGAACCGACTGTCGTGATGACGGTGCAACCCATCTTCTTGGCAAGCTGGATCGCCGCCGTGCCGATGCCCGAACCGCCGGCGTGAATGAGGATGGTTTCGCCGGACTCCAGCTTGGCATTGTCGAACAGCATGTGCTCGACCGTGCCGAACGTCACCGGCGCGAGAGCGGCACCGACGGCGTCGACGCCATGCGGCGCCGGCACGAGCTGGCGGGCAGGAATATTGATCTTTTCCTGCGCGAAACCGTCGAGATGGAAACCGTGCACGCCCTGGACATGTTCGCACAGATTGTCACGGCCTTCGCGGCAGGGTTTGCACAGCCCGCAGGTGCGCGCGCCATAGATCGCGACCAGCTGGCCGGGCAGCACGTTGGATACGCCCGGACCGATGGCTTCCACCACACCCGAGGCTTCCGCACCGATTGTGAGCGGCATCTTGCGCTTGGCGAAAGCCATGCCGCGCCAGCCCCAAACATCGATGTGGTTGAGCGCCACGGCCTTGACGCGCAGCGTTACCTCGCCCGGCGCCGGCGCATCCGGTTCGGGCAGATCCACTTTTTCGAGCTTCCGGTCGTCGACGAGTTGAAGAGCGCGCATATATAAGTCCTTCGCCCGAAGGCGTTATCTAAAATCATTCCAGCAAAACTCTGTAACGGTTTTGCGGCTGGAATGCGAAATCAAAGAAACGGGCGCGTTTCCGCAAGTCATTCGGAAACGCCCCTGTTGTAACGAACCGGTTAAGCCGGTTCCCGCGTCATGACAAGGCTTGCATTCTGCCCGCCGAACCCGAAGGAATTCGACAGAACCGCACCCACCTCGGCATCCCGCTTCACATTCGGCACCACGTCGAGCGTGATGGTCGGATCGGGATTGTTATAGTTGATTGTTGGTGGCAGCGTGCCAGTCAGCATGGTCTGCAGCGAGAACACCGCTTCCACAGCACCTGCGGCGGTCAGCGTATGGCCGATCATCGACTTGTTGGACGACAGCGGAATGTTCTTCAGGCCTTCACCGAAGACCGCAAGCATCGAGCCATATTCCATCTTGTCGTTCTCAGGCGTCGAGGTGCCGTGGGCGTTGATATAACCGATATCGCTTTCGGCCACGCCCGCATCGGCCAGTGCCGCACGGATCGTCGCAATCGCCGGGCCGCCATCGGGCGAAGAGCGTGTACGGTGGAAGCTGTCAGCCTTTTCCCCTGCACCCTTGATGATGCCCAGCACCTTGGCGCCGCGAGCGACGGCGGCTTCGAGCGATTCCAGCACCAGCGTTGCGGCACCTTCGGCGATCACGAAACCATCGCGGTCCTTGCTGAACGGCTTGGAAGCCTTTTCCGGCGGATCGTTCTGGGTCGAAAGGGCAGACAGCAGCGAAAAGCGGATCAACGCCTCGGCACTGACAGAACCATCGGTCGCGACCGTCAAAGCCCGTTCGGCGCGGCCCTGTCGGATGGCCTCGACGCCAAGCTGGATCGCGGTCGCGCCGGATGCACAGGCGGTCGACAGGGTAACCGGCAGACCGCGCGTACCGAAACGGTCAGACAGACGCTCGGAGATGGCACCAAACAGCGCTGCTTCCTGGAATGCCGGATCGGGACGCTGACGGAAGGCCGTCAGGAACCGCTCATAGGCATCACCCGGCTGGGCGGCTGGCGGAGAGCGGTCGGCAAGCTCGAAACGGGCACTCCATTCCGGCTCGATCGGCGGCGCTGCGAGAAACAGCGGGCCGTCAAAGTCACCGGAAATGCCGGCCTGCGCCAGCGCCTCGATGGTGGTTTCGCGCGCGAAGGCATAGGAACGTTCGACGGAATTCGGAACCGGAATATCGATGAAATCCACCGTGCCGCTGATCCGGGTCGAAAGCCCTTCAGTCGGGAAACGGGTGATTTTGTGAATGCCTGACTTACCCGAGGTCAGCGCCGCCCAGTTATCGGCAAGCCCCTGACCGAGCGAGGTAATGATGCCCATGCCGGTGACGGCGACGATCGGGCGACCGAGATGATCCTTAAAATTGGTCATGGTCTTTCTCCTCACACGTCACGGGACAGAACGGCGACACCTTCGCCGCGGACATGGCCAACAGTGGTGACGACAGCCTCGGTCGCCGCCTCGCCCATTGGCTTTTCCGCATTCGCGTCGAAGGTAGGAACCTTGGCACCGCTTTCAAGCGTCAGCGCCGCCAGAGCGAGGCCGAGCGGAAACTGCGCCTCAAGTCCATGGCCCGTGACACCGCCGAAACCGCGGATGGCAGCCTTCGGCAAGGTCTTTTCGAGAATGTGCTTCTCACGGGCCGTAACGCCGTCATAACCGCTGGCGCCGGAGAAGACGACGGTCGCGGCGCTGTCCGTTGCCGGGGCCAGCAGACGCTCCATGCGCTTTTCCATTTTGCCGTCGTCGCGGCTGCCGCGATCACCTTCGATGGCGTCGATGCGGGCATAGATGCGCGCACCGCGCTCGCTGGCATGCTTGCGTGATTCCAGCACGAGGAAGGCTCCGAGCGAGCCGGAAACCATGCCGCCGCCTTCCTGGCCTTCGCGCGACCACAGGGGCTGCCATTCGCCCTGCGCATGCGCCCCGATGGCTTCGAACAGCAGGATCATGTCTGGACGTTCGGCAGAGAAGGCGCCGCCCACGAGAGCGTGGCTCGATTCGCCCGAACGAATGCGATGGAACGCGGTTTCGACGGCGGAAATGCCGGCCGCTTCTTCGCCCATGAAGGTCCGGGAAGAGCCGGTGACCTTGTGCACGATGGAGATATTGCCGGCCATCAGGTTGGAAAGCTGGGCGAGAAACAGCGTCGGGCGCAGTTCCGTCGTCAGCTTTTCGTTCAGCAGCTTTTCGCGGTCGTTGCGCTTCAAAGCCTCGTCAACGATCAGCGTATCGACATTGATGTCGCGCTCGCCGCCGCCGGCAGCAACGATCATATCCATGGTGGCGCAGGCTTCGACATTTTCCTTCAAGCCGGCATCATCAAGTGCAAGACCGGCGGCAAAAACGCCGAGACGCTGCCAGTTTTCCATCTGGCGCTGGTCGCCGCGCTTGGCGATCTGTGCCGACCAGTCGATCTCGGGCATGGGATGAACCGGATATGGCTTGAATTTTTCCGTCTCGACAATCGTCGCCGGCGCGGCGGTTCCCGAAAGAAGCGCCACATGCGCCTGGCTGCCAACGCCGTGACAGGTCACGATGCCGACCCCTGTTATCACCACATCATTGTCAGATTTCATCGTCTGTCATCCTTTGCAGCCGGCCCCGCCGAAACGGTCACGGCTATCCAACAGCGGTTGCGAACAACCACTTCATGCGTTGCGGAATAAAGCGCGCGGTGCGGATTGGCAATGGCGAAGACCCGATCCACCGTCGCGAGCCCACGATTTTCGTGCATCAAAACCGGGCCGACAGGAAAAACTGTCTTCTCCGAAACGAATGAAAAAGCTTATTTCCGTGCATCGGCGGCAATCGCCGCCATCAGGCCAACTTCTTCCGCCCGCTTCTTGACGATAGGCCCAAGCGGGATCTCGCTGAAGGGCATGGTGCGCAGTTTCAGCTGCGCGTCGCAGACCTTTTTGCCATCGGAGGTGATCTTTGCCTTGGTAACCGCAAAGCCCGAACCGTCATGCTCAAGCACTGCCTCGATGTCGAGAACAGCACCCGGCTCCACGAAAGTCCGCATCTTGGCGCCATCGACCGACATCAGGAACGGCATGGACGCGAAATCGGAAAATGCCAGAACCAGCATGCCGGAGGCCTGCGCCATTGTCTCGATCAGAAGCACACCCGGAACCAGCGGCATGCCGGGGAAATGGCCTTCGAAAACCGGGCTTTTATCGGGAACAACGGACCGCGCCTTCAACGTGCGCGCCGTCATGTCCACGGCCTCGACCTTGTCGATCATCTGGAAATATTCAAGCAGCATCCGTCCGGCCCGTCTCTGGTCGGTTAGTCATGGTTTGCCCGCAGGCGGCATCAAAAGAAAATGCCCGCCGGAAGCGGGCACCGTCACGTCAGCCCTTGGCCGCGCGCAATTCGTCAATCTTGGCGCAAAGGTTCTTCAGCACGAAGTATTCTTCCGTGGAAACCTTGCCTTCATTGACTTCCTGCGTCCACTGCTCGAGCGGAATCTTGATGCCGAATTCCTTGTCGATCGCGAAAACGATATCAAGAAAGTCGAGGCTGTCGATGCCCAGATCGTCGATCGTGTGGCTCTCCGGCGTAATGGTTTCGCGGTCGATTTCGCTGGTTTCGGCGATAATGTCGGCAACCTTGTCGAATGTAGCTGTCACGCCCATAATCCTTATTGTCGTTCGTATGAATTATTCTTTCTGACGCACCACATAGGCAAGTCGCACAAAAAAGCCAATGGTTTCGTGACGTAACTTTGAAATTTGCCCCAAAACTGTTGCCTAAACAGCAACCGAATGACGGCCGCGCCCATTGCCGAGATAGGTATCGAAGATTGCCGCGATATTACGTACAAACGGCCTTCCCACCTCCGTCACGGCAAAAATATCGGCATCCAGCCGCACCAGACCGTCCCTGTCGCCTGCGGCAAACTGCTGCGCCTGATCCCTCACGGAATGGCTCACCTTGCCGAAACGGTGCTGCAAGTCCGAAAGATCGATAGAGAAATCGCACATCAACCTTTCGATCACATGCGAGCGCAGATGATCGTCCTGCGACAACTCAATGCCTTTCACGGCGGCAAGACCGCCCTCACCCACCATGCGCTGATATTCACCGGTTGCCACCATGTTCTGCACATAACCCTGCGGCAGCCGGCCGATGGATGATGCGCCAAGCCCGATCAGCGCATCGGCAGTATCGGTCGTATAGCCCTGAAAATTCCGCCGCAGGGCGCCGGCTTCGGCGGCCTGGGATAATGTATCGGTCGGCCGGGCAAAATGATCGATGCCGATCTGGCTGTATCCGGCCTGCCTCAGCATCTCCCCCGCCATCGTCATCTGGCGGTAGCGTTCGGCAACATCGGGCAGCGCATGTTCGGGGATCAGCGACTGGTGTTTCTTCATCCAGGGAACATGGGCATAGCCAAAAAGCGCGATGCGATCAGGGGCAAGCGATACGATCTGATCGACGGTTCTTTTCAGTGTCTCGCATGTCTGGAACGGCAACCCGTAAAGAATGTCGCAATTGACTGAGTGAACGCCCCTCGCCCGCACCGCATCCACCACGGATCTCGTCTGCTCGAAAGACTGGATGCGGTTGATGGTTTTTTGCACTTTGTCATCAAAATCCTGCACCCCGAGGCTAGCCCGCGACATGCCGATGGCGGCAAGCGCGTCATAGCGGCTGTCGTCCAGATCGTTGGGATCCATCTCAACGCTGATTTCTGGTGCCAGCCCGAAAGTGAAGTGACGCCGCAGACAGTCCATCAGGTCCTGCATGTCCTGCGGGTCAAGCATGGTCGGCGAGCCGCCGCCGAAATGCACGGCACTCACCACGGCGTCAGGCGAAACAAGTGCGCCGACCGCAGCAATTTCCTGCTTAAGTGCTTCAAGATAAATAGCAATCGGCTCGTATTTCAGCGTATGCTTGGTATGGCAGGCACAGAACCAGCAAAGCCGGTCGCAATAGGGAATATGCACGTAAAGCGACAGGCGATTCCTGTGACCGAGTGCGCCGAGCCAGCCGCGATAGGTCGTATTATCGATTCCCTCGTGGAAATGCGGCGCGGTCGGATAGCTCGTGTAACGCGGCACTGCCCCGGAATATTTGTGAAGAAGGTCGATATTCATCACCCGATTTGCCTTTTATCAAGAAAATGTCGATTTCCCCTCTTTCAGTAGCGGCTGCGACAGTTTGCAACTTTGACTTCAATCAAATTGAGCCATAAGTTCTTGCTAAAGTAGACGCGGGGACGACGGCTACAGCGCACACGCCTTTAAAGAGACCGGATTTGATATCCAGGGTCGCAATCGTCCCGCAAAGCCAGCATTGGAAAAGGCTTATGGACACGCTGCAGAAGACCATCCACAATTCGGAAGAGCCGGTTGTTTGCCGCTCCTGCGAGGCGCGTCACGGCGGTCTTTGCAGCACGCTGACACCGCAGCAGCTTTGCGATCTGAACCGCCATTCCAGCCGCAAAAAGCTGGAGGCCGGCAATGAGCTTCTCGGCCAGGGCGAGCTCGTCACCTCCTACGGCAATATCCTGAATGGCGTGGTAAAGTTATCGAAAATGATGTCGGATGGCCGCCAGCAGATCGTCGGCCTGCAATTCGCACCGGATTTTCTCGGCCGTCCGTTCATGGCGGAAAGCAAGATGACGGCGGAAGCCGCAACCGATGTGGAAATATGCCTCTTTCCGCGCCGCGTCGTCGACCGCATGGTCTCCGAAGTGCCTGATATGGAACGCAAGCTGCACAGCCAGTCACTCAAGGAACTGGACGAGGCACGTGACTGGATGCTGACACTGGGGCGCAAATCGGCGCAGGAAAAGGTTGCCAGCTTCCTTTATATGATCGCCACCCATATCGATCCGGAAAACGACGACAAGTCATGCTTCGACCTGCCGCTCTCGCGTGCCGACATTGCCGATTTCCTCGGTCTCACCATCGAGACCGTTAGCCGGCAAATGACAAAGCTGCGAAAGGAAGGCATTATCCGCATCGAGAACAACCGTCACATCACCGTGCCCGATCTCGATGCGCTGAGTGAAGCGGCGGGCAACGACTGACAGCCGCCCCCTCGATCATCGCCCCTGAAGTGCGGACGTTCCGAAATTGATGTGCGGCGCCCGCGCCTGAGCTGGTGCGAGCGCAAAACCGGCAAGGACCAGCAAAGCGGCGATGCATTTCATGATATTTCACCCTGTGCGCCGCTTTTTCAGCGGCCTGTTTGTTATGGCTGCACCATAAGCTGCAAACCGCATCCATCCGCTTAACATCTTCGGTAAGCGGAAGGTTCAAAGGCAGGGTAAAGAAGGAGTTATGATTGCCGGGCCGACAGGACCTTCAGCCGTGATTGTCGCTGTAGGACGTTCGGCATCCCCGCTTGTTTCTTCTCCCCGGCGGGGAGAAGGTGGCCCGACGGGCCGGATGAAGGGGCAAACGCGGAGATATGCGGAGAGCTTGCCCCTCATCCCGCTGCCGCGGACTTCTCCCCTATGGGAGAAGAAACAAGTGACATGCACTCGCCCAGCTCGTCACTGCGATGCAGGCGTTGCAACCGGCTTCTGATTTTCTGCCAGCGCCCGCAGCTCGGCCACCCGGCGCTTATATTCGGCTTCCGATATCTGGCCGTTGCGCCGTGCCGCGCCGAGGCGAGACAGGCTCGATTCCATGGTTGAGGCTTCGTCGTCGCCCATCTGCGTGCCAGCGGCCGTCAGCGGCTGCGAGAACGTCGGATAGGTCCCGGTGTCGCGCTTCTGGCTTACCGCGGTGTCGCTGACCGGACGAGGTCCGACGATTTCAGCCGTCGGACGGCGCATATGGGCGGGCGCGACAATCGGCTCGGGCGCCTTGCAGGCGGCAAGCGTGGTGACGAGCATGGCGCCGGAGAGCGAGAGGAACGCGATTCTTGCGGCGCTTTCCGCATATGTTCCCCATGTGCCGCATTTGCCCATGTGCTTGCCCATCGTCATGTTCCGCCTGTAAGGATATCTGCCGATATCGAATTCGACCGCGGTTCGGCCCTTTGCGGCCTCCCCTTGCTGGTGGAACTTGTATTCGTTTTCATGCAGAATGTGCAAACACAAATTTGGTGGAGGATGGTGCATGGCAGGTGTTGACGGCGGGGGCACGAAAAAGGGTGACAAAACGCCCGGCTTCGACGCCAGTACCGCCGAGGCCTACCTGATCCGCGACCCCGAAACCTTCGCGATCAACATCGCACGCGCGCTCGAAAATCTCGGCAAGGCTGCCGGTGAATGGCTGGCGCCACGCGAACGCGGCGAAATTCCGCAGACGAGCGCCGATCCCGTGACCGATCTGGTCAAGACGCTCTCCGATGTCGCCGAATATTGGATGGCCGAGCCGAAGCGGTCACTGGAAGCGCAGACCCATCTGCTGTCGAGCTATTACGATCTGTGGTCGAAATCGGTGGCGCAATTTTCCGGAGCCTCCGATTCGACCTCGGAGAAAACGGCCGAAAGCGGCCCTGCACAGCGCAGAAGCAAACGTTTTGCCGATGCCGACTGGCAGGCCAACCCGTTCTTCGATTTTCTTCTCAAGGCCTATCAGACGACCGTCGGTTTTGCAGACCGGATGGTGACGGAGGCGGAGGGGCTGGATGAGCACACCCGCACCAAGGCGCTGTTTTACATGCGGCAGGTGACAGAGGCGCTTTCTCCGGCCAATTTCGTCTTCACCAATCCGCAGGTCTTCCGCGAGACGGTAGCCTCCAGCGGCGCCAATCTCGTCAAGGGCATGGCGCAGCTGGCGGAGGATGTCGCGGCCGGAAACGGCCATCTGAAGCTTCGCCAGACCGATTACAGCAAATTCGTCATTGGCCAGAACATTGCCGTCACGCCAGGCAAGGTCGTTGCGAAAAGCGCGCTTTGCGAAATCATCCATTACGAGCCGACGACGGAAAAGGTCTTCAAACGGCCGCTGCTGATCGTGCCGCCCTGGATCAACAAGTTCTACATTCTCGATCTCAACCCGCAGAAATCCTTCGTCGGCTGGTGCCTCGAACAGGGCCACAGCGTCTTCATGGTATCCTGGATCAACCCGGATGCCGGTCTGGCCGAAAAAGGCTGGGACGATTATATCAGCGAAGGCATCGACTTTGCGCTTGATACCATCGAGGAACGGACTGGCGAAAAGGAGATCAACGCCGTCGGTTATTGTGTCGGCGGCACGCTTTTGGCCTCGGCGCTGGCGCTGCATGCACAGCAGGACAATGAGCGCATCCGCAGCGCCACGCTGCTCGCCGCCCAGACCGATTTCATCCATGCCGGAGACCTCAAGGTCTTCGTGGACGAAGGTCAGCTGGCCGCGCTCGACAGACACATGCAGGCCGTCGGTTATCTTGACGGTTCGATCATGGCCACCGTCTTCAACATGCTGCGCGCCTCCGATCTTATCTGGCCCTATGTGGTCGATAATTACCTGCGCGGCACCGAACCCCTGCCATTCGACCTGCTCTACTGGAACTCCGATTCCACCCGGGTGACGGCTGCCAGCCACTCGTACTATCTGCGCAACTGTTACCTCGAGAACAATCTCGCCCGCGGTCTGATGCGCGTTGCCGGCAAGCGCATCAATCTCGGCGACATCAACATACCCGTCTACGATCTCGCCACCCGCGATGACCATATCGCGCCCGCGAAATCGGTGTTCACGGGTGCTGCCCTGTTTGGCGGGCCGGTGGAATTCGTGCTCGGCGCTTCCGGCCACATTGCCGGCGTCGTGAACCCGCCGCAGCTCGAGAAGTATCAGTATTGGACGGGGCCATCACCAGCCGGAGACTTCGACGCCTGGCAGGCCGCCGCCACACCTCATAAGGGTTCGTGGTGGGTGCACTGGCAGAACTGGATCGAAAGCCAGAACGCCGAGAAGGTAAAGGCGCGGAAACCGGAGGACGGCAAGCGCCCGGTGCTCGGCGATGCGCCGGGAACCTATGTTCTTTTGTAGAATATTTGTGAAAAAGATGACCAGTACACGGCAGAAAGGCCTCTTCCACAGGCGTTCCCCGTCACCCTCATCCCTGTGCTTGTCACAGGAATCCAGTAGGCGCCGGTCTACGCGGCGAAAGACTTGCTTCAGCCCAAGGACTTGGGCTGGCTGGTTCTCTGTGACAAGCACAGGGATGAGGGATAAAAAGACCCTGCAAACACGCAAGCTTACCTCAAGGCATCATGTTCTTCACGCCCCCGCTCGTTCCCGCAACGCTGATCTCCCGCTACAAACGTTTCCTCTTTGACGCAGTTCTGGAAGACGGCACGGCGATAACCGGGTCCTGCCCCAACACCGGCTCCATGCGTGGGCTGACGACGCCGGGTTCCCGCATCTGGCTGTCGCAGCATGACAGCCCCACCCGCAAATACCGTCATATGCTGGAAATGGTCGAGGCCGACGGCACCGTCGTCGGCATCAATACCGGCATGCCGAACCGGCTGGCGGAAGAGGCGATCCTGAACGGCCGTATCCCGGAACTCGCCGGCTATTCGATAATCCGCCGAGAACAGAAATACGGGCGCAATTCCCGCATTGATTTCCTGCTATCCGAACCCGGTCGGCCGGACGCCTATGTGGAAGTCAAGAACGTGCATTTCATGCGCGAGAAGGGCCTTGCAGAATTCCCCGATACCGCCACCAAACGCGGCGCAAAGCATCTCGAGGAACTGGGCGATGCAGCGGAAGCCGGTCACCGGGCGGTGATGCTTTATCTCATCCAGCGCGGCGATTGCGACCGGATGCGCATCTGCGACGATCTCGATCCGGTCTATGCGCTGGCTTTCCAACGGGCAATGGCGCGGGGCGTGGAGGCTTATGCCGTGAAATGCGCGGTCACCCCGGCACAAATTTCAGTCAACGGAACGGTTAAGATGGACGAGTGGCGTCCGGCTGTTTTATGAACAGGGACGTAAAGAGACAGAAAGCACTATGATGGTCACCTATATCGACGCCGCCTCCGCCCCCCTCAAGAATACAGGCGTCATCCGCCTCTACACCCCTGAGGATTTCGACGGCATGCGCAAGGCGTGCCAGCTGACGGCGCGTTGTCTCGATGAACTCGCCGCAATCGTCAAGCCGGGTGTGACAACGGACGCCATTGACCGTTTCGTCTTCGAATTCGGCGCCGATCACGGCGCGCTGCCGGCAACGCTCAATTATCGTGGTTATACCAAATCCGTCTGCACTTCGATCAACCATGTGGTCTGCCACGGCATTCCCGATGAAAAGCCGCTGCGGGAAGGCGATATCGTCAACATCGATGTTACCTATGTGCTCGATGGCTGGCACGGCGATTCAAGCCGCATGTATCCGGTCGGCCAGATCAAGCGCGCTGCCGAGCGGCTGATGGAAGTGACCTATGAGTGCCTGCTGCGTGGTATCGCGGCTGTAAAGCCCGGTGTGCGCACCGGCGCGATCGGCGCGGCGATCCAGACCTATGCGGAAGCCGAACGTTGCTCGGTGGTGCGCGATTTCTGCGGGCACGGCGTTGGGCGGCTGTTCCACGATACGCCAAACATCCTGCATTACGGCCGTCCGGACGAAGGTCCGGAAATCCGGGAAGGCATGATCTTCACCATCGAGCCCATGATCAATCTTGGCAAACCGCATGTGAAAGTGCTTTCCGACGGCTGGACGGCGGTGACGCGCGACCGTTCGCTGTCCGCCCAATATGAACACGCCGTTGGCGTCACGGCCACCGGCTGCGAAATCTTCACGCTGTCGCCCGGCGGCTTCGACCGTCCGGGCCTGCCGCCGCTTACCCCTTCATAAGGCCAGACCGCCCATGGCAAGACGCCCCGCCCCGCCTCCCGCCGAGCTTTCCACGACGTCAGGCTTTCAGGCGGGCGAAGGCGATCTCTTCGAAGGGGCGGACGAGCGCGGTTTTTTCGCCGAGCCGCGAAATGCGGTGAAGAAGCCGGTGCCTGTCATCGAGCCGCCGGCGGATGCCGCCCATTATCATGGTCACCGGGACCGGCTGCGGGCGCGGTATCGCGATGGCGGCGACGCGGCGCTTGCCGATTATGAGTTGCTGGAGCTTTTACTGTTCCGGCTGATACCGCGGCGCGACACAAAGCCCATCGCCAAGGCGCTCCTTGCCCGTTTCGGCACGCTGGGCGGTGTACTCGGCGCACCTCTGCCGCTGTTGCAGGAGGTGAAGGGCGTGGGCGAAGCCGTGGCGTTCGACCTGAAACTCGTCGCCTCCGTTTCCCAGCGCATGCTGAAAAGCGAAATCCGCAACAAGCAGGTTCTGAGTTCCTGGTCCTCGGTCATCGATTATTGCCACGCCGCCATGGCCCATGAAACGCGCGAACAGTTCCGCATCCTGTTCCTCGATAAGCGCAATGTCCTCATCGCCGACGAAGTGCAGGGGCACGGGACCGTGGACCACACGCCGGTCTATCCCCGCGAAGTGGTGCGCCGCGCTCTCGAACTATCCGCTACTGCCTTGATTTTAATACATAATCACCCGAGCGGCGACCCGACACCGTCGCGTGCTGATATCGAGATGACCAAGACCATCATCGATACGGCAAAGCCGCTCGGTATCGCCGTCCACGACCATATCATCATCGGCAAGGATGGCCACGCCAGCTTCAAGGGCCTGCGCCTGATCTGAAGCAGACGCGAAGGTTTACACAGGCCTGCAACCCATAAGCGCACGTCAACACAAAATTAACACCTATAAATTAGCATTTCCGAAAATAATAAATCAAGGCATCGAACCTTGGTGCCTTAAGGAACGGGGGTGCTTTATGCGTAATGCAGTGCGTTTCCTTCGCGATCGGTCCGGCTCGAACGCTGTCGAGTTCGCCATTGTCGCGCCAATCTTCTTTCTCGTCCTCCTGACCATGATTGCCTACGGCATTTATCTGATGGCGGCCTATTCGGTGCAGCAGATCGCCGCCGACGCGGCAAGAACGGCGGTCGCCGGCCTTAACACAACCGAGCGCCAGCAGCTCGCCCGGGATTTCGTCGCCAAGAGCGATCTCGGCTACGCCTTCCTGGATAAAAGACACTTCACGGTCGACGTCGCCACTGATCCCGCCAATGCCAACCAGTTCACGGTGAAAGTCGAATATGACGCCCGTGATCTGCCGATCTGGAGCCTCTACAGCTACACCCTGCCCGAGCCGGTCATCCGGCGTTTTTCCACCATCCGGATCGGAGGAGCATGACATGAGGACCATCCATTCCCTGCTCTCCGGTTTCCTGAGGGATCGCGCCGGCAACATCGCCATCTCCGCCGGCCTGACGGCGCCGCTTTTTATCGGCATCCTGGCGATTGGCGTCGATTACGGTTATCTGACCCTGCAGAAGCGGCAATTGCAGCAGACCGCCGATCTCGCGGCCATTTCGGCAGCAGCCAACGTCACCGACGCCGAAAAGACGGTGCAGCAATATTTTGCACTCAACGGCCTGGACCTCGGCGTCAGGACGGCGCAGGGGCTGCTAACGCCAACCGGGCTGCAGCCTTTCGATCCCCGGAATGAGTTTGCCAAAACCCACGGCTACGCCGAGGTTGTCAAAGGCCATTACGAACCGGATGCCAGCCTCCCGGTCGGACAGCGGTTCGTCGAAAACGCCCAGCCGACCAATGCGGTGAAAGTAAACATCTTCGAAAAGGGCCAGATCTTCTTCGCTTCGGCCTTTACAACGCCGCCAAGGATTTCGGCCGCCGGAACCGCCTCATCTCAGAAAGTCGCCGCGTTTTCGGTGGGATCGCGGCTTGCCAGCCTCAATGACGGCCTCCTGAACAGCCTGCTCGGCGGTCTGCTCGGCACCACGGTCTCGCTCAAGCTCATGGACTATCAGGCCCTCGTCGATGCCGATGTCAACGCGCTGCATGTCGTCGAAGCTCTAGCGATCGATCTTGGCCTCACCGCCGGCACCTACAAGGACGTGCTGCAGACGGAGATTACCTACGGCAAGTTCCTGAACGCGCTGACGAAAACGACGGGCCTGCAGCCAGCCGTCGTCACCGTTTTGAAGACATTGGAAAAAACCGCCGGCAAGAGCAACATCAAGCTCAAGCTAGAAGAAATCGTCAATCTCGGCCCCTTCACCGAAAAGCTCATTGGCAGCGGGGAAAATCTCAAGGTCAATGCCAGCGTCTTCGACCTTCTCAATGCCGCAGCCGTTGCCGGTAATGGCGGCAACCAGCTGGCGCTTGATCTCGGCGCTAATGTTCTCGGCCTCGCCTCGGCCAAGGTGACACTCGCCATCGGCCAGCCGCCGGTCGAAACGCCTTCGCTTGCCGTTGGCGGCCAGGGCACCGTGGTCCGTACCGCCCAGACCCGCCTTGCGGTCAATGTCGTGGTGGATGGGCTCCAGGCAATCGCCGGCCTCAAGGTCAATGTCCCGCTTTATGTGGAAGTCGCCCACGCGGAAGCCCGGCTTGCGGACATTCGCTGCACGGGCGGCGGACAGGGAACCGTGGATGTCGAAGTTGTTCCCGGCGTTGCAGAAATCGCACTTGGCAATGTCGATACCACGGCCTTCGCCAATTTCGGACGGGACCCGCGCGTGACAAAGGCGGCAATCGTGGATTCTGCCCTGCTTGCCGTCAACGGCAGCGCCCTCATCAACGCCACCAACATGACGAAGACCAAGCTGACCTTCACGCAGCTGGATATTGCCCAGGGCAAGATCAAGAGCGTCTCCACGAAGGATACCGTCACGACGCTCGTCAGCTCGCTGCTGAAGAACCTTGATCTCGACATCAGGATTCTCTTCCTCAACCTTGGCGGCCTCGGCGTCATCCAGACGGCGCTCGCCAACACGCTGTCCCTCGTCACCGCACCGGTTGATACGCTGCTTTACAACACGCTTCTGGTTCTCGGCGTCAAGATCGGCGAAGCCGATGTTCGTGTTACCGATGTCCGCTGCCAGCAGCCGGCTCTGGTACAGTAAGCCTATAGCCACAGATAAAAATAGCCGCCGAAAATCCGGCGGCTTTATCATTACCAGAGGCTGAAGCGTCCGCGAGCGGGAGCCTCACACTCCCGAAGCCGGACCAGATCTTCAGTCCGGCACGATCAGACCTCGCGCAAGCGCAGAGAGACTTTCAGCTCTTCCATCAAGCGCTGGCGATTGCCAGGCGCTTCTCGTCGCGCCCGCTCTTCATGCGCTCTGACAGCAGGAACGCCAGTTCCAGCGCCTGATCGGCATTGAGGCGCGGGTCGCAATGGGTGTGGTAACGGTCGGACAACGAATCCGCCGTCACGGCGCGCGCGCCACCCGTGCACTCCGTCACGTCCTTGCCGGTCATCTCGATATGGATGCCGCCCGGATGCGTGCCTTCGGCGCGGTGGATCTGGAAGAAGCTTTCGACCTCCGACAGGATACGCTCGAACGGGCGCGTCTTGTAGTGGTTGAGCGTGATCGTGTTGCCATGCATCGGATCGCAGGACCAGACGACCTTGCGGCCTTCCTTCTCGACAGCACGGATGAGCTTCGGCAGGCTGTCCGCCACCTTGTCATGGCCGAAACGGCAAATCAGCGTCAGACGGCCGGCCTCGTTTGCCGGGTTCAGCGCGTCGATCAGCTCGATCAGATTGTCGGGCGTCAGCGACGGACCACATTTCAGGCCGATCGGGTTCTTGATGCCGCGGAAATATTCCACATGCGCATGGTCGAGCTGACGTGTGCGGTCACCGATCCAGATCATGTGGCCCGACGTGGCGTACCAGTCACCAGAGGTGGAATCGATACGGGTCAAGGCTTCTTCGTAACCAAGCAGCAACGCCTCATGGCTGGTGAAGAAGTCGGTCTCGCGCAGGCTCGGATTGCTGTCCGCGCTGATGCCGATGGCCTTCATGAAGTCCATGGTTTCGGAGATTCGGTCGGCCAGCTTGCGGTAACGGTCGGCCTGCGGGCTGTCCTTGATGAAGCCGAGCATCCACTGGTGAACGTTTTCGAGGTTGGCATAACCGCCCATTGCGAAAGCGCGCAGCAGGTTCAGCGTCGCCGCCGACTGGCGATAGGCGTCGAGCTGGCGCTCCGGGCTCGGAATGCGCGAGGCTTCGTTGAATTCGATGCCGTTGATGATGTCACCGCGGTAGGACGGCAGCGTCACGCCATCCTGCACTTCCACGTTGGAAGAGCGCGGCTTGGCGAACTGGCCGGCAATGCGTCCCACCTTTACGACTGGCAGCTGTGCGCCATAGGTCAGCACCACGGCCATCTGCAGGAAGGCACGGAAGAAGTCACGGATATTGTCCGCGCCGTGCTCGAGGAAGCTCTCGGCGCAATCGCCGCCCTGCAGCAGGAAGGCGTTGCCTTCCGCCACATTGGCAAGCTGCTTCTTGAGGCGGCGGGCCTCACCGGCAAATACCAGCGGCGGATAGGTTGCAAGCGTGGCTTCCGTTGCCGCAAGCGCTGCCGCATCAGGATATTCGGGAACCTGCTGGATCGGTTTCTGCCGCCAGCTGCCGGGGGTCCAATTCTGTGCCATGTTCTTACCCTTCTTTCGACCGCGCAAGCGCCGCGCGACCGCCTCGGAAATTTGAGCGGCTTATAGCTCCAAGCACAGGCTTTGCATAGACATCCGCGCGCCGCCCGCCCTCTTTCGGACTGTTTTGATCCGCCATGAAGGAGAAAAATGATTTCAAACGATTTAAATAGTTTCCGTGGATGGTTGCCCATCCCTCCGAAGTCACCGACTTCCGGGCTTGATGCAGAGATATCGGCGCAGGGAATGGGGCAGATGCAAGAGAAACACCACAAGCCGGTCCAGTGGCGAGCAAGGCCAGTTCTCCCATTCGGAAACACACCCGCCTCTTCCGTGGCGGATTTCCATGTGTCTAATCTTCTCCATAAGGAACATGGTTTCGGGTAACATGTCTGTCTCCTTTGTTGGAGACGAGTTAGGTTGCGCCCTGCAGCAAGCATAGAGGCAGGACTGAAAGACCCGTTTCATATCTGAACGGAGAAGACAGGCCCTGATGCGGCTAAGATGCTGCCATGATGTGGAGAGGATGCCGTGACAGAAGTGGACTGGGACGAGTTGAGGCTTTTCGACATTGTCGCCACAGAGGGCGGCCTCGCCGGCGCGGCGGGTAAAGCCGGGCTCAGTGCGCCGACGATTGGCCGAAAGATGATGCTTCTTGAACGCAAAATGGGGCGAACGCTCTTTATTCGGAGTCAGAACGGATACCGGCTCGCACCGGACGGCCAGGTCCTGTTCGAGAAGGTAAGGTCCATGCGCAACAGCGCGGCGGAAATCACTCAATGGCACAGCGACGCTTTTTCGCTACCGATCGTTTCTCTGTCGAGTGACATCTGGATTGCCGGATTCATAGCCACCAATGCGGCGGCCATTCGCGGCCCGTCGGACGCTTTCCGCCTGTGCTGCAAGCAATGTGAGAATGACGACGAGTTGACCTACAAGCGCGGCATGATCGCGATCAGGCACGTCAGGCCAGCCGCCGGGAATTTCGCCGTCCGGAAATCGGTCGACGTTGCCTATTGCGCCTATCGCGCGCGCGACAGCTCAGGCAAGAATGTTGAGCAATGGATTTCGATCGGCACCGAGGTCGCGAAATCCGACGCCGAAAAATGGGTGTTCCGGCATCGGGAACCGCTGATCCACACCTGGACGAATGCCCCTGCCCTTTTGCCGAGCCTGATCCAGAGCGGGGCCGGAAAAGGCGTCCTGCCCTGCTTTATTGGTGACAACGTCCCCGGCCTCGTCCGCGACGGCGAGATCATCGAGGAACTGTCCCATCCGCTCTGGATCATCGTCAACGACGACGACCGGCACGCCCCGGAAATGCGGCTCGCCATAGATCGCCTCGTCGCTCTCCTGAAGGGCAACGAGGTGTTATTCGATGGCAGCCGCCATTATCAGGCAGAGACGAGCTGGAAGCCGGAGCGGAAGATGAGCTAGACCCGCTCGCCGTTTACGACGCGATAGCTCGGCGAATACATCGTCACCAGTTCCTCTGCCGCCGTTGGGTGAACGGCCATGGTGCGGTCGAAGTCATCCTTCGTGCAGCCGGCTTTCAGCGTGATGCCGAGAAGCTGCGCCATCTCGCCGGCCTCATGGCCGAGGATATGCACGCCGACGACCTTGCGGTCAGCGGCATTGACGATCAGCTTCATGATCGTTTTCTCCTGACGACCAGATAGCGTCGCCTTCATCGGACGGAACTGGGCGCGATAGACTTCCAGTTCCGGATATTTCTTGCCGGCTTCCTCTTCCGAAAGGCCGACAGTGCCGATTTCCGGCTGCGAGAATACCGCCGTCGCAATCAGCTCGTGATCCGGCTTGGTCGGGTTGTTCTTGTATTCCGTCTCGATGAAGCACATCGCCTCGTGGATCGCCACCGGCGTCAGTTGTACCCGGTCGGTGACGTCGCCAAGTGCGAAGATGCTGGGCACGTTCGTGCGCGAATAATCGTCAACGACGATCGCGCCGCGGGCGTCCACCTCCACACCGGCATTCTCGAGACCGAGCCCCTTGGTATTCGGATCGCGGCCAAGCGCCAGCATCACCAGGCCCACATGCAGCGAAGCGCCCTGCTTGGTGCGGGCCACGAAACCGCCGGCGCCATCCTTGCTGACTTCCTCGATGATGTCTTCCAGAATGATGCGGATGCCCTTGGCCTCCATCGCCTCATGCAGGCCCTTGCGCATATCCTGATCGAAGCGCGACAGGATTTCCTTGCCGCGATAGATCAATGTCGTTTCAACGCCGAGCCCGTGGAAGATATTGGCAAATTCGACCGCGATGTAACCGCCGCCGGCAATCAGGATCGATTTCGGCAGCTCCACGAGATCGAAAGCCTCGTTGGACGAAATCGTCAACTCATGGCCGGGCAGCGCCTTGTGTTCGTTCGGCGTGCCGCCGACAGCGATGACGATGCGCTCGGCGGTGAAGGTTTCTCCGGTTTTCGTCAGCTTGACGGTATGGGCATCCACGAGTTCCGCCCGGCTGTCGAAAATATCGGCCTTGGCGTTTTCCAGACCCTTACGGTAGAGCCCTTCGAGACGGGTGATTTCCTTGTCCTTCGCCGCGATCAGCTTTTTCCAGTCGAAGCTGCGCTCGCCGACGCTCCAGCCGAAACCTTCGGAATCCCCGAAATGCTCGGGGAACTGCGAGGCGTAGACGAACAGCTTCTTCGGCACGCAGCCGCGGATGACGCAGGTGCCGCCATAGCGGTATTCCTCGGCGATCGCCACGCGCTTGCCGAGCGAGGCAGCCACACGGCCGCTGCGCACGCCGCCGGAACCGCCACCGATGACGAAGAGATCGTAGTCATAAGCTGTCATAGTCAAAACCCCTGATCAAAACCGCCATCAGCCGCAAACGGGCAGCGGTGCATTCACGCCACATATAGGTGCTGCGGCGCACAAATGAAAAGCCCGGTCTTGCGGCCGGGCTTTGAATATTTCTGAACCTGGAAAAGCGCCTTATGGCTTGGCAGCCGGAGCGCCACCCGTGGCATTGTGATCCGCCGGAAGCGGCTTCAGATCAGCGCCGGCGACCTTCTGCAGTTCGGTCATGCTGGCAGCGTTGAGATCGCGGTTGATACCGGCGGCCCAGATATCGGCAGCCTTCATCAGTTCGCGGGTCGCAATCGGGCCGTCCTTCAACAGCTTCTTGCCAGCTTCGCTGCTGTAGAAGGTGGAGATGGCGTTCAGTTCCTCGACCGAAAAAGCACGTGCATAGGTCAGCGCGGCCTCACGCTCGAGATCGGCGCGGCGCGGTGCAAGCTCAAGCGCCTTGGCGTCAACCGTCGCGGTAATCGCATCCTGAACATTCGGCGAAGCCTGAATAAGTTCAGCCTTCAGACGTTCGGCCAGTCCCGGCAGAATGTCGTCGAAACGGTCGGTAACGCCAAGAGAGGCGATCGCCTGCCGCGCGGCAGCAACATGCGCTTCGGAAATTTCCTGGGCGCGTGCGGCAGTACCGAACACGATGCCGGAAATGAGGATCGAAGCAGCGGCAGCTTTGCCCAGTCCCGCTAGTTTGATCATGAAAATCTCGCTCCTGTTATACTGCCTGCATCACGCGGGCGCCTTCAGGGCCAGCGATAATGGCAAGCGATGCCAAATTTATGAAAAGTCCGTGCTCGACGACACCGGGAATCGTGTTCAGCTCGCGTGCTAGCGCTTCTGCATCAGGAATACGGCCAAAAGATGCGTCGAGAATAAGGTGTCCGCCATCCGTCATGAAGACGCCGTCACCGGAAGAGCGAAGCTTTAAGTCACCCGACAGGCCGGACCGCGATGCCAGCTTTTCGATGGCGATGCGGCTCGCAACCTGGCCAAACGGATTGATCTCGATGGGCAGAGGAAAGGCGCCCAGCGTCTCCACAACCTTGCTCTGGTCGGCGATGACGATCACGCGTGCGGATGCCGCCGCGACGATCTTCTCGCGCAGCAGTGCACCGCCGCCGCCCTTGACGAGCCGCAACGCGTGGTCAACCTCATCCGCACCGTCAATGGTCAGATCCAGTTCCGGCAATTCATCGAGAGATTTCAGCGGAACGCCAAGCTCGACGCACAGACGCGCGGTGCGCTCGGATGTCGGCACGCCCTCGACCTTGAGGCCGGCGGCGACCTTCTCGGCCAGAAGCCGGACGAATTCCTCGGCCGTCGAACCCGTGCCGATACCGAGCCGCATCCCATCCTGTACATGGGACAATGCGGCCTCGGCGGCCTTGATCTTCATCTGGCGGGCATCCATGTGCCTGAAACTCCGGTAGCTTTGTCGTCGCCGTGCTGTTTACACGGGTCGAAAGCCAAACGAAAGCCTTTTTCAAGGCAACGAACAGAACGTTGTGATGCGGTTGCAAAGACAGGAGGCTTTGCCTAGGCTTGGCGCGAATGAAAGCATGAATAGCTCAGCCCGCATTCTCCAAGAGGCCGTTTCCGTGACATCCCGCCCGCTCTCCCCGCTCGCCATTTTCGATCTCGACGGTACGCTGGTCGATACCGCCGCTGATCTCGTCTCGAGCCTCAACCATACCATTGCCGCCGCCGGGCTTGCGCCCGTCACCTATGACGACCTGACGCATCTCGTCGGCCAGGGCGCACGGGTCATGATCAAGCGCGCCTTTGCACTGCGCGAAACGGAACTGCCGGAAGCCGAAATCGATCCGCTCTACGAACGCTTCATCACCCATTACCGCGCTGAAATGCCCGGCGAAAGCCGCCCTTACCCCGGCATCGTCAACACCCTGGATGCGCTTTCGCAATCCGGCATCACGCTTGCCGTCTGCACCAACAAGACCGCAGTCCTCGCTGTACCGCTGCTCGAAAAACTCGGCCTTACGCCGTATTTCGCGGCCATAACCTGTGGCGACACGTTCGAATTCCGCAAGCCTGACGCCCGCCATATCTTGGGGACCATCGAAAAGGCCGATGGTGACCCGGCGCGCACGATCATGGTCGGCGACAGCATCAACGATATCCTCGCCGCGAAAAACGCCAACGTGCCCTCCATCGGCGTCACCTTCGGTTACACGGATATACCGATGGCCGAGCTCGAGCCAGATGTCGTCATCGATGATTTCGAAGCCCTGACACCTGATTTGTTCGCGAAGCTGATTGAAAGAGGCGCTGCTGCGGCTTGAGTGCTGCGTGCTGACGAAATCGGGATGGTCGACGAAAAGTTCTTTTTCCCGCGCAAGGCTGTAAGCATCATCGCGGTGGGCGACACAGGCGAAGCTCTACTTTTGCGCGCTATATTGGAGAGCCTGGGAGCCGCGGTTCGCCTGCACCTCCCGGGAACGCCGGAAGATATTCTGGCGTGCCTGAATCAACCTGATAACCCGCCGCCCTATCTCATCATCAGCGGCCATGGCGATCAAAATGGCCTCGTGATCGGAGACATCAATCCCGACGTGACCCAATTGAAATTGCGCGAGGGCAGCCTGCCTGTTGAAGCAATTCTGGGAAAAGTCCACCTGTCGGGCACTGTAATTTTCAGCACGGCGTGCTGCACGGGCTACGATGCTTTCGGGAAGGCCTTTATTGAAGGCGGCGCGAAAGCCTACATTGCTTCGGCGGGTTACCCGGACGGTGCGGCGACGCCACTTTTCGTCCATATGTTGTTTTACGAACTGCTAGTCGGCAAATCATCGCTTGAAGACGCGCTTAGCCGCGCTGCAACGATCGATGACGATGGCGACCTCGCATTCGCACTTTTCAAGCAGTAGCCAGAACCGCAATCGCCGGAACAAAAAAGCGCCGTTTCCGGCGCTTTTTCTAGGTGCGACCCATCAGATCGAGCTGGCCCTTGCCTTCGTCGTCACCGCAAAGGCCTTCTGCACGTAGCTGTCGCGATCATAGACATCATCGAAGAACTGGACCTTGCCGTCCTTATCCGGCCAGGCGGTGAAATAGGCCACATAAACCGGAATCTTTTCCGGCACCTGCACGGCGCGGTTCTTGCCTGACGCAATCTGCTCGCCAACCTTGTCAACGCTGGTGCCGAGAACGGCAGCCGCCATGCGGCGCGGGTCGACCAGGCGGATACAGCCGTGGCTCAGCGCCCGCATGTCGCGGTTGAAGAAGCTTTTGGCCGGCGTGTCATGCATGTAGATGGCATGTGCGTTGGGGAAGAGGATTTTCAGGTCGCCCAGCGCATTGTCGCTGCTCGGCGGCTGGCGCACGGAAACGGCGTTGGTCGAGCCATACCAGTTGACGCTGGAGGACGACACGGCGCGCCCGTTCACCTGCACTTCGTAACCCAGGCGATCGAGGTATGATGGGTCACGGCGCAGCTTCGGCAGCATTTCGTTGATGATGATCGACTGCGGTACGCCCCAATAGGGGTTGAACTCGACGGTCTGAATCTCGTCCTGGAAGAAATAGGTCTGGTTGGCCTTGGAGCCGACCACGACCTTCATGCCGAACTGTTCGACGCCATCATTGTGGTAATAGGCCATGAAGGCGGGCTGGTTGATGAAGACATAACGCTGGCCGAGATCGGCCGGCAGCCAGCGGATCTGCTCCATGGCCACCTGCACCTTGGCGATCTTCGCGTCGTTGCTTTCGCCGACCATGGCGCGCACGGTCGCACGACCGATGACGCCATCCGCCTTCAGGCCATTTTCGCTCTGGAACGCCTTCACCAGATCGACGAGATCGGGCGTGTAATCCGGCGTCTGCTGGTAAGCGGAGATCGTTGCGGCATGTTCCGCCTTGAAGGCGGGAGAAGCCCGATGTTCGATAGCCTTGACGACACTCGCCATGTCAGCGCTGCTGTTGCCGGGCTTCAGCACCAGATCGGCGGGAACACGAACGACATGGGCGGCATCGCCCTCGCCACGCAGGCGGGCAAGCTCTGCCTTCAGCGCCTGATACTCGGCGCTGGAGGGCTCGCGGCTGCGCAGATAAGCGGCCACATCTGGGCTAAGGCCAGCAAGCTTCAGCACGGGAGCGAGGTTCACCGTCTTGCGCTTGAAATCATGGTAACCGGACAGCCGGTTCGGATCGACGCGGCCACGGGTCGTATCCTGCACATAGGCGAGAACCTTGGCAGACAGCGCCAGCTCGAACTGCATCTGCGCCCGCTGATAGGCATCGGAAACAGGCGCCGAAGCTGTCTCGACCGGTGTGCCGTTCGATGTGGTGCCGGCAACATTGCTGCTGATACTCGCGGTCACATCCTTGGCCGGTGCGGAAATGCTGTAATCGGCGGGATCGAGACCGCTTTCGCCAACCGTCTCCAGGAAAGCGATGGCGGCGTTGGCGCGCTCGGTCAGTTCGCCACCGGATACCCACAACGTCTTTCCGCCAGCGCCGTAATAAGCCTCAAGCGCCTTGGCGATCTCGGGCGTGGCGCTGAACTTGAGATTGGCAAGGCCTTCGCCGAAATTCGCGGTGTTCACCGCCCGGGCTGTATCCGCCTTGTAATCATAATAGCGTGGGCCGGAAACGCGGGGCAAAGGCTCGGGATCGGAAGCATCAGCACTCTGACCGGCGCCCGATCCGGAGCCGGATGGCGAGGTGACGATGCCGGCCGGCGGCAACTCGCCGCGATCCCGCGCGATCTTGCCGGGCCCGCCGCGCAGGAGGTCCATCAGAGTCACCGCACCGGCGGTGCCGGGAAGAGCGGTGGAAACGGAAAGACCGAGAGCCAGCACCAGTGCTGCCGATGATTTTCCAGATGTGACTTGCAATTTGATCCTCGTAGCACCCAGCACCACCGGGAAAACGGCGGGCATTAGTTTCATGCCTGTCTAGCCGATCAACGGCCTGTTGAAAAGAAAACGCCCAAAGCCCAAAATCGTGCCGAAATGAACCTCATAATACAGCCAAAGCCATAAAAACGTAATTTCCAGAATTGGTGAGAATGGTTAAATTTCTATTTATTTCATTTACTTTGCTTTGAGCGCCCGCCCCGGTACAAGCCCGGTTTCCCTGCCTTTTCATGACGTAGTAAAAATGCCACGCGGCCGGGTTTTTCGCCTTGCTGCATTCGCTGCAGGCAAATCGCCGCGGAACGACGGGAAATATCTTCCCGCGCCGCATTGCAGCGGCTTTCTTTGCCGCCGCGATGATTCTATATATCGGCCGCGCAAGGCGGGCGAAGGCGCCGTTTTGGCGGAGGAACACGAGTAAAAAGGCAAGATTGATGACAGCCACACGGACGGAAACCGATACATTTGGCCCTATTGAAGTTCAGGCCGATCGCTACTGGGGCGCGCAGGCGCAGCGCTCGCTCGGCAACTTCAAGATCGGCTGGGAAAAGCAGCCCGCCTCTGTCGTTCGCGCGCTCGGCATCGTCAAGCAGGCCGCCGCCCGTGCCAACATGGCGCTTGCCGGCCTCGACCCGAAGATCGGTGAAGCCATCATCGCCGCCGCACAGGAAGTCATCGACGGCAAGCTGACTGAGCATTTCCCGCTCGTCGTCTGGCAGACCGGCTCCGGCACCCAATCCAACATGAACGCCAATGAGGTGATTTCCAACCGCGCAATCGAGATGCTCGGCGGCGAAATGGGCAGCAAGAAGCCGGTTCATCCCAACGACCACGTCAACATGAGCCAGTCTTCGAACGACACCTATCCGACGGCGATGCACATCGCCTGCGTCGAGCAGATCGTTCACCACCTGCTGCCGAGCCTGAAGCACCTGCACAAGGCGCTGGAAGCCAAGGTCAAGCAGTTCGAAAAGATCATCAAGATCGGCCGCACCCACACGCAGGATGCAACGCCGCTGACGCTCGGCCAGGAATTCTCCGGTTACGCCGCGCAGGTCGCCTCCGCCATCGCCAACATCGAAACCACCCTGCCCGCGCTTTCCAAGCTCGCCCAGGGCGGCACGGCCGTCGGCACGGGCCTCAATGCCCCTGTTGGTTTTGCCGAAAAGGTAGCCGAGGAAATTTCGAAGATTACCGGCCTTTCCTTCGTCACCGCGCCTAACAAGTTCGAAGCGCTCGCCTCGCATGATTCCATGGTCTTCTCGCATGGCGCGATCAACGCGGCAGCAGCGGCACTCTTCAAGATCGCCAACGACATCCGCTTCCTCGGCTCCGGCCCCCGCGCCGGTCTCGGCGAACTCTCGCTGCCGGAAAACGAGCCCGGCTCGTCCATCATGCCGGGCAAGGTCAACCCTACCCAGTCGGAAGCACTGACGCAGGTTTGCGCCCACATCTTCGGCAACAATGCAGCGCTCTCCTTCGCCGGTTCGCAGGGCCACTTCGAGCTCAACGTCTATAACCCGATGATGGCCTATAACTTCCTGCAGTCCGTCCAGCTTCTGGGCGACGCGGCCGTCTCCTTCACCGACAATTGCGTCGTCGGCATCGAGGCCCGCGAAGACAACATCAAGAAGGGCGTCGAAAACTCGCTCATGCTGGTGACGGCACTGAACGGTAAGCTCGGCTACGACATCTGCGCCAAGATCGCCAAGACCGCCCACAAGAACGGCACGACCCTGCGCGAGGAAGCCGTTGGTGGCGGATACCTCACCAACGAGGAATTCGACCAGTATGTGCGCCCGGAGAACATGATCGGGCCGAAGTAAGCCTGTTTGAATTTTGGTGGAATGCAAAACGGGCCTTCGGGCCCGTTTTTTTTGTTTGCTCAACTAAAGACAAGCCCATTCCGAACGAATCTCAGGATGGTCAGTCGGGGAAGAGTTCTCCGTCATGCCGGACTAGATCCGGCATCCAGCCACGGCGCGTCTGCGCCGTGAAAAGAGTCTTTTGCGATCAAAGACTTGATCGCACTGGACCCCGGATCAAGTCCGGGTGACGGAGGAGATGTCCAGACTTCCCACAATAAAAAAGGGCCGCTTTCGCGGCCCTCTTCACAATCTTTCAAACCGTCAAACCAGCCGGCTCTGTTCCACCGCCGCTTCGATGAAGCTGGCGAAAAGCGGATGCGGGTCGAGCGGGCGGCTCTTCAATTCCGGATGGTACTGAACGCCGATGAACCACGGATGATCAGGATATTCCACCGTTTCCGGCAGCACACCATCCGGAGACATGCCGGAGAAGACGAGGCCGCATTCTTCCAGCCGGTCCTTGTAGTCCACGTTCACCTCGTAGCGGTGACGGTGGCGCTCGGAAATATCCGTGGAGCCATAAATCTCGGCGATCTTGGTATCCTTCTTCAGCGCCGCCTTATAGGCGCCGAGGCGCATCGTGCCGCCGAGATCACCCTTGGAGGAGCGCTTTTCGAGCTCATTGCCCTTCACCCATTCGGTCATGAGGCCGACAACCGGCTCGGACGTCGGACCGAATTCGGTCGAAGAGGCATTTTCGATGCCGGCCAGATGACGCGCCGCTTCCACGACCGCCATCTGCATGCCAAAGCAGATGCCGAAATAGGGCACGTTGCGCTCACGCGCAAACTGCGCCGCCATGATCTTGCCTTCCGAACCGCGCTCGCCAAAGCCGCCCGGCACCAGAATGCCGTTGACCTTTTCAAGATATGGCGTCGGATCTTCCTTTTCGAAGACTTCCGACTCGATCCACTCGAGCTTGACCTTGACGCGGTTGGCGAAGCCGCCGTGATGCAGCGCCTCGATCAGCGACTTATACGCGTCCTTGAGGCCGGTATATTTGCCGACGATCGCAATCGTCACTTCGCCTTCCGGCGTGCGGATACGGTTGCAGACCTCTTCCCACTGCTCCAGACGCGGCTTAGGCGCCGGCTCGATGCCGAAAGCGGCCAGCACTTCCGAATCGAGGCCTTCCTTGTGGTAGGCAATCGGAACGTCATAGATATTCGCCACATCCAGCGCCTGGATGACGGCGGAGGGACGCACGTTGCAGAACAGCGAAAGCTTGCGTCGTTCCGCTTCCGGGATTTCCCGGTCGGCGCGCACCAAAAGGATGTCGGGGTGAATGCCGAGTGCCTGCAGTTCCTTGACGGAGTGCTGGGTCGGCTTGGTCTTCAATTCGCCTGCCGCCGGAATATAGGGCATCAGCGTCAGGTGAAGATAGATCGCCGTGCCGCGCGGCAGGTCGTTGCCGAGCTGACGGATCGCTTCCATGAACGGCATCGCCTCGATGTCACCCACCGTGCCGCCAATCTCGCAGATGACGAAGTCGTAATCGTCATTGCCTTCGATCACGAAATCTTTGATCTCGTTGGTGACATGCGGAATGACCTGAACCGTTGCGCCGAGATAATCGCCGCGCCGTTCCTTGTCGATGATGTTCTTGTAAATGCGACCGGTGGTGATGTTGTCGGTCTTGGTGGCCGAACGCCCGGTAAAGCGCTCATAGTGGCCAAGGTCGAGGTCCGTCTCGGCACCGTCGTCAGTCACGAACACTTCGCCGTGCTGTGTCGGGCTCATGGTGCCGGGATCGACGTTCAGATAGGGGTCGAGTTTGCGAAGCCGCACCCGATAACCACGGGATTGCAGCAAAGCTCCGAGTGCAGCAGCTGCGATGCCCTTACCGAGAGAGGAGACCACGCCGCCTGTGATGAATACATATCGCGCCATGGGATTCACCGGATACCTTTTTACCTCTGATTCCGCCAGCCCAAATTTCATGCTGTTGCAAATTCGCTGTTGACGAATTCACAATTCAACTGGCCGGAATGCGAACAAAAGAAAACCGGCAGGCTTTTGGCCTGCCGGAGCGTTAAGTCAGAACCGGGCTTATTGACCGGTCGGAACTGCGTTCGGATCGGCGGGCTGCGCCGGGGCCGGAGCGGCCGTGCCGGAAGCGGCCGGAGCCGGTGTGGTCTGTGCGGGAGCAGCAGCACCGTTATTGGTCGGAACACCATTTTCAGCCGGAGCCGGCGTCGAAGGCGTCGTCGACGGGCCGAGCGTGTCGAGAATGCCGTTGCCTTGGCCCTGCGTGGCCGGAATACGGTTCAGGATATCGGTCGGACGCGATTCGTAACGGGTCAGAAGACCAAGGCCGAGCGACGTTGCAAAGAACAGCGCCGCAAGGATCGCGGTGGTGCGCGTCAGGGCATTGGCCGTTCCGCGCGCGGACATGAAGCCCGAACCGCCGCCGATACCGAGGCCGCCGCCTTCGGAACGCTGGATCAGGACCACGCCGACAAGCGCCAGCACGATCATGAGGTGAATAACAATCAAAACGGTCTGCATGACAATCCATTCCATGCCCCGCGCGGAGCACCATAAAGAAGGTTTTGCGGCTCTTTACATGAGGCGAAGGCTTATTCCAAGCCCCTTTCCCGATACTCTTTCAGGAAAGCCTCATTCAGGCCGTCAGTCGCTCATATGCCGCATAGATGGACAGGAAGTCCGACGCTTTCAAGCTCGCGCCACCAATCAGCGCGCCATCGACGTTTTCAACGCCCATCAACTCCAGCGCATTGGCCGGCTTTACCGATCCACCATAAAGGATGCGTATGGTCTTTCCGGCATCGCCGAAGCGCTTGACGAGCTCGTCGCGCATGAAGGCATGAGCCTCGCGCACATCGTCCACCGTCGGCGTAAGGCCGGTGCCAATCGCCCAGACGGGTTCATAAGCGATAACGGTATTTTCCGCCGTTGCCTCATCCGGCAGCGAGCCGGCAAGCTGGCGCTTCAAAATATCGAGCGTCTGGCCCGCCTTGCGCTCATCGGCCGTTTCGCCAATGCAGACAATGGCGATGAGATCGGCCGCATGGGCGGCAGATGCCTTGGCGCGAACCAGATGGTCGGTCTCGGCATGGTCGGTGCGGCGCTCGGAGTGACCAACGATGACGTGGGTGCCGAAGCAGTCGGCAATCATCTCGGCGGAAATATCGCCAGTATGGGCACCGGAGGCGTTCTGGTGGCAATCCTGCGCGCCGATCATCAGCGGGCTGTCGTCACAGAGCGCGGTCGCGACATAAAGCAGCGTTGAAGGCGGGCAGATCAGCGCATCCACCTTCCCGGACAGCGCGCCCTTGACACCCTCTGCCATGGCCTTGATCTGGTCGAGCGAGGCACGCGTGCCGTTCATCTTCCAGTTTCCGGCAACAAGCGGTCGAACATTCGGCGTCATGCGTATCCCATTCCCTTTGTCTCGGGGCGCAGCCCTGGCGGCGCCCTATCCCTCAGCCGCTGACGGCCCTTGATCACGACAGAAGCTCTGCCGCAATTTCCCGGATATTCCTTTAACCGCAGCGGGCAGCAATTGGTACAAAAAAGCGGCCCAAGGGTTAAAACCAGCGGCAAATCTGGCAAAATTTGTCGTGACCGAGCCCGCCGCGATCCCTTATCGGCTCAAAATCCAGTTCAGAACCGCCCGCCAGTCGGTCATTCGCACCGGCGTGCCGTGGCTTCCGGTCTCGTAACGCGTGAACCGCGCGGGCTCCCCAGCCTTCAACAACGTGCGGAAGATCGTCGCCTGCTGATCGGCCGAATAAACCTTGTCGGCGCTGCCATGGGTAAACCAGACCGGCTTCTTCGCCTTCGCGAAAGCGCTTTTCGGAAAATCGGGATCGACCGCGCCACCCAGGATCGCCATTCCCTTGAGATTGGCAACGGCTGCCTTGTCGCGGCTAATGCCATAGCAGATGAAACTGCCCATTGAGGCGCAGGTCAATATGACAGGCTTGCCGCCGGATTTTCTGGCCGCGTCGGCAATCAGCGCCGCAATGTCGGCAACGCCGTTCTCATCGAAGGAACGAACACTCGGCACGTAATAGGTGCCGCCATTGGCGACGGCCAGATTCTTCAGCCGGTTGAGATTTCCGCCGAACGTATAGTCGTTCATGCCAAGCCGCCGGTCACCGCCGCGCCCGTGGATGAAGATGACGGTGAACGCCTGCCCGCTGGCCGGGCCGACGCGGCCGACCTCAAGCGCCCTGCCCGCGAACGTCACGGTTTCCAGTGCCTGCACCTTCTTCGGCGCCATATCCACATATTGCCGCTTCACCCGCCGCTCCGGCACCTCGTCGCGGCCGTTGATGTCGCGCATCTCCTTGTAGTCGATGACTTCGGATGCGCCGCCATCGCCAGTGGAAAGCACCGTCTGCGCGTAAAACAACTCGTCCTTGAAAGGCCGCAGCGGCCCGTCGGCGGCGGAGGCTGCGACGGGCATGGCCGCCACAGTCAGGCTGAAAAGAGTACAAAACGTGAAATGAGCTGTGGACATGCCTTGGCTAACCGTTCATTCGTGGCTGCGAGACTTGCCACCGCAAGGCCGGCAGCGCAATCCTCCTGTTGCGAAACCCTGACACAATCGTGGCATAGGATGCGCCGCTCTCGCCCAGGCGGACCCGGTTCAATCGGACGGGAACCACATTTGGCGGTATATTGACGCTGATGGCAAAATGATTCGCATGGCGAAATTCTGACACACGCTTTTGAACTTTGGACATGATGGACGACAGCAACGATCTCTTCTCCGGTCTTCCGGCGGCACGAAACAGCGACACGGACACGAACGAGGACGCGGCGAAGCCCGCGAAGGCCCCGGCGACCTCTGCTGCCAATGTGAACGTGCAGCAGAAACCCGCAGCCGTTGCAGCCGCGGCCCCCGTCGCGTCGTCTGCCCCTCCGCCGCCCGCGTCTCCAGCCGGTGACGACTACGGCGCATCATCGATCCGCGTGCTTGAGGGCCTCGAGCCGGTGCGCATGCGTCCCGGAATGTATATCGGCGGCACGGACGAGAAGGCGCTGCACCACCTCTTCGCCGAAGTCATCGACAACTCCATGGACGAGGCCGTCGCCGGTCACGCCAATTTCATCGAGGTTCATCTCGATGCCGAAGGCTTCCTGACGGTCACCGATAACGGCCGCGGCATTCCCGTGGAGAACCACCCGCAGGTTCCGGGCAAATCGACGCTCGAAGTCATCATGACCAAGCTGCATGCCGGCGGCAAGTTCGACGGTAAGGCCTACGAGACCTCTGGCGGCCTGCACGGCGTCGGCGTCTCCGTGGTGAATGCGCTCTCCGATCTTCTCGAAGTGGAAGTGGCGCGAAACCGCAAGCTTTACCGCCAGCGTTTTTCGCGTGGCCTGCCGATCGGTCCGCTGGAAGAGCTTGGCGACGTGCATAATCGCCGCGGCACCCGCGTGCGTTTCCATCCCGATCCGCAAATCTTCGGCGATCACGCGAAATTCGAACCGGCCCGCATCTTCCGCATGGCCCGCTCCAAAGCCTATCTCTTCGGCGGCGTCGAAATCCGCTGGAGCTGCGATCCCGGCATGGTGCCGGCCGATGGAGAAATCCCCGAAAAGGCGGTGTTCCATTTCCCGGGCGGCCTGAAGGATTATCTGGCCGCCACGCTCGGCAAGGAATTCACCGTCACGCGCGAGATTTTTTCTGGCCGCACCGAAAAGACCGGCGGCCACGGCGCGCTGGAATGGGCCGTCACCTGGTATGGCGGCGACACGCAGATCCATTCCTATTGCAACACCATTCCCACACCCGAAGGCGGCACGCATGAGGCCGGCCTGCGCATCGCGCTCACCAAGGGTCTGAAGAACTATGCCGACCTGACGCAGAACAAGCGCGCCAAGGACATCACCACCGATGACGTGATGATTTCGGCTGCCGGCATGCTCTCCGTCTTCATCCGCGAGCCGGAATTCGTCGGCCAGACAAAGGACAAGCTCGCCACCGTCGAAGCCCAGCGCATCGTCGAAAACGCGCTGCGCGACCCATTTGACCACTATCTGACCGGCAACCCGGCCGAGGCGGCAAAGCTGCTCGACTGGGTCATCGAGCGCTCGGAAGAGCGTATGCGCCGCCGCAAGGAAAAGGAAGTCAACCGCAAGACCGCCGTGCGCAAGCTGCGTCTGCCCGGCAAACTGGCGGATTGCTCCCAGAACACGGCCGAAGGCGCCGAACTTTTCATTGTCGAGGGTGACTCGGCTGGCGGCTCGGCCAAACAGGCGCGCAACCGCGCCAATCAGGCCATTCTGCCGCTGCGTGGTAAAATCCTCAACGTCGGCAGTGCCAGCCGCGAAAAGCTTTCCGCCAACCAGCAGATCGCCGATCTCATCCAGGCGCTCGGCTGCGGCACCCGCACCAAGTACCGCGAAGAAGATTTGCGTTATGAGCGCATCATCATCATGACCGATGCCGACGTCGACGGCGCCCATATCGCCTCGTTGCTCATCACCTTCTTCTATCAGGAAATGCCGGAACTCATTCGCGGCAACCACCTCTATCTGGCAGTGCCGCCGCTCTACGTCATCCGTCAGGGCGCGAAATCCGCCTATGCCCGCGACGACGCCCACCGCGCCGAGCTGATGGAAACCGTCTTCAAGGGCAAAAAGGTCGAAGTGGGCCGCTTTAAAGGCCTCGGTGAAATGATGGCGGCCCAGCTCAAGGAAACCACCATGGACCCCGAAAAGCGCACCCTGCTGCGCGTCGAGATCGATGACGTGGACTTCGAGGGCACGCGCGAGGCTGTCGACAATCTGATGGGCACCAAGGCCGATGCCCGTTTCCGCTTCATTCAGGAGCGGGCGGCTTTTGCAGATAATCTGGATATTTGATCATCCGGATAGACCTTTGAAAGGCAGCGCATTGGCGCTGCCTTTTGTGTTGATATGGAAACAACATCTTGCGGATAGTACCCGGCACTACGCCGCGATATCCTCACGAACGCCCAGAACGCGGTCGATCAGACCCCATTCCAACGCTTGCTCCGCCGTCATGAAAAAATCCCTATCCATGGCCGCTTCGAATTTCTCATAACTCTGTTTGCAATGTTCGGCGTAAAGCCGCGTCATGCGGTGCTTGGTCTGCTGCATCTCCTCGGCGTGGATCAGCATGTCCGATGCCTGTCCCTGGAAACCGCCCAGCGGTTGATGAATGTGGATGCTGGCATTGGGAAGTGCTGTGCGCTCGCCCGGTTCGCCTGCCATTAGCAGGAACGATCCCATGGAACGGGCCGTGCCCATACAGAGTGTGTGAACCGGGGCGCGGATGTAATGCATCGTATCATACATCGCCAGACCGCTCGTCACGACGCCACCCGGAGAATTGATATAAAGATGGATCGGCTTCTTCGGGTTTTCCGCTTCGAGAAACAGTAATTGCGCGCAGACGAGCGCTGAAACTGCATCGTTGACCTCGCCATTGAGAAAGATGATCCTTTCCCGCAGCAGGCGCGAATAAATGTCGAAAGATCTTTCTCCCCTTGATGATTGTTCGACGACCATAGGGACGAGTTGCATCACTTCGCGCATCGGCGAACTCCTGTGTTTGGAAATGTCGGGAAACGAGTGGGATCAGGCGGCGAGCTTGATCGGCGGGCCGTTGTGGTTTACAGCGGCCTTCATCGTCCGGCCGGTATTTGTGGGCAGTTCATGAATGATGCGAAGGCTGGTGCCGCCCTCGGCATTGGCCGCGATCCTGAAGGTTACGGTGCTTTCCAGAAATGGTGGAATGTCTTCGCGCAGCCGGTAGCGCACTTCCTCGCCGGGTTTGATGTCGATCGCGTCAGGTTCCGCCAGAGCCTCGTTCGGCAGCCAGTTTTCACGGAACGCTGCAATGCTGATGGCGCGCCAGACCTTTTGCGGCGGCTCGTCCAGATCATATTCAAGTTCAATGCCGTTTTTCGTCGCTTCCGCTGCATCCCTGTTCATTGGTCCATATCCTTCAGCAGGAGTTTGAGAGCCTCAATGCGCTGTGGCCAGTAGGCGCGATATTTGCCGAGCCACGCAGCAATGCGTGTCAGCCCCTCCGGATCGACCTCGTAATTGACGAAACGGCCCTGCCGTCTTTCAACCACTAGCCCGGCGCCGCGAAGAACCGAAAGATGCTGCGACATGGCCGGCTGACTGATCTCGATCCCTTCGCGCAGGGCAGAGGCATTCATGGCACCATCCGCCAGCTTTTCGAAAATGGCACGGCGCGTGGGATCGGCCAGTGCCCGGAATATATCGTTCTCTGTCATAAACACACATAAGCACGCACTTATGTGTTTCGCAAGCCCGTTGTCGCGCCTGTACCGGTTTTTCGTACTGCCGCCGAACCGAAATGAACGCTTTATTCCCTCGCGCGTTTCCATCCCGCCTGATACTCTCCAGGCCGGGAGCGATCAAAAAAAGTGACTGCATTTACGGTCTTCATCATCATTCTTCTGCTGCTCGTCGGGCCGAGCCTGTTTGTCGTCATCGGTAAACAGCGGGAAAAATCCATTCCCAAACGCCCCTCCGCCGCCCTGCCCGTCACTGAGGACGAAACCGTGCTTGATCGGCACTGGCAGACCATAAAGAACGGCTGGAGCGAAAAGAATGCGCTGTGCCTGCTACATTCCAATCTCGATGCATTTGCGGTGCGCGTCGCGGCGGCGCGCGCGGCCGGGCGTAGCCTCGATCTCATGTATTACATGTGGAATGCGGACCTGACGGGACGGCTGATGATGCGCGAGGTCATCACGGCGGCCGATCGCGGCGTGCGGGTACGGCTGCTGCTCGATGATCTCGGCGTCTCCATGTCAGACCGAATTTTCCACGCCATCGACAGCCATCCCAACATCGAACTTCGCCTGTTCAACCCCACCCGGGCGCGGGAGAACATGCTCCATCGCGGCATGGAACTTTTGCTGCGCTTTCGCAGTGTCAATCGCCGCATGCATAACAAGGCCTGGATTGCCGATGGCCGCGCGGTGATCGTTGGCGGTCGAAATATCGGCGACGCCTATTTCGATGCGGCCGAACGGGCGAATTTCCACGATTTCGATATTCTCGGCTTCGGTGACGTCGTGGCCGACGCAACGGAAATCTTCGATGATTACTGGAACAGCGCCGTTTCCGTCCCCGTTCGCTCGCTTCTGGCGCGCAGGCCGAGCAAACTCGCAAGATTACGGCGCGAGCTGGACGCCCTGCCAAAAAGCGAAGCCGCAAAACCTTATCTGGAGCGCGTTGAAAGCCAGTATGACCGAGATCATTTCCTGATGTCGGACCGCATGCACTGGGTGGATTCCGTGGATGTGCTTGCCGATCCTCCGGAAAAAGCGGCAGGCAAGCGGCGGAAGGGCCACAACTTCCTGATGGAAAGCCTGCTGCCCCTGCTGCAGGCGGCAAGCGACAGCCTGCACGTCACATCCCCTTACTTCATTCCCGGCAAACAGGGCGTTGAGATTTTCCTTGATATTGCCGAACGGGGCGTATCGCTGGCCATCCTCACCAATTCGCTGGCGGCAACGGATGTGGCCGCCGTTCACGCCGGATATGCCCGCTATCGCAAGCCGCTTCTCTCGGGCGGCGTACGCCTGCACGAGCTGCGTTCGCAGGTGGACCAGCCGAACTTCACCCTGCGCGGTTCCGGACAGGCGAGCCTGCACACCAAGGCATTCACGCGTGACGGCATGACAGGTTATATCGGCTCGCTGAATTTCGATCCGCGCTCGGCCTCTCTCAATACGGAGATGGGCGTGGTCTTCACATCGCCGCCGCTGGTCGCTTGCATGGACGAAATATTCGCCGAGGAAATCCGCCGCACGATGAGCTTTGAACTGGAGATCGACAGCAGCAACCGCATCGTCTGGACGACGGAGGAACAGGGCCGTACCAAGACCTACCGGCGCGAGCCAGACGCCGCTATCGGCCGCCGCCTCATCGCCGGCATCATGCGTTTCCTGCCGCTTGAATCTCAGCTTTGAAGACGAGCGTCCGGCTTACGCAGCCGGCCGCACCCCGGACTTCGCCAGCTGTATCTGCACCAGCGTATCGAGGTTCTGGTTGACGCGGCAATAGAACTCTTCATCAATGAAGGGCCGCAGCATGAAATCATTGCCGCCAGCCTTCAGGAAACGCGCCGACAGCAGACGGTTGGTGGAGGAGGAAACACCGATGATGCGCAGTTCATGGGAGCCGCGCACGGTGCGGATGCGCCGCGTCAGCTCGAAACCGTCAATGTCGGGCATGTTATAGTCGGTGACGACGAGGCCGATATCGGGATTGGCCCTTAGAATATCGAGCGCCTTCGCACCGCTGTCTGCCAGGCTGACGCGGAAATTATAACGCTTGAGACGGCTCGAAAGCAGCGCCCGCGCCGTCGGGCTGTCGTCAACGATCAGCACATGATGGCGGTGGTTGGTGAGGAAGCGACAGACGGATTCCGTCAGCATATCCACGGCGAAGATATTGTCTTTCAGAATATAATCCACCACGTCCTTGGCGATCAGCGTTTCACGCGTCGCCTCGTGAAAGGTGCTGGTGAAAACGATGGTCGGGATCGATAGATCGATCAGATATTCCAGCGCTTCGCCCTTTTCCGCGCCCGGCAGGTTGATGTTGGAAATGGCGAGCGTCACCGGCTCGGAAGAATGTTCGTAGCAGGCCTGCAATTCCTCGAAGGAGCGGCATACTTCCACGGTAACGCCCAGCATCTCGTTGAGCCGCCTGCTCACCATCTGGGTAAACACGTTGCTGTCTTCCGCCAGTAAAATGCGGTTATTGGTAAAAGGCACGCCCGAATATTGCATGCCCGTGATGCCCAGGAAATTCATTCTGCCCCGATCCCCCATCGTATGTCAGCGGAAGATAGCAGGCTCATTTTTCAGAATGATTAATAGCACTTTTCCTGACGCATCAGTTGAGCACATGCTTACTTAAACGGAAATACGGCCCGCGAGGGGCCGTATTCCGACTTTGGGAGGGGATTTTGGTCTTATGCGCGCAGAAGCGCGTTGTCGGTGTCGAAGGGGCTTTCTTCCACCACTTCGGCGTCATAGGAGGTGCCGAGAATACGGATCTTCAGCTTGGTGCCGACTGCGGCATATTCCGGCTTGAGCATGGCGAGCGCGATCGACTTGCCAAGACGCCAGCCGAAACCGCCGCTCGTCGCGCGCCCTGCAAGTGCGCCGTTTTCATCGAAGATCGCTTCCGAACCGCGCGCATCGACATCCGTATTGCCCGACACGGTGAGCGTCGAGAAGACCGACTTCAGGCCCGCCTCCTTGTAGGCCACCAGTGCGTCGCGGCCGATGAAGCTCTTCTCCGGGCGCAGGAAACGGTCGAGACCCGATTCATAGGCATTGTATTCCACCGAAAGCTCGCGGCCCATATTGCGATAGGACTTTTCGAGCGACATGGAAACCATGGCGCGGATACCGAAAGGCTTGATGCCGAATTCGGCACCGGCTTCCATCAGCCGGTCGAAGATGTAGTTCTGCATCTCGATCGGGTGATGCAACTCCCAGCCAAGTTCACCCACGAAGTTGACGCGCAGCGCATGCGCCGTCGCAACGCCGACGGAAATCTGCTTGCCGGTGAGCCAGGGGAAGTCCTTGTTCTCAAGGCTGGTGCGGGTCAGCTTCTTCAGGAGATCACGCGATTTCGGACCGGCTAGAACCAGCACGCCGTATTTCTGGGTGATCGGCTGCAGCACGACCGAGCCATCGGTCGGCGCCAGGCGGAGTAGCACGTCATGGTCATGCGCTTCGAGACCACCGGCCGAAACCATGTAGAAGCGGCCCGGCGCCCATTCATAGACCGTGAACTCCGCCTTCACGCCGCCATTCGGCGTCAGAAGATGGGTGAGCGCGATGCGGCCTCGCTTCTTCGGCACCGCGTTGGCGAGAATGCTGTCGAGCCAGGCACGCGCGCCGGGGCCGGAAACCTCCATCTTCGCGAAGGCAGACATATCGAGCACGCCGACATTCTGATGGACGTTCTTCACTTCGTTGCCGACATGCTCGAAGTAGTTCGAGCGGCGGAACGACCACTTCTCAACGATACGGCCGTCATCCAGAGCCGGTGCATGGTTATGACTGGTGATGACGTCGGCGCCAACGCCGAGGTCTTCCTCACGCAGCGCGTAACCTTCGGGCGCATACCAGTTGGCGCGCTCCCAGCCATAGACGGAGCCGAACACGCCGCCGAGCTTCTTCAGACGGTCATAAACCGGCGTCGTCTTCAGCGGACGGGCGGCAGAGCGCTCTTCATCCGGGTAATGCATGGTGAAGACGTTGGCATAGGCTTCCTCGTTCTTGGCGATGAGGTAACCTTCCGTTGCGTAAGGGCCGAAGCGGCGCGGATCGACACCCATCAGGTCGAGCGTCGGCTCGCCATCGACGATCCATTCGGCCAGCTGCCAGCCAGCACCACCAGCGGCGGTGATGCCGAAGGAATGGCCTTCGTTCAGCCAGAAATTCTTCAGGCCCGGCGCAGGACCGACAATCGGATTGCCATCAGGCGTATAGGCGATCGCGCCGTTATAGACCTTCTTGATGCCCACTTCGCCGAAGGCCGGAACGCGCACCATGGCTGTTTCGATATGCGGCATCAGTCGATCGAGTTCTTCCTGGAACAGCTCATATTCGCTGTCATCGGATGGACCGTCGACATAACAGACCGGCGCGCCAACTTCATAAGGACCGAGGATCAGCCCGCCCGCCTCTTCACGCATGTACCAGGCCGAGTCGGATTCGCGCAGCACGCCCATTTCCGGCAAGCCCTGGCGGCGGCGTTCCTGAATGGCCGGATGCGGCTCGGTGACGATATATTGATGCTCGACCGGAATGACCGGAATGTTGATGCCGACCATCTCGCCGGTCTTGCGGGCAAAGGAGCCCGTGCAGGAGATGATGTGCTCGGCGATGATCTCGCCCTTGTCTGTCGTCACCTTCCAGTGACCGTCTTCAAGCTGCTCGATGGCGGTGACTGTCGTGTTGCGATAGATGGTCGCCCCGCGGTCACGCGCGCCCTTGGCCAGCGCCTGCGTCAGATCGGCGGGCTGAATATAACCGTCATCAGGATGCTGGATGGCGCCGAGCAGGCCGTCCGTCTCGCAGAGCGGCCAGATCTCCTTCACCTGCTCCGGCGTCAGCATATTGACGCGCACGCCGATGGTCTCGGCAATGCCGGCATAATACATATATTCGTCCCAGCGATCCTTGGTGCGGGCGAGACGGATGTTGGAGACCTTGGAGAAACCGACATTCATGCCGGTCTCTTCCTGCAGTTCCTCGTAGAACTTCACGGAATATTTGTGGATCTGGCCAACCGAGTAGCTCATGTTGAACAGCGGCAGAAGCCCGGCCGCGTGCCAGGTGGAACCGGAGGTCAGCTCCTTGCGCTCGATGAGCACGCTGTCGCTCCAGCCCTTCTTGGCCAGATGATAAAGCGTCGAGACGCCGACGACGCCGCCACCGATCACCACCGCCCGTGCATGTGTCTTCATTTACAGAACCCCTGAAAAGCGCCGGCCTTGCCTTATTCCGCCAGCTTTGGATGGGAGGAATATGAAGCGCTTGCGGGTCGTTCAGCCGCCTGATTGCGACATGGCCATAGGGTGCTGCGACAGGGAAGAAATTGCGGAGCGTGCCGGACGAACGTTGCACAGCTTTGCCGCTCTTTTCTTCTCCCGCCGGAGAGAAGCTGGCGCGAAGGATCGGATGAGGGGCAACGTTGCCGGACTCCGCAGAGCGCGCCCCCTCAACCCGCTGCCGCGACCTTTCTCGCTGGCGAGGAGAAGTGGAAAAGCGGCGAGCACCCTTGGCCGGAACTCAATGTCCGCGATCAACAGCGATCTACGCTTTCGCGCCGGGTTTCTCCTTCGGCTCTGTCGCCTTGTCGTTTTTCGGTGCCTCTTTCTCCGGCGCAGCTGCCCCCGTATGGGCCACCACCGCCTTGTCGCCCTCCTCCGAAAGCAGGGCTGCCAGCATCTGCGGATTGGCGTCGCCTTCCACGTGGATGTTGAGGTTGCGCTGCGGGAACGGGATGGCGATGCCCTCCTCGCGGAAGCGCTGGAGAATGGCGATCCTCAGGGAGTTCTTCACGGCAAGCCCATTCGAGAGGTCTGCGAGATGGAAGCGCAGTTCGAAATCCAGCGAAAAGTCGCCGAAACGGAGGAATTCCACATGCGGCTCGGGATTGCGCAATACCGGCGGCTGGGCGCGCACCAGCTCAAGCAGAATGTCCATGACCCTCTGCGGATCGGAATCATAGGCAACAGAGACCGGGATTTCAGCGCGCATGATGCGGTTGCGGTGCGTCCAGTTACCGACGGAGGAATTGATGAATTCGGAATTCGGCACGATGATCGATTGGCCGCGGAAGGTCTCGATTTCCGTTGCGCGCACCGAAAGCCGCTTGACCGTGCCTTCGGTCGTTCCCGTCACCACCCAGTCGCCCACCTTGAAGGGGCGCTCCACCAGCAGGATGAGGCCGGAGACGAAGTTCGATACGATATTCTGCAAGCCGAAACCGATACCGACCGAAAGGGCGGAAGCGACCAGCGCCAGGCTGGAGAGGTTGAGGCCGGCGGAAGACACGCCGAAAATGGCCGCAACCGCAATGCCGAGATATCCGATGCCTGTTTTGACGGAGTTACGCACGCCGGCATCCACCTGGCCGCGCGCCATGACGTTGCTGTCCAGCCACTTCTGGAACCAGCGCGTGATGATGTAACCGATGGCGAAGACGAGAATGCCGCCGAAAATGCCGATCAGCGAGATCGAGGCATTGCCGACGGTGATGCCCGTCAGCAGGCGATAAGCCCAGCTTTCTATATCGCCGGGCTGGAAGCCCCAGGAAAACAGGATGAGCGGCACACCGAAGGTCAAGGCCACGGCATAGATGCCAAGCCCCGCCACAAGCCCGGCCTGATCAAGCGGCACGGGTCCAAGGCCATAACGGCGGGCAAGGTAACGGCCGACGAGCGATTCGGCGAAGGCGCCCTGCCGGGAAATGGCCTTGCCTGAGAGAATGCCGATATACATGGTGGCCAGCACCGCGCCTGTCGCAACGATCTGCGTGGCGAGGAAGCGCGCAAGACCGACATAACCCGTCAGGCACGCGCCGATGAGAACGAGGCCGCCGATGCGCAGCAGAATGACGAGCCAGCGCGGCAGGCGCTGGTTGCCGGTCTCATAATCCTGCCCCTCGCCGATCACCGGCCTCAGGAACGATACGGCGAGCAGAATGAGACCGATGATGATCGAGGCGACGAAACTCTTGGCAACGGTGACGATAAGCGGCGAATAAAGCGTCTCGCTGATGGTGCCGAACAGATAATCGAGACCATTCACCAGCGCCATCAAAAGCACGGCCGAGGACAGCTGATGTGCGCCGCGATTGGAAACCTTCAGCAGGCGCCATTCCGGCTGCGTCGGCGCAAAGATCGCATAGCTCAGCCGCGACACGAAATAAACGAAGCCCGTGACCGCCATGGCGCCGAACAGGATCGGCGCGATGTCGGACCGCAACACGTTGAAATTATCAAGGAAAAACGCCGACGTGAGCAGAAACAGGAACAGCGACAGCGACTGCACCATGGTGGACCAGAAGGCCACCGATAGCCGTCTCAAATAGGATGGTGCCCCCGTAAAGGCGCGCCGCTCCATACGACTGCCGAAAAGACGGTAGCCGCCAACCAGAAACAGCAATGCGGCCATGATCGACAGCGTCACCGCCCCGAACATCGGCAGCCGCTTGTAATTCCATACATAGGCTGCCCAGCTGCTGAACGCATTGTTGAGGTTGGTGAGTTCCGTCAGGAAGGCGGACGAGGCATCACCGAGCGTCTCGGCGGAGACTTCCGTTCGCTTGAACAGCGTTGCGGCAAACAGCGCCCGGCGGACGGCTGTTATATTGTTGGAAATTTGTGCGGCATTATTGGCCGTGGCCTCCACCTCGCCGGCCATGGCATTCACTTCGCCGCGTTCCGCCGTCAGCCGGTTACGCTCGTCCGTCACCATGTCGGCTTCCGGAGGCTGCCCTTCGCCGGGCGCGGCACCCAGTGCATCCAGCCGGGTTTTGATCTGGTCCAGCCGCGCTCGAAGCTTGGTGTTGGTTGCGGCAGCATCGGCGGCGATACCGTCCGCCCGCCCCTTGAGATCGACAAGCTGGGCGTCATCGCGTCCGCCTGCCTCCACCTGTCCCGAAATAAACGCCAGATCCGATTTCCATTTTTCCAGATCGGCTTTTGCCTGCTCGATGGTCGAGGGCTGGATGGCGCCCGGCGCCGTGGGCGTCGTCGCCTCCTGCGCCGAGACAGGCGCAACGCTCAAGACGCTGAAAAGCGCAAAAATCGCGACCAGAAAGGCGGCAAGTCCGCCGCTCCGCCGGCCACGGCCCGCCCGCTTGTGAAGCACCCGCCTGCCGCTCATCCATCCGCCAAACATCAACCGCACATCCACGCCTTTCATCTCTTGCACCGCATCAGGCTATTTAGCGCCTGCAGCGCGGAAAACCACCCGCATGAAGCGAGGTTTTCAGGAGTTTACCTTGCTTTTCCCCGCGCGAATCATCACCTTTGATCGTGCAGCAAACATGGGAGGAAATCATGGAATCTGCTGGCATTGGCTGGATTGCAGCCATCATCATCGGTGGCGTCGCGGGGTGGCTCGCCGAACAATTCATGAAAAGCAATATGGGTGTTTTCATGAACATCCTTCTCGGAATCGTCGGCGCCATCATCGCCAACGCCATCCTTTCGGTCTTCGGAATCGTTTTGACCGGCTGGCTGGGATATTTGATCGCCGGCTTCATCGGCGCTTGCATCCTCATCTTTATCGGGCGGGCGTTCAGGCGCGGATGACGAAAAGAAAAAATCCGTAAAACACCGGATTTCCAGGCTTTTCCAGCGCGGCCGAAATTTTTTCGTCACAAAAATCGAAGAAATTTCATTTACGCGCTGGACAAGCCCAAACTTCCCCTTTATACGCCCCCTCACACCGCCACACGGTGCCGGTCGGGTGATTAGCTCAGTTGGTAGAGCAGCTGACTCTTAATCAGCGGGTCGTAGGTTCGAGCCCTACATCACCCACCAAATTTCTCCATAGTGACAAGACGTTGTGATGCCGGATTGAAGCATCGCGTGAGCTTCGGAAGCCTCGTCTTAGGTCGGGCATTCCGCGCGATAGCAGTAAAATTGCTGCGGCAGTCACGACGCCAGCGCTCGAAGCGTCGCGTGTTTTCGCCTGGCCTCCTCTAAAGTTCCAGCGTTGGCACAGGCTCTTTTACACCGACAAAACGCGGCGCCAGCGGCCGGCCGGCGATACGGCTTCCAAACTGCCCGGTAAAGGGAACAGGTGCCGCCCGCCTTACCGCCTCGATGGCGGATTCGATGAAGGCCCTGCGTCTTGGACTTTCCTCCTGCGGGCGCGCGGCAATCACCACCACCTTGTCCCTTATCCTTCCGTCCTTGTGCAAAATGAACTGCAGCGTCACCACCAGTCCCTCCGTGTCCTCCGGCGGCACCCAGCAGGCGAAGATGGCATCGAACATTTCGTTGAGATTGCCGACAGGTGTAGGGTCGTTGCAGGCGCGCGACTGAGCGGAAGCCTGCGTCAGGAAACCTGTCAGCACGATGGCGCAGGCCACAAGGCCCGAGAGCTTGCCGGTCGGGCAAGCCGGGAATGAAAGAATGAACAAATTTGCTATCCTTTCCTCGCGACACAGCCGCAGGATGGTGAGCCCGTGCCGCTTGCCAGTAAGTGATGTCTAAAATATCAATGAAATAAAAATCGGATATATCGCCTAACCTAGATACAAAATTATGAATCAAAAATACTCATTAACTTTCTAAAATCTATCAAAATAATATTTATATTGCACAATATATTACACAATATACCGCTCTTAATCAAGATATACATTAAAACAGCGCCCCAGAAAGGAAATTGACATAACCCCCGGGCGGTTTTTCAGTCATACTGCGTCGAGGCACCCAACGATCCCGGGATGCCTCTTCAAATTCTTGCGATGAAGCGGACGAAAGCGCGATTCTCGGCGTTGCGGTGACGTTACTTCCGCAAAGCTGTCTCAATCATCCCTATGATCGAGATTATGAGATTACTCATCACCATATTGCTGTTCGTCCTCGGCGCGGTCGGGAGCGGGGTATGTGCGTTTTTATTATCGGCAGCCCTTGCCGATTCCGGGCTCCTCGGCTCCTGTTTCGAGGGAAGCTGTGCTTTCGCGGCGCTTTTCATGGTGCTTCCGGTCACATGGTTCGTCCTTTTCGCGCTTTATGTCATGGCTCTGCTGATCTGGAGACGAAAACCCTTCCGCAACCGAAGCCTCTGAAAAAGCGCATCCCCGCCTCATCGCTACCGGGCATTCGTTGACAGCGACGGGCACTTGCCGTTAACTCCCGCCTGCTGGGGGATTCGCTGCCAGTGATATCGGGCCCTGCGGGGCATATGCGGTATCACCGGCCTCTGAATGTGCATGTTCCAATTTGCGTTTCGCGTTTGAAGGACATGACGGAAAACAGGGAGACCAAACGATGCGGGCCGCAATCAATTCCCCGTCGCTTTCGATCGACACCATGGACTATCAGGCCGAGTGCCAGTTCGCACTGGAACCCTCCATTCAGGGGCTCATTGAAAAAGCCGAACATGCCGGCTGGAACCGCCAGCAGGCCGCACTCGCCATCGTGGCGCTCGCCAGCGAACATCTCACCGATATGTTATCGACGCTCGCAGCGCCGGATCAACGCCCCCACTCCTGAATGCACCCTGCCGCCGGGGCGGATCAGCGCCCGGGCAATCTTGATATCCATCCCCACACACCGATCCCAGGCTGGCGTAGGCTAAACGCCTCCACCGCAGGCGCATGATGCGCCTTGCGGAGCCGTGCCGGGCCCCACGCCCGCTGCCACGTGATACGCCCCTGTTTACCCAGCAATGTCGGAATGGCGCTGACAGCCTGCCTTAGTGTTGACACAAGCGGCCAATAATGAGAACATATAGTGAACATTATGGAGGTCAGCGATGAACACAGCAGACGCAACCATAGAAAATGCCCTCACCGTCGTGGCCCGTTCCCGTGACATGCGCGAGCGCGCGCTGGAACGCCGGCGCGAATTGCAGCGGCGCACCGAGGTCATCATCACCCGGCCGCTTTACGTGCTCAAGAAGAGCGAAGGACCGCGGCAATTGTCGCTGAAGCTCGACAGCTGAGGCTGTCTGCCTTTCTGGTGCCGTTCAAACGCTGCAAAACGGCGGCGGCGCGACGCAGCAGACAATGAAAAATCCCGTGCGGATCACATCGAGCACGGGATTTTCAGAATGAAGAGATCATGGTTCTGTCTTATTGCATGCGTTGCATTGCGGCTTCGGGCTCGCCGGTGGTGGCAACCGCCGCGGCGGGAAGGCGATCGGTCTTTTTCAGGATGACGACGGGCTTGTCAGCCGGTTCCGTCGGCGGAACGATGCTTGCGGTTTTGAATTCGCGGTCGACGGCAGGGACGGAAGCGTTGATCTTTTCATGACCCGCGCATTCCGCAAGCGCTGCACTGGCGGAAAAACCAAAGACAGCGGCGATAATGAGAACTGATTTCATGTCATTCTCCCTTCGCTTTTATGGCAATCTCCAGTCTAGGTGGAGACGAACCGGATTGAAAATCACACTTTAGAGACACCTTATAAACTTAACGTCGGTAGTCGTCGTTTCGATATGCGAATGGCGCGCCAGAACTGGTCATGCTTTGTTATTTCTTCCGCAGATCCAGCGGATTTCCGCAAAGCGGTCTGCGAAATATCATCGCCACGTAACTTCCCTTGAGGGAAATCAGGCTTGGCGTGTAAGTCGAAACCTTAGCCTGGTTGGCGGCCTTGATCGTTCTTCCTTCGAGGGAATTCTGCTGCATTGCACGACTCCTTCCGTAAGCGATAACGAAAATGCACTGTTCTTGTTCCGATCACGGTTTCGTTGTTGCAGTCGAAAGAATGAACGCGTCGCCGCCTGTTTTTTCTTCCGCGGCGGCGAGACGAAGCAGGCGGAACACTCCCCAAGTCCCCCATGCTTGAAAAATCCGCCCGAAAGCTATATATGACCAGGCGCGAGGACGACCTCGGCCACATCGGCGACAGCATGCGGGACGGCCCGGTCACAAACCGGAGAATAGAATGCGCTCCCTGCAAGATCGTATCCGCCACGCCCTCAGTTTCGAGATCATCGGGCTTCTGCTGGTCATTCCACTCGGCGCATTGCTGTTTGGCATGCCCATGGAGGATATCGGCGTCGTGGGCCTCGTCAGCGCCACGCTCGCGACCATCTGGAATTACGTCTATAATCTCGGCTTCGACCACGCCATGCAGCGCCTGAAGGGCACGACGCTCAAGACACCCGCCATTCGGGTCGGGCACGCGGTGCTGTTCGAACTCGGCCTGCTTATCGTCCTGATGCCCTTCATCGCCTGGTATCTGAATATCAGCCTTGCCCACGCGCTGGTGATGGATATCTCCTTCGCGCTTTTTTACGTGGTCTATGCTTTTGTCTTCAACTGGAGCTACGACCGCGTCTTCCCCCTGCCGGAATGGAAGTCGCAGCAGGACGCCGCCTGAAACGATCGGAAAATACCGATAGCGTCCGTGCCGGCACCGCGCCTGCACGGACCAACCGTCAGAGAGACTTCAGCGTCCAGGCCACAATCTCGCGCGTCGCGGCGGCAAAGGCCTGGTCGAGTGCTTTCACGAAATTGGCGTTGCCTGAGCCGCTGACGCGGGCGCTGGAACGGAACACCTCCTGCGCCTTCACCGTGCCGTTGCGGTCGTTGAGGAGCTTCACCGAGATTTCGATATTGGCGAGGTTCTTCGCCGTATCGATCTCGAAGGCACGGATATCGCTCACGACCTGATAATCGATCGCCAGCCCCTGCCCCGGCCGGCCGACGCCGCCGAGTTTGCCGGTATCCTCGAACGCTTCCACGAGCTTGGATTGCACCATACGCGGCAGGCGGTCGCTCCACTGCGAATTGCCGAGATATTGCACTTCCGAGCCCGAAAGCCGCACCACGATGTTTTCGCTGTCCAGCGCCTTCAGGGCGGTCGGATCGGCAATCAGCAGCTGACGGCTTTTCAGCGACGGCCCCTGCGTCACCGCCGCCGGCGAGACGGAGAGATCGAACGTATCGTTCTTCGGCGCGCCCGCGCAGCCCGCCATCATTGCAGCAAGCAGCGGAGCCAGAACGAGGGCGCGGCGTTGGCCGTTCATCGATAGTCTCATTGGCCCATACCCCTCTTAGCGCCTTGTTCTGCCGTCATATTGTTTCACGGTTTCGCCGCCGAAAATCAACCGTTGCGGATCGCGGTCGATATTGGTGATGGCATTGTTGAGATTGTCCACCGTCTGTCGCGTGCTGCCGATCAATGCCTGGAAATCTTTCAGGCCCGAGCTTGAGAAGCGGGTCAGATTGTCGGCGATCGGCCCGATGCGGGCATTGAGATTGTCGGCCACCGCCTTGAAGGAGGTGAGCGTCTCACGCGCCTTGGCAAACAGCGAATTGGCGTCGTCAGTGCCGAGCATGCCGTCCACCTTGGCGAGAATCCCATCAACGCGGCTGGAGGCCAGGTTCAGCTTGCGGCCCATCTCGGTGAAATCGGAAACCGCCTGATCGATATCGGCGCGCCGTGCGCCCACATCATCGGCGATCCGCTTGAAGTTCGCGACAGCATCGCGCGCATCGGCGGTCGCAGAGGAAACGTCGTCAACCACGGTGCCCACCTTGGCGGGATCGACGGAGGCGAGAAGCTCATCCGCGCGCTTGACGACCGTCTGCACTTCCGTGCTTGCCGCCTCGAAATTGCGCGCCGTGCTCTGCACCGTTTCCATGATGCCCTGAATATCGCTCGAAGCCGACGCGACATCCTTCGTCACCTTGTCGACATTGGACAGGATGGAATCGATCTTGCCAGCATCCACTGCCTTCACCAGATCTTCGATGGCGCTCAGCGTGCCGTCGAGGCGCACCGAGACCGACTGTACGGTGGTGGAAAGCGAGCTGAGGCTGGCAATGAAATTCTTGATGCCATCGGAGTTTGCCGCCAGCGCATCGGAGAATTTTTCGGCATTGCGAACCGTCTGCGTCAGCGGGCCGCGCGCATCCTGCACGAAGCCCTGCAATTCGCCGATGGCGCCATCGGCGCGCTTCAGTATCTTGTCGGCGGTGGCAAGCAGGTTGGTGACGCTGGAAAGATCGGCCGTCAGCTCGGCCGGAACACCGCTTTCGACGGCTTTCTGCAGAATGCGCTCGCCATCCTTGTTGCCGCCGGAAAGCTCGATATACGCCGCTCCGGTCAGGCCCTGAATTTCAAGCACGGCGCGTGTGGAAGGGAAAACCGGCGCATCCGCCTGTACCTCTGTAAAGGCGATGGAATAGGCCGGGTCGTCGCGGTCGATTGCAAGCCCGCGCACCGTGCCGACGGGAATACCGTTGAAACGCACCGGAGAGCCGACCGAAAGGCCATTGGCGGAGCCCGGAATACGCACCACAAGCTGTGCTGTCGGGCCACCGCGGCCGAATTCCGCCATCCAGTAAACGAAGCCAAATGCAGCGGCGATCACGATCAGCGTGAAAATTCCGACTATGGTGTAGTTCGCCTTGGTTTCCATGCTTCTCGTTACTCCACCGGATGTTCCTGCCTGTCGTCCGGAAGAACGACAGAGCGCGCCCGTTTACCGCGGAAATAGGACTGCACCCACGGGTCGTCGCAGGCAAACATGTCCTGCAGCGTCCCTTCCACCAGCACCTTCTTCTGGCCGAGAACCGCAATGCGGTCACAGACGGAGAACAGGCTGTCGAGATCGTGCGTCACCATATAAACGGTCAGGCCGAGCGAATCGCGCAGCCGCGCGATCAGCATATCAAATTCCGCCGCCCCGATGGGATCGAGGCCGGATGTCGGCTCATCAAGGAAGACGAGGTCGGGATCGAGCGACAGCGCCCGGGCAAGCGCTGCGCGCTTGATCATGCCGCCTGACAGTTCCGACGGGTATTTGTCGCCCGCATCGGGCTTCAGCCCCACCATCTCGATCTTGAGATAGGCAAGCTCGTCCATCAGTTTCTTCGGCAGATCGAGATATTCGCGCATCGGCAGCTGGATGTTTTCCTTCACCGTCAGGCCGGAAAACAGCGCGCCCTGCTGGAACAGCACCCCAAGCCGCTGGTCGAGCCTCATGCGCTCGTCCTCGCCCGCCTTGTCATAATCAGAGCCGAGAATGCTGATCGTGCCCGCCTGCCGTGGCAAAAGCCGCAGGACCGTGCGCATCAACACGGATTTTCCGGCCCCGGAGGGACCGATGAAACCCAGGATTTCGCCGCGATAGACATCGAGATTGAGATCTTCCAGCACGTTCCGGCCGTTAAAGCCGACTGTCACGCCCTCGACGGAAAGCACCACCTCGCGGCCGTCTTTTCCGGTCTTTGTCTGCTGCTGCGGTTTCTGGTCCAGTGTTTCCAACGCGCCCTCCCTAGAAATCGATGGCTGCGTAGAAGATGGCAAAAAGACCATCCACCAGAATGACGACGAAGATCGACTTCACCACCGAGGAGGTGACGTGCTGGCCGAGCGATTCCGCCGAGCCGCCTACTTTCATGCCCTCCACCGCTGCGACGATGCCGATGATGAGCGCCATGAACGGCGCCTTGATCATACCCGCTGCGATGGTCGATTCCTCCACCGCGCCATGCAGACGCGAGAGGAACACCTCAAAAGTGATGCCGGAATAAAGCAGCGCCACGATGGCAGCACCAAAAAGCGCGGCAAAATTGGCGAGAATGGTCAGAAGCGGCAGCGCAATGGTGAGCGCCACCAGCCGCGGAAACACCAGCACGCCCACGGGATTGAGGCCAATCACCTTCAGCGCGTCGATTTCCTCGCGCATCTTCATGGAGCCAATTTCGGCGGTGATGGCGCTGCCGGAGCGGCCGGCGATCATGATCGCAGTCAGCAGCACACCGATTTCACGCAGCTGGAGAATGCCGACGAGATCGACGACGAAGACCTCAGCCCCGAAATATCTGAGCTGGAACGCGCCCTGCTGGGCGATGATGGCACCGATCAGGAACGACATCAGCATGATGATCGGCACGGCGCGCACGCCCATATGGTCGATCTGGTTGACGATTGCCGCCGGCGAGACGCCGCGCCCGCGCCCGAGCTTCATCTGCGCACCGCGCACTGCCGAACCCAGAATATACATGCCCGCCAGGAAATCCGCGCCGTTCTGGACCACGGCCTTGCCGATCGGAGAAAAGATGCGCTCCACCAGTCCCTCGCGCGCGACCGGCTCCGCCTCCATCTCCGCCTTGTCGGGCAGCTGCCCGATCACCTGCTCGATACGGTCGTTGCCGCTGAGCGTGACGGTCGCACCATTCGCCTCGAGGTCCTTGCGCAGGCGCTGGATGATCCAGGCGCCGGTCGTATCGATGGACTCGACGGAGGAAAGCTCGATCTCCACCGGGCCGGCGGGTCTGCTTTTTTCGATCTTATCGAGATCAGGTAAAACGGCGGAGAGATTACTGTTGCGCCAGGAGCCGCTCATGACATAGCGCAGGCCGCCGCCGGAGACGGTGCCGTCTTCGGTGATTGCGGCCGGGGTCGCCTGTTGCCGTGTGTCCTGTTCTTGCATAATGCTCCGAGCGAATGCAGCCGTCACGAGATTCTTAAAGGTTTCATAACGTTTCGGCCTCCGGCAAGCCACAGTGGCAGCCGACAATTCGTGATAAATTTGGCGTCATGTGTCATTTGACGCCCAATCGGAAGTGAAAAAACATGCCCCGTTACCTTCAAGCCACAACAGAACGTTTCGCCGTTGCTGGCAGCTTCACCATTTCACGCGGCACCCGGACGCATGCGGATGTCGTAACGTGCACCATCCGCGATGGTTCCTTCACCGGCAGAGGTGAATGTGTGCCCTATCCGCGATATGGCGAAAGCATCGAAGGCGTCATTGCCGATATCGAGGCGATGGCGGAGCGGATCGCCGCAGGCCTGACGCGGCAGGAGTTGCAGCAGGCGATGGAACCGGGTGCGGCCCGTAATGCGGTGGATTGCGCGCTTTGGGATCTCGAGGCGAAGATGAGCGGCCAGAGCGTCGCCGAGCAGGTCCTCGGACAGGAGGCAGAGCCGCTCGTCACAGCCTATACGATTTCGCTTGCAGACCCGGAGACCATGGCCGCAAAGACCGCAGAGAACGCCGGACGTCCGCTTCTGAAGATCAAGACCGGCACAGCCGACGATGAAGCCCGCCTGCGGGCCGTCCGCGCAGCCGCACCCGAGGCGCGCATCATCATCGATGCCAACGAAGGCTGGAACGACGACAATATCGAATATTATCTGAGGCTTGCGGCAGAGCTGAAGATATCGCTGATCGAACAGCCCCTGCCCGCTGGCAAGGACGCCATTCTCTCCCGTATCGACCATCCGGTGCTGATCTGCGCCGATGAAAGCGTGCATTCCACCAAGGACCTCACCGGCCTGCGCGACCGCTACGACGCGATCAACATCAAGCTCGACAAGACCGGCGGCCTGACAGAGGCGCTTGTCATGAAGGCGGAGGCCGAAAGGCTCGGTTTCACCATCATGGTCGGCTGCATGCTCGGCACCTCGTTGGGCATGGCACCTGCCGTGCTTGCCGCGCAGGGCACGGCCTTTGCCGATCTCGACGGCCCGCTGCTTTTGGCCGAGGATCGGGAGCCTGGGCTGGTTTATGAAGGCTCGCTTGTTTATCCGGGGCGGCCGGAATTGTGGGGGTAGAGCTCTCGCCAAGGGTCCGGACTGGGTTGGTGCCTAGAGGCTGCATTCGCACCCTCTCTCCGGTGCGTCACCGGAAGGTTACTGAGAAGCCTCTAAAGCCTCACCTCCGTCATGCCGGACCTGATCCGGCATCCAGCCACGGCGCGTCTGCGCCGTGAGAAATAAGTCTTACGCGATCAAAGACTTGATCGCACTGGATCCCGGCTCAGGGCCGGGATGACGGTATGCGGATGCTACAATTTCAACCAACACTCGTTTACAGGTGAGCCTACCATCAGCGCCCGTCAAACGCTCCAATCACGCCGCGTGCTTGCCAATCAGCCCCGGAATATTCACCGGCTCCATTTCGTCCGATGTCTGCTCGGCGACCACTTCGCTCGTCTGCATCCAGGTGATCAGCTCGAAGCTGCCATCGGCGTTCTCGGCAATCGCCGTGCAGCTTTCCACCCAGTCGCCGGTGTTGATGTAACGTATGCCGTCCATGTCTTCCATGACGGCGTGGTGAATATGGCCACAGATCACGCCGTCGACATTGTTGCGCCGGGCTTCATCCGCCACCACACGCTGGAATTCACCGATGAAGTTGACGGCGTGTTTCACCTGCAGCTTGGCCCAGGCCGAAAACGACCAGTAAGGCAGGCCGATGCGGCGGCGTACGGCGGCGATGGCGATATTGATGGCGATTGCTGCGTCATAGGCCCAGTCGCCGAGATAGGCGAGCAGGCGGGCGTTGCGCACCACCACGTCGAACTCGTCGCCATGGATGATGAGATATTTCCTGCCGTCGGCCGCCTCATGGATCATGCGTTCGGCCACTTCGATGCCGCCGAAATGCATGCCGGGGAACTCCCGCAGGAATTCATCGTGATTGCCGGGAATATACACGATGCGGGTTCCCTTGCGGGCCTTGCGCAGCAGCTTTTGCACCACGTCGTTGCAACCCTGCGGCCAGTACCAGCTGCGGCGCAGGCGCCAGCCGTCGACGATGTCACCGACGAGAATGATCGTTTCGGCCTCGTGATGTCTGAGGAAGTCCAGCAGATAGTCAGTCTTGGCCGCCTTGGAACCAAGATGAACATCCGAAATGAAAAGCGTTCTGAACTGTCTGGTTTCGATTTGACCGGCCACGGATTTCATCCCCCTGTTCGGTTGCGTCCCTGCGGCTTTCTTCCCTCTCTGAACCAGACTCGTGTTTCAGCAACATGACAGCGGCCGTTTTTTGCAGGGAATATGACGAAACGCTTCACGAAAACGCGAATAAGCCGTGGCCGCATTTGCATGAGACGCCCGTAAATAACGGCTGTACCACGGGGAAGTTTGTTGTATTCAGGGGTCCGAAATAAAACCAGATACGACGGTGGAAGACATGACCTCTCACGATAAGAACAACACGCCCGCCAACACGGCAAAGGCCGACATCGAAGAACAGGCGCTCTTTTTCCACCGCTATCCGCGCCCCGGCAAGCTGGAGATCCAGGCCACCAAGCCGCTCGGCAACCAGCGCGATCTGGCGCTCGCCTATTCGCCGGGTGTCGCCGCACCCTGCCTCGCCATCCATGAAAATCCGGAAATGGCGGCGGATTACACCGCCCGCGCCAATCTCGTCGCCGTCATCTCCAACGGCACGGCCGTGCTTGGCCTCGGCAATATCGGCCCGCTCGCCTCCAAGCCTGTGATGGAAGGCAAGGCCGTCCTTTTCAAGAAATTCGCCGGTATCGACGTGTTCGATATCGAGATCGACGCGCCCGGCATTAACGACATGGTTTCCACCATCGCGGCGCTGGAACCCACCTTCGGCGGCATCAACCTTGAAGACATCAAGGCGCCGGAGTGTTTCGAGGTGGAGCGCCAGCTGCGCGAGAAGATGAACATTCCCGTCTTCCACGACGACCAGCACGGCACCGCGATCATCGTCGCCGCCGCTGTCACCAACGCTCTGGAACTGGCCGGAAAGTCCCTGTCCAGCGTCAAGATCGTTGCCTCGGGCGCCGGTGCGGCAGCCCTTGCCTGCCTCAACCTCCTCGTTGCGATGGGCGCGAAGAAAGAAAACATCTGGGTCCACGACATCGAGGGCCTCGTTTATGACGGCCGCAATACGCTGATGGACGAGTGGAAGGAAGTTTACGCCCAGAAGACCGACAAGCGCGTGCTGGCCGAAACGATCGACGGCGCCGATGTCTTCCTCGGCCTGTCGGCGGCAGGCGTTCTGAAGCCGGAACTGCTGGAGCGCATGGCGGAGAACCCGCTGATCCTCGCGCTTGCCAACCCCAAGCCAGAAATCATGCCGGAAGAGGCGCGTGCCGCCCGCCCGGACGCGATGATCTGCACCGGCCGTTCGGATTTCCCGAACCAGGTCAACAACGTGCTCTGCTTCCCCTATATCTTCCGCGGCGCGCTCGATTGCGGCGCGACGACGATCAACGAGGAAATGAAGATGGCCGCCGTGCAGGCCATCGCGGAACTCGCGCGTGAGGAAGTTTCCGAAGTGGCCGCCAAGGCTTACAGCGGCGAAACGCCGATCTTCGGCCCGACCTACCTCATCCCCTCGCCCTTCGATCCGCGCCTTATCCTGCGCATTGCCCCGGCCGTTGCCCGTGCTGCCGCCGCAAGCGGCGTTGCCGCCCGGCCGATCACCGATTTCGAAGCCTATCTCGACCAGCTGAACCGCTTCGTCTGGCGCTCGGGTTTCATCATGAAGCCTGTGTTCAACGCCGCAAAGGCCGCCGAAAAGAAGCGCATCATCTTTGCCGAAGGCGAAGACGAGCGCGTGCTGCGCGCCGCCCAGGTGCTCTTGGAAGAAGGCACCGGCATCCCGATCCTCATCGGCCGTCCGCAGATCATCGAAACGCGCCTCAAGCGTTTCGGTCTGCGCATCCGCCCGCATACGGATTTCGCCGTGGTGAACCCGGAAGACGATCCGCGTTACCGCGACTATGTGGATGATTATTTCGCCCTGGTCGGCCGCGCCGGCATCAACCCGGAAGCGGCACGTACCATCGTGCGCACCAACACCACTGTCATCGGTGCGCTGTCGGTCAAGCGTGGCGAAGCCGATGCGCTGATCTGCGGCCTCGAAGGCCGTTACGACCGCCATCTGCGCGACGTGAACCAGATCATCGGCAAGCAGGACGGCGTGCGCTCCTTCGCCGGCCTCAGCCTGCTCATCACCCAGCAGGGTGCGCTGTTCCTCACCGATACCTTCGTCAACAACGACCCGACATCGGAAGAAGTGGCCGAAATGGCCATTCTCGCCGCGAAGGAAATCCGCCGCTTCGGCATCACGCCGAAAATCGCGCTCGCCAGCCATTCCAATTTCGGCTCGCGCGATTCCGAAAGCGCCCGCAAGATGCGCCGCGCGCTGAAGATCGTGCAGGAGGCTGCACCCGAACTGGAAGTGGACGGCGAAATGCAGGGCGGCTCGGCCCTGTCAGAAGCGCTGCGCAAACGCGCCATGCCCAACAGCGTGCTGACCGGCGAAGCAAACCTGCTGGTCTTCCCGAACCTCGATGCGGCCAACATCACGCTGGGCGTCACCCGCACCTTGACGGAAGGCCTGCATGTCGGCCCGATCCTGCTCGGCACGGCCCTGCCCGCCCATATCCTGTCGCCCAGCGTCACCTCGCGCGGCGTCGTCAACATGGCGGCCTTTGCCGTGGTGCAGGCCTCGCACCCTTCGGTCTAACACCCCGCTAAATTGATCCAGAAAGCCGCGCGCATTGACGTGCGGCTTTTTATTTGCGAGTATAGAAAATAATACAGATTTTTAGATTTAATATTTTATTTTATTATTTATGAGCGAAAGATATGCTTGATCACGTTGAGATATATGTTTCAGATATCGAAAAATCGTTTCAGTTCTGGTCAAGCATTCTGCAAAAGATTGGCTACGATGTAGCCTCCCGTTGGGAAAGCGGCTTTACTATCGCAAATGACAAGGATGCCTACCTGACCTTCGTACAGGTGGAGAAAAAGCATCGTGAACGCGATTATCATCGTTGCGGCGTTGGGCTCAATCATCTCGCGTTTCAGGTCGCGTCTCGCGGCGTGGTGGACGAACTCAAGATGCATTGCGCCCAAAACCATGTTTCGGTTCTCTATGACGACCGATACCCCTATGCGAACGGCGATAAAAATTATTACGCGCTGTTCGTTGAAGACCCTGACAGGATCAAGGTCGAATTCGTGTCCGCCGAATAGGTGGAAAAGCGACACGCGGTCGGCGTTAACGCAGTTTTGAACATGCTGTTGCCGCATTGCGGCAACAGCTTATGTTATCTTCCTGAAACACGGATTTCCTGAAGCATAACACCCCTGCCACCGGCCGGGGACATCAAACGGATCGCACAATTGACCCGGCGCAGCCGCATCATCGGCCTTCTGCTTCCCCTTGTTTTCATTGCTCCTGCCGCCGCTCTTGCGGATCAGGTGTGCGATACGCTTTATCAACAGTTGCGAGAACCACCCCGTGTCATCGGCAACACGGCCGAGGTGCGGCGCTATGCCAATGCGCTTGCCCACCAGAACATCGTCATCCGCAAGATCAGGAACGACATGCGCAGCTATGGCTGCTCGTCCGGCAGCGTCATCGTTTATGGCAATCCCAATGCCGGGCTCTGCGCCGAGATCGGCGATGCGCTTGTGGATGCCGAGGCCGAACGCGACGCGATCATCCGCGATCGCGACGACGCCATGGCGGCGGCGAGGAGCGACGACGGCGATACCAGGCGCGAGCGCATTCTTGCCGCCCTCGATGCCAATGGCTGCACCCCCGCTGAGGAGATGAACCGTCAAGCATCGCCTGCACCCGATGTGACGCGTTATCCCGATGCCTTCAGGCAGAATGGCGGTGAGCCGGGACAGGCGGGCCTTTCCCCTTACCCCAACGCCGCCGCGGAGGGCGGGCTTCGCACACTCTGCGTGCGCACCTGCGACGGCTCATTCTTCCCAATCGCCTCCAACGCCTCGCCACTCGATTTCCGCGCCCAGGCCGAGCAGTGCCAGAAAATGTGCCCGGGAACCGAGACGGAGCTCTATTTCCACTCCATGACGGATCAGGAAACAGCAGATATGGTGTCCGCTGAAACCGGCAAACCCTACAAGGACCTGCCGACCGCCTTCGCCTATCGCAATGCCTCAAGGAAAGCGCCCGGCTGCGCCTGCAACATGGCCGCCTATCACGAGGAGATGCAAAAGCAGGAAGAGGCGTCCCGGCCGGAAGCCGAAAAGCCCTATTCCAGCATCACCACCATTCCATCGCCGCAAGGTGACAAGGCCCCGAAGCCCGCCGAGCAGCAGGCCGCAAAGCCGCCGGAGCAACCCGTTCCCGAGCGCGACTATGACCCGAACGACACCAAGGTGCGCGTCATCGGCCCCAAATTCCTGCCGGACCAGACCGGCAAGATCGACCTGAAGAACCCGGCGCTGAAGGGTATCCAGCCACAGCAGTGAAATCTCTTCTGCACGCGGAATGGTGCGAGCGCGTGCCCCTTGTTTCTTCTCCCCGGCGGGGAGAAGTCCGCGGCAGCAGGATGAGGGGGCAAGCTCTCCGAAAATCTCCGCCGTTACCCCCTTATCCGACCCTTCGGGCCACTTTCTCCCCGGCGAGGAGAAGAAATGCGCGGCAACGTCCCGCCCTGTTCGCAGGCCTCCGGGTCTACACCCCACCCCAGCGGTTACGAAACACAAGCTCTTCCAGCGGCACGCGCTGCCGCCAGCCCTTCACCGCCAGTTCCGGTTCGGTATAAAGCGTATCGACACGACCGAGGCACAGCCAGGCGACAATCTCGATATGATCGGGGATATCCAGAATGGCCCTGATATCGCTGTCGTGGAAAATGCTGACCCAGCCGACGCCGACGCCTTCGGCGCGGGCCGCGAGCCAGAGGTTCTGGATGGCGCAGACGGTGGAATAGACATCCGTGCGTGCATTATGGGTGCGACCCAGCACCACCTTGCCACCCCGTGTCGGATCGCAGGTCACGCAGATGCTGAGCGGCGCCTTGCGGATGCCTTCGAGCTTCAGGCTGCGATAAAGCGCCTGCTTTTCACCCGTAAACATCGCCGCCGCCTCTTCATTGGCGCGGCTGAAGGCCACCCATGCCGCCTGGCGCACGGCGCCATCGGTGACGAGGGTGAAGTTCCACGGCTGCATGAAACCGACCGATGGCGCCGAATGCGCCGCCCTCAAAAGGCGCTCGATGAGATCATCCGGCAGCGGGTCCGGCAGGAACTGGTCGCGCACATCGCGGCGGGTTTCGATGGCACGATAGACGGCCTCACGCTCCTCGCCGGAAAACGGGCGGGCGGGCGAAAGCGCGTGATCGAACGGGTTGGAGTCGGGCGGCATGGTGACGGGCGACATGGTGACGGGCGGTTCGGTCGGCATCGTTTATCCCTAACAATGCGGGGCGGGCCGGTGCCGAAACCATGGGAGGTTTGCAGCGACGACGCGCTTTTCCAGCGACCTGCCGCCGTCCGCGCGGTTCGGTCCATCCTGCCAGGCCGGTCTTCTGACTAAGCTTCATCCGCCCCGTTTCGCCTTCCCGAATTGCTCCAGTGGCATGAGAAACAGAGCATCCGCCTCACAGCGTTGGGCACGTTCCGGTTTTTCACCGGATTCCCGATTCTCCCGCCGAAGGGCGGGCACCTGACGGGTGAAGCTATGGGCAAAAAAGCTTGCGAACACAAGTGCGGTGCAGGTGGTGCGGCAATGTGGCCTGCCGCACCTTACCTTCATCACTCCACCGGGAAATATCTGACATAAGCGAACTCGTCGCCATCAGGTGACCAGTTGGGAGAGTTCATCGTGCCCTGCCCGCCAAACAGCTCGAAAAGCGTTTCGACATTGCCGCCATCCATATCCATCAGCCGCACCCGCACGTCGAGATCGCGGGGATGATCGAACACGTCGCCGTCATAGGAAATGAAGACAACCTTGTCCCCCCTTGGTGACGGGTGCGGAAACCAATCGCCATAGGAGCTGTCGGTGATGCGCTCCACCGCTGAGCCATCCACCCGCACCCGCCAGATTTGCATCCGTCCGGTGCGGCTGGAATTGAAATAGATCCAGGCGCCGTCAGGCGAATAATCCGGCCCGTCATTGCGGCCCTCACCATGGGTAAGGCGTGTTTCAACGCCGCTGTCTATGTCCATGGAATAGATATCGAAAATCTGATCGCGAATGCCGCAATAGGCGAAGCTTTTCCCATCCGGTGACCAGCCGTGCCAGTAGGAAGGAAGGTTCTCCGTCATCAGCCGCGGCGTGCCGCCCGCCGCGGACAGGAGATAGATGGCGCTCTTGCCGAATTCCACCTTGTCTGAAATGGCGTAAAGCGAACCGTCGGGCGAAATGCCGTGGTCATTGTTGCACTGGATTGCGAAACCCGTATCGACCTTTTGTGGCGACGCGTCACCGGAAAGGGACAGGCGATAAAGCAGCCCATCGCTGTTCAACAGCAGATATTGTCCATCCGGCGACCAGTTCGGCGCTTCGAAAAGATCGGGCGTCTGCCACACCACCCGCATCTGCCGGGTACGGATGTTGAAGATTTCGATGGAGCTGCGCATTCTGCCTCCCGGGCGGGTCCGTGGTCTCATTCATAGCGCTTGGTGACGCAGACATTCCGTTTGCATCCACCATCGCCTTGATTATGATCCTAGGGCGGCAGGCACCGTCCTGCAAATTCAAACCGGAAAAAACGCCAGCGCCCCGGCACCGTCCGCGGCCCGCCCCGTTTCTCCCAGATCAGAGGTTCCGCGATGAATACCATCGCCGATCACGGCATCCGCTTCGGGCGGATCGCCGCAATGCTTCCTGTCAGAAATATCGAAAAGGCCCGTGATTTTTACGTCGGCGTGCTCGGTTTCGAAAAGACCTTCGAAAACGGCAACCCTGTCGGCTTCATGATCCTGAAACAGGGCAATGCCGAGCTGCACCTGACATTGCAGCCGGCCCATAGGGCAGCTCCTTTCAACGTGGCGCATATGATGGTGAGCGATGTCGATGCGCTGCATGCGGTTTGCAAAAGCCATGGGCTGCGCATCATCAAAGGGCTGCAGGACAAGGATTATGGTCTGAGGGCCTTTGTGTTTGAAGACCCTGACGGCAATCGTATCGATGTGGGGCAGGTTATTTGAGGTGAGCGGCGCGGAGTTTTCCGCGCCAATCAAGACGCTCCGCTGTGGATCGAGCCCATGACACTTGTTTCTTCTCCCCGAGGGGGAGAAGTCCGCGGCAGCGGGATGAGGGGGCAAGCAAGCTTCGTGATATACGGAGGGGTTGCCCCCTCATCCGACCCTTTGGGCCACCTTCTCCCCGGCGGGGAGAAGAAATATGCCGCACCGCCTCACAATGCGCTTGCCCAATTCATTAAGCAGGGACGGCGTTAAACGCGCCTTCCCAAAACGCCCTACCGATCACGGAACCGGTTGGTGATCGGATAACGCCGGTCCCGCCCAAAGTTCTTCTTGGTGATCTTCACACCCGGCGCCGATTGCCGGCGTTTATATTCGGCGAGGTAAAGCAGATGCTCCACCCGGTGCACGGTCGCCACATCATGGCCGCGCGCCAGAATTTCCTCGACCGACATTTCCTTCTCGACAAGGCACTCAAGAATATCGTCCAGCACGGGATAAGGCGGCAGCGAATCCTGGTCGGTCTGGTTGGGGCGCAATTCGGCCGATGGAGCCTTGGCGATAATGTTGGCGGGGATCACTTCGCCGGAAGGGCCAAGCGCGCCCGGCGGCACATGGGCGTTGCGCCAGGCGGAAATGGCATAGACCTGCATCTTGTAGAGGTCCTTGATGGGGTTGAAACCACCATTCATGTCGCCATAAAGCGTCGCGTAACCCACCGACATCTCCGACTTGTTGCCCGTCGTCACCACCATGGATCCGAACTTGTTGGAAACGGCCATCAGGATGGTGCCGCGCGTGCGGCTCTGCAGGTTTTCTTCGGTAATGCCCTCTTCCGTGCCCTCGAAAAGTTCTGACAGCGCAGACAGGAAACCTTCCACCGGCTCCACGATCGGCACGATATCGTAACGGCAGCCGAGCGCTTTCGCACAATCGGCGGCGTCCTTCAGCGATTCTTCCGAAGTATAGCGGTAAGGCAGCATGATGCAGCGTACCCGCTCCTCGCCCAGCGCATCGACGGCAAGGGCGGCGCAGATCGCCGAATCGATGCCGCCGGAAAGGCCGAGAACCACGCTCTTGAAACCGTTCTTGTTGACGTAATCGCGAAAGCCCAGCATGCAGGCGCGGTAATCCGCCTCCTCACCCTCGGGAATCTTGGAAAATGGCCCGCTTTCGCAGCGCCAGCCATCCGCTGTGCGTTTCCAGTCGGTGACGGCAAGCGTGGCTTCGAACTGGCTCATCTGGAAGGCGAGCGTCTTGTCGGCATTGAAGCCAAAGCTCGCACCGTCGAACACCAGCTCGTCCTGCCCGCCCAGCTGGTTGGCGAAAACCAGCGGTAGGCCGCTTTCGATCACCTGCCGGAGTGCCACCTGATGGCGCACGTCCAGCTTGCCGCGGTAATAGGGCGAGCCGTTCGGCACCAGCAGGATTTCCGCGCCGCTTTCGGCAAGCGTCTCGCAGACGCCCATGTCGTTCCAGATTTCCTCGCAGATCGGAATGCCGATCCTCACGCCGCGGAAATTATAGGGCCCGGAAATCGACCCTTCGGAGAAAACACGCTTTTCGTCAAACTCGCCGTAATTCGGCAGGTCGATCTTGTCGCGCAGCGCAATGATCTTGCCGCCATCGAGAAGCGCCACGGAATTGTGCCGACCCGTCTCGCCCTGTCGCGGAAAACCGATAACGATACCCGGCCCGCCATCGGCGGTTTCCGCCGCCAGTTCTTCCACCGCTTTCAGACATGCTTTCAAAAAAGCAGGTTTCAGTACCAGATCCTCTGGCGGATAGCCTGAAATGAAGAGTTCGGTGAGAAGCAGAAGATCGGCGCCCTGCGTTGCCGCATCGGCCCTTGCCTCACGCGCCTTGGCGAGATTGCCCGCCACGTCGCCAACGGTGGGATTGAACTGCCCGACGGCAATCCGGAGATGGTTCTCTATATCGTGTCTGTCGCTCATAACCCTTCAATACCGCGCCCGTGATCGCTCCGCAACGCAGCAATTCCCACTTGCATTCATTCGTGCGCTTCTCGACACAGCCGCCCTCACGCGAAGGTTATCGCGCTTATATGCACATCCCATAAAGTTCATGTCGCGTTCATCGCGCTTATGTGACAGTTACATGACACTTTTGCGACACCCGATTCACCTCCCCGGATCGGCGCTGGCGCCTGAAATACCGGAGTATGGGTTTGAGAGATTCGGCGCCAAAAACAACGGCTTCCGAAAAGGCTGGTTTTGTCTTTTCGCCTGCATGGACAAGGAGCCTTTCGAAGCTTTCGGGCACGGCCTACACGCTTGCCAACCTGACGGTCGCGTCCGTCGTGCTGGTCGTGGCGTTGGAATGGGTCGTCCGCGGCTCGCTTCAGGATGTCGGCACTTTCATCACCTCCTCCGCGCGTCCGGGCATGACAACCATTGCCGCCGTGTTCGCCCTTCTCGTCGCGCTGGATTCGATCCTCGGCCGGCGTTATCTTTCGCTGATAGCGGTCGCGCCGCTCTGCGCACTGGTGGGGCTGATCTCAGCGCAGAAACAGACCTATCTTTCCGATCCGCTTTATCCCTCAGACCTGTTGTTCGGGCGGCAGATTCTCGAACTTTTGCCAACCATGCTGAAGGCGCAGCCGTTTACGGCGATGCTGGTGGGTCTCGGCCTCAGCGCCGCAATTGCCTCTCTCACGGCTCTCTGGCTGCTGGCGCACCGTCATTCGCCGGTGTTGCGCTGGCGTGAGCGCGCCGCCGGCCTTGCGCTGGCGCTGCCGCTTCTCGCCAGCCTCGCCTCGCTGATGGACTATTCGCATTATTCCTGGGTGCGCGATCGCCTCAACATCATCCCCATGATGTGGGATCAGCAGGAAAACTACCGCCACAACGGCTTCCTGATGGCCTTCGCCTTCAATATTCCCATGGCCAATGTCTCGGCGCCGGAGGGTTACGGCGAAAACAGCATCGCCGATCTCACCTCGGAACCGGCATCTTTCGCCGCCAACAAGGGTGATTACCCTGACGTCATCATGCTGATGAGTGAATCCCTGTGGGATCCGACCCGGCTTGAAAACGTGAATCTCTCGGCCGATCCCATGCCGACCATCCGCGCCAAACAGTCCGGCAACGTGTTTTCGCCCGAGTTCGGCGGCATGACGGCAAATGTGGAATTCGAGGCCTTGACCGGCTTTTCGAACGCCTTCCTGCCCTATGGCAGCATTCCCTACCAGCAATATATCCGCCGCCCGGTGCCCTCGCTCGCCAGCTTCTTCCGCGGCGAAGGTTATTCCGCCATCGCAGTTCATCCGTTCCAGGAATGGTTCTGGAACCGCAAGCAGGTCTATAAAAATTTCGGCTTCGAGGAATTCCGCTCCGAAGAGACGCTGCCGGCCATGGAAAAACGCGGCAATTTTGCCTCCGACGACGCGCTGATGGAAGAGATCATGGAGACGGCGGACCGGACGCAGAACCCGCTTTTCCTCTTTGCCGTCACCCTGCAGGGACATGGCCCCTATGAGACAAACCGTTACGCCGAAAACACCATCGGCATTGAGGGCGAACTCTCGGCTTCGGCCTCGCAGGCGCTCGCCACCTATTCTCAAGGGGTGGTGGAAGCGGACGAAGCGCTGCTGAAGCTGATGCGCTGGGCAAAGAAGCGCGATCGTGAGACCATCATCGTCCTCTTCGGCGATCATCTGCCGCCGCTCGGCCAGACCTTCGTGGAAAGCGGCTATATGCCGGGCATGGTGGCAAGCCGCCGCGCACCGCTTGAGGTGATGAAGAAGGAGCACGAGACGCCGCTCGTCGTGTGGTCTTCGAAGAAGGGCGTGCGTAAGAATATCGGCACCATCAGCCCGGCGCTTTTGCCCTATCACGTGCTGAAGACCGCAGGCTTTTCCGATCCTTTCTATACCGGCACGCTGGGTGAAGTTCAGCAGGCCTTTTCCGTGATCGACCGGCACATGCTGGTGACGGCCGGTGGCGATGCCCTGCCCGACTGGTCGATCGCGCCGAACGCGGTCCCTGACGTGGTGCGCAATTATCGCCTGCTGCAATTCGACATGATGTTCGGCAAGCAATATGGAAAAGAGCGCTTTTTCCCCGGCTTCAATTGGCTGCATGAGGACGCGCCGTCGGTGTAATGAATTTCGGCGAGGGACGCCTGAACGCATGGTGGCGGAAAACGTTTGAATTCCGCCATCATGCGGGTTTATCTCGGGAAAGCTCCGCACCGCCAATCAGAACCGGAGACACGCCCGTGTCAGATATCTCCGACTATATCGTCTCTCATTTCAAGCGCTCCTCTCGTGAAATCGGCGAGGTGGAACGGCGCATTCTCGAGCTGGCGCACCAGAAAAAGCTGGTTTCGAGCGATATTAATGCGGAATTTTCCGCCGGCGCCAGTTTCGGCGACAGGCTGGCAGACAAGATCGCCAGGGTCGGCGGTTCCTGGAGTTTCATCCTCGGCTTCTGCTTTTTCCTGATTTTCTGGGCTATCATCAACACCATCGTACTGACCACCCGCGCTTTCGATCCCTACCCCTTCATCTTCCTCAATCTGCTTCTTTCCATGCTGGCGGCCATTCAGGCGCCGATCATCATGATGTCGCAGAATCGTCAGGCCGCCCGCGACCGCTTCGAGGCCGCCAAGGATTATGAGGTGAATCTGAAGGCAGAACTGGAAGTGCTTTCACTGCATGAAAAGATCGATGTGAAAGTGCTGGCCGAACTGGCTGCGCTGCGGCAGGACCTTGCAGCACTTCACCGCCACGTCACCCGCAGGGAAGACTGACACCGGAAAAATTCACCCCCGCTTTTCCCCGCTCCGCGACAGGCTGTTATATTGGTCGCAGTCCTGCCGGGTGGACGCCAGACGTGGCGGAAACCAAAGGACGGTCCTGGTGGTGGAACGCTGGCAACGTTCGTGGAAAGGACCATTTCGCAACGCGCCGTGCACGGCCCTTGCGAGATACGGCATGGTGAAAGACCCGGCTGCGCAACGCATCCGACCCACACCAAACCCATCCGAGGCGCAGCCGGGCAATCGCCCGACCTCTCTAGCGATCACCCGTTCGGCAGTGCCGTGCGGGATGAAGCTGTTGGGGTTTTGGAGTACAGCGGAGCGGGGGTGCGTGAGGTTTTACCCCCCTCTGCCCTGCCGGGCATCTCCCCCTCAAGGGGGGAGATCGGCCAGAGGCCCTTTCGCCACTTTACCCTCGACATTGAGATGGCCGAAACCTAGCCGCATGTCGATCTCCCCCCTTGAGGGGGAGATGCCCGGCAGGGCAGAGGGGGGTAAAGCCATACGCACCCTACGACAGATGCAAACGGACCCCCGCGCCGAAAATCCCCACCCAGTTACGAATCCGTCAGATTCTTGCGCTACAGATTGACGCAGGCGTTTGTTGCATTGCACTCTAGCGGGCAAGGCAAACGGGGGGAATCACTCCCCATCGTCAAAATGGCATCACGACCATTTCGCGGCGACGCCATGCCGGATGCGACATCCGGTATCGAAATGCATTCTATTCCGGGGTTTTTCATGCACCAGTTCGATCTGATTGTTGTCGGCAGCGGTCCGGCGGGAAGACGGGCCGCCATTCAGGCCGCCAAGCTCGAAAAGAAGGTTCTGGTCATCGAGAAAGGCAGCCGCGTCGGCGGCGTTTCGGTGCATACCGGCACCATCCCTTCCAAGACCCTGCGCGAAACGGCGCTCAATCTCACCGGCTGGCGCGAGCGCGGTTTTTACGGTCGCTCCTATCGCGTCAAGCAGGAGATCGACGCCGAGGACCTTCGCCGCCGCCTGCTCATCACCCTGGATCACGAAGTGGAAGTGCTGGAACACCAGTTCGCCCGCAACCGCGTGCAGCACATTCGCGGCACGGCAAGCTTCGTTGACGCCAACACCATGAAGGTGGTGAAGAACGACGGTGAGATCATGAATGTCACCGGCACTTCCATTCTGTTGACCATCGGCACCCGCCCCTACCGGCCGCCGCATATTCCCTTCGATGGCGAAGCGGTGCTCGATTCGGACGAGATTCTCGAAATCAAGGAACTGCCGCGCTCCATGATCGTGGTTGGCGCGGGCGTCATCGGCATCGAATATGCCACCATCTTCAGCGCGCTCGATACGCAGGTGACGGTGGTGGAACCGCGCGAAACCATGCTCGAATTCATCGACAAGGAAATCGTCGAGGATTTCGCCTATCAGCTGCGCGACCGCAACATGAAGCTGATCTTCGGGCAGAAGGCGGAAAAGGTGGAGCGCGACGAGAGCGGCAAGTGCCTCGTCTCGCTCGGCAATGGCCGCGTTCTGAAGGCCGAGACCGTCCTCTTCGCCGCCGGCCGTGTCGGCGCCACCGACACGCTCAACCTTTCGGCCTGCGGGCTGGAAGCCGACAGCCGGGGTCGCCTGAAAGTCGATCCTGAAACCTTCCAGACGTCCGTGCCGAACATCTATGCCGCCGGCGATATCATCGGTTTCCCGAGCCTTGCCTCCACGTCCATGGAACAGGGCCGCATCGCCGCCCGCCATGCCGTTGGCGCACCGGCCGGCGAACCGCCGCAGTTCTTCCCTTATGGCATCTATGCCGTGCCGGAGATCTCCACCTGCGGCCTGACGGAAGAGGAAGTCATCGAACGCAACATTCCCTATGAATGCGGTATCGCCCATTTTCGCGAGACCTCCCGCGGCCACATCATGGGTCTCGACAGCGGCCTCCTGAAGATGATCTTCTCGCTGAAAACCCGCCGCCTGCTCGGCGTCCACATCGTCGGAGAAGGTGCCACCGAACTGGTGCATATCGGCCAGGCGGTGCTGAACCTCAAAGGCACGGTGGAATATTTCGTCGAGAATACGTTCAACTACCCGACGCTGGCGGAAGCCTACAAGATTGCCGGGCTTGATGCGTGGAACCGCATGGGTGAGATCAAGAAGGATTGAGGTTGCACGGGGGCGGCTTTTGAGACGGCGGAGTTGCCGTAATCGGCCTTCTGAGAAAGCACAGCATCCCCATCCCGGCCTTGAGCCGGGATCCAGCGCGATCAAGTCTTTGATAGCGAAATACTCTTTCACAGCGCCGACTCGCCGTCACTGGATGCCGGGTCAAGCCCGGCATGACGGAGGAAAGGTTTTCGCCCCTAAAGAGACTTTCTCACCTGCGAACTAACAGTATACAGCCAGCCCGCCCCCTCACCACCGAATACTGTACCGCGCACTTACCCCCGGCCGGAAATGATCCGCATAACCCTGATCCAGCGTCCCGCGCACCGTCAGGTGATCGCCCAGCTTCTGTTCCACCGCGACACCGCTGCTGAACTCGTTGAAACTGTTGCGGCTCGCCCCCGTCAGCACGAAGGCCGTGCCGGTTTCCGAGCGGGACAGGCGCAGCGACTGCGACACATCGAGCCCGTTCCATTGCTGCGCCGTGCCGTCATACCGCACGGTGAAATTGCGGTTCGCCTCGATATCCAGCTCCGGCGTAACGATACGCTTCTGCTGCGAGGTCATGGAAACGCTGCTCGACCCTGTCAGGGCGTTGAACATGACGCCGACATCCCGCGCAAGCGAGACGCCCGGCAGCTGTTCGGCCAGCAACGTAACATTACCCCACAGCCGCACCGGCGTATCCACCACCTGCCCCGTCTTTGAGGCGTTCATGCCCATTTCCAGCCCGGCCCGGATCGGGGTATCGACCGGCAGTTTCGCGCCGATGCGCGCCGTATAGGACCGATCGGAATTCTTGACCGGCTTCCAGATCAGCCCCGCCTCATCGGCATGGGCGGCCGCGGCTGCGGTGAAGAACAATAATACAAGGGCAGAACCCGTTCGGAGCGACATACTTGTCCCCTGGCAAATTAAGGGCGCACCGGGAGAAACCGGCAAGCACGGTAAAAGCTAAGGCCAATGGTTTGGCTGCGATGAAGCCACATTCAAGCGGCGCAATGCCCGAACGGCCGCTTGATACGACCAGGCAAATCATGCTGCGCAGGGTGCCAGATGAACGGGAGATGAACAAGAGCATATGCAGCAAAAAATCATGCTGCACTGCATTGTGATCGGAACAAGGATGCGGGACGCCCGGTCGCTACTCTTTTTCAATCGGTGACGCGCAACGCGCGAGAATATCATCCACGACAGCATTTAGAGATCGGGATGAATCGATGACCGTGGCGTAAACGGGAATGTCTTCTTTCGTCGCATGGAGCTGCAGAACAAGTTCCCGCTCCTCCGGCTCTCCGCCAAACTCGTCCCGGGGTCTTTCGATCAATCGTCTTCGCAGGGTCTCGCTATCGAGATCGAGAACGAAGACCTCAGCGAACACATCGATAAAACGCTGAAAATTCCTTGAGCCACCGCAGAAGAATGTGAGCGTCTGGCTGTGATCGGCGGCAATCCGCCGAACCTTTTCGACATCCCATATATGATGCCGGTGACGGAAACGCATATCCGCCGCATCGCCCTCCAGAGCTGGATCAAGGGCCGCGCCCGTTTCAGGGTCGCCCTTATATGCAAGTTCGCGGTCGCCATGGATCACATGATGGCCGCGTCGCTGAAGTTCTGTTGCAACCGATGTCTTGCCGACACCGGAGACACCCTCGATCAGGTAGTTTCTGACACCCATGGCGCTTCCATTGACTCCCCCGCTTTGGCCGGTGACGCATGAACTGGCGGCCATGGATTGGAAACATAATAACCAGGGATGACATAACCATGTCGGAAGACTGTGGATCGGGTGACTGTCGCACCCCACCAAAAAAGACGGCCAAACAAAAAGGCCGCAGCTTTCGCCACGGCCCTTCCATTCAAATCAGCTTGCACTGAAGAAGATTATTCGGCGTCGCCTTCAGCGGCCTTCTTCTTGGCCGGAGCCTTCTTCTTCGGAGCGGCTTCTTCGCCTTCAGCGGCGTCATCAGCCTTGGCAGCAGCCTTTTTCTTGGCAGGCGCCTTCTTCTTGGTTTCCGTGGCTTCTTCGCCGTCGTCAGCCAGCAGTTCTTCCTTGGAAACGGTCTTGTCCGTTACCGAGATTTCGGTGAGCAGCTTATCGATGACCTTTTCTTCGAAGATCGGAGCGCGCAGCGAAGCGGAAGCGCCGGGGGTGTTGCGGAAGAAATCGAGGATTTCCTTCTGCTGGCCCGGGAACTGCTGCAGCTGCTGGAACAGCGCGCGCTGCATTTCCTCTTCGGTCACTTCGACGCCGGCCTTTTCGCCGATTTCGGAGAGAACGAGGCCAAGACGGACGCGGCGTTCAGCCAGCTTGCGATATTCTTCGCGGGCTTCTTCTTCGGTCGTGTCTTCGTCAGCGAAGGTCTTGCCGGACTGAGCGAGATCGGTGTTGATCTGGCGCCAGATGTTGTCGAACTCGGCGTCAACCAGGCCAGCCGGCGTGTCGAACTTGTACATCTCGTCCAGCTGGTCGAGGATCTGGCGCTTGACCTTCTGACGGGTGACGTTGCCGTACTGGCTTTCGATCTGACCCTTGACGATTTCCTTCAGCTTTTCAGCCGATTCCAAGCCAAGCTTTTCGGCCAGTTCGTCGTTGATTTCAACCGGAGCGGCGGCAGCAACTTCCTTGACGGTGATGTCGAAGTTGGCTTCCTTGCCGGCAAGGTTCGCCGCCGGGTAATCGGCCGGGAACGTCACGGTGATGGTCTTTTCGTCGCCGGCCTTGACGCCAACCAGCTGGTCTTCGAAGCCGGGGATGAAGCGGCCCGAACCGAGAACCAGTTCAGCGTCTTCAGCAGCGCCGCCGTCGAAGGCAACGCCGTCAACCTTGCCGAGGTAGTTCATGGTGACGCGGTCGCCTTCAGCGGCCTTGCCCTTCTTGGTCTCGTAGGTGCGGGCGCTTTCGGCGATCTTGAGGATCTGCTCGTTGATTTCGTCTTCGGTCACTTCCACAACTTCGCGGGTAACCTTGATGCCGTCATTGGCCTTCAGTTCGATGGCCGGAATGATTTCGTAGGCAACGGTGAATTCGAAGTCGGATTCGGCCGACAGGATCTTTTCAGCTTCCTGCTCGTCTTCGGTCATGGAGATCGCAGGCTGCGTTGCAGACTTCTCGCCGCGGCTGGAGAGGATTTCGGACGGCTTTTCACGAACCAGCTCGTTGACGAGGTCGGCCATGATGGACTTGCCGTACATCTTCTTCAGGTGGCCAACCGGCACCTTGCCGGGACGGAAACCGTTGATGCGAACCTTGTCCTTGGCGTCGACCAGGCGCTCGTCCAGACGGGCCTTCATGTCGGCAGCCGGAATAACGACCTTGAGTTCGCGCTTCAGCCCTTCAGCGAGCGTTTCGATAACCTGCATTTTCCTAACCTTCACATCATGGCGGCGGTGCTCAGACAGCCGTTGGTTTACTTTCGAGCACTGCGCCGGAAACATCGTTCCCCGGCCGTGGCTTCCGTTATTTCTTACACAAGCGCCTGCCGGACACCGTTACGCCTGCACCGGAGAATAAAGACCAAAGGGGAGAAATGAACCCCGAAGCTCCCCGCATCCTGTAAGGATGCACTCTGGCGCAAGCGTGGCACAGCCATGCCTTGCTTGTGGTGCGGGTAGAGAGACTCGAACTCCCACGCCGAAGCGTTGGTACCTAAAACCAATGCGTCTACCAATTCCGCCATACCCGCACGTTGGGCGGCGGTATGTCACAATGTTCAGAAAGGGTCAAGCACGCCGTTCCCCTGCCTTTCGTTTCGCCCGGACTTTTCTTGCCAGCCGGGCTGGGCAGAAGGAGGCCCGGCCCGCTTTCGCGACCGGCCAACGGATTTTCGGAACACGAAAGCCTCCAGGATACAGGGACGACAGCGGCGTAGCGCGCCATCGTCCTCCCTGATTACCGACCCCCTATCATATGGCCGCTTCACGCTAACACGCGGCTGCATTGACATTATATATAATACGGCATGGCGGGCACATGATGGCGCCGGTACCGCCGCACGCAGCCGCCGCATCACGCACCGCCGCAAGGCTGCAGGCGGATGTCTCCATCAAAAGCACACAAATTGGTCACAAATTATGCATGAATCGCCGCAATCGGGGCATTTTACCGGATTGCATTGCGTTTAATGCATAGGTGGCATCTTGCTTTGTCTGTTTTTGTTTTGATTAAACCGATTATATTCGTGGTCATACAGACATCGAGTTCAGCCCCGGACCAAAGCCTCCCAAGACTGGCCGCGGCGACTGAACAGCACGAAGAGGAAGATGAAAATGAACATTGCACGCTCGCTCACCAACTGGCGCAAGTATCGTCAGACCGTAACCGAACTCGGCCGCATGACCGACCGCGAACTGAATGACCTCGGCATTGGCCGTCAGGACATCCGCCGCGTCGCCAAGACCGCCGTCGGCTTCTAATTGGACGCCCCGCCGCTCTGCGGCGGATGCGAGACGACCTACCCAAAAAGGCCTGAGGCTTCCGCCTCTGGCCTTTTTTCGTTTTGGGTGGCGCCCCAACTCCAAGCAATTCGTCTGTACCGCCTGCTGGGCCGACGGATAAATGCATTGATGCCGAGTGTTGGCGTACGGCAGGATGATGTCCGGGCCTGCTCCGATTGCCCTCTCACGCCGCAGAGCCCTTTCGAAAGCCATCTAAGGCCGCCATATCCTCAAAGCCGCCTCAAAGGCAGGCATTTCCGCTCATATTTTGCCCATATGATACCCAAAGCCGCAAATTTAGACGACATACTGCACAAATGCATGGCAGTAGCCTAAATTCTGCACTGCACAACATGGCTTCATGTCTATATATAAACCTCAACAGCCGAGAGCACAGAGAAACCGCTGAGCCGGCAGACGAAATCAACAGAGATAGATTGAGGAAACGACCATGAACCCTATCCGCATCGCAAAGAACTGGATCTCCTACCGCCGCACGATCAACGAACTCGGCAGCCTCTCCAACCAGGCTCTGAGCGACATCGGCCTGACCCGTTACGACATCCGTAACGTAGCAGCCCGTTCGTTCCGCTAAGGCGTAAACGATCGTCCCGCTGCCCGACCTCCAGGGCGCGACGATTGAGCGACAGGTTAAGAAAGCGGCGCCTCTGGCGCCGTTTTTGATTCTGGAGTTTCCGCTGCAAGCAGCTATTTTTCGAAGATGCACTCCTGGCTTCAGCCACCATTCGGTTTTACAGGGCCGGCCGGCATTTCGGATACGGGCGCTACGCCAAATACATCGGGTTCGAGATCGCCGCTTGTTTCTTCTCCCCGCCGGGGAGAAGGTGGCCCGAAGGGTGGGATGAGGGGGCTAGCTCCCCTGATATCTCCAACCTCGCCCCCTCATCCCGCTGCCTGCTTCAAATGCGCGCCTGCTCCTCGATCCCGGCGGGAGCTTCGTAGTCCACTAGCCTCCATCCGCCAAAACCATTTGGCTGCCCCCGCCATGCATGCTAGTGCATCGGCAAACAATGCCGCGTCCTTTTAGGACCCGCGCGGAACACTCACTCGAATGACGGCCGCCGGACGGGAGCCTTGGCCCCGCGGCCGCCCATGGACACCGAAATGCAAGACAAGACCATTTCTCCCATTCACGTCGTCGGCGGCGGGCTGGCCGGCTCGGAAGCCGCATGGCAGATTGCGGAGAGCGGCGTTCCCGTCATCCTGCACGAAATGCGCGGCGTGCGTGGCACGGATGCGCATAAGGGCGATACGCTGGCGGAACTGGTCTGTTCCAACTCCTTCCGCTCCGACGATGCGACGGCCAATGCGGTTGGTGTCATCCATGCGGAAATGCGGCTTGCCGGCTCGCTGATCATGGCCTGCGCCGATAAACACCAGGTGCCGGCCGGCGGCGCGCTTGCCGTTGACCGCGACGGATTTTCCGAGGCCGTGACGAAAACGCTGGAGGGTCACCCACTGGTGACGATCGTCCGCGAAGAGGTGAACGGCCTGCCGCCGAAGGAATGGGGCAACACGATCATCGCGACCGGGCCTCTCACCTCGCCGGATCTCGCCGCCGCCATCCAGGCCGAGACGGGTGAGGATGCGCTCGCCTTTTTCGACGCCATCGCCCCGATCGTCCACCGCGACAGCATCAACATGGATATCTGCTGGTACCAGTCGCGTTACGACAAGGTCGGCCCCGGCGGCACGGGTAAGGACTACATCAACTGCCCCCTGGATGAGCAGCAATATAACGCCTTCATCGACGCGCTGATCGCGGGAGACACGGTCGGTTTCAAGGAATGGGAAGGCACGCCCTATTTCGACGGCTGCCTGCCGATCGAAATCATGGCCGAGCGCGGACGCGAAACGCTGCGACATGGCCCCATGAAGCCGATGGGCCTCACCAATGCCCACAACCCCACCGTCAAGGCCTATGCCGTCGTCCAGCTGCGCCAGGACAATGCGCTCGGCACGCTCTACAACATGGTCGGTTTCCAGACGAAGCTGAAATACGGCGTTCAGGCGGATGTGTTCCGCATGATACCCGGCCTCGAAAAAGCGGAATTCGCGCGCCTCGGCGGCCTGCACCGCAACACCTATATCGATTCCCCCACCCTGCTTGACCCCTCGCTGAAGCTGAAATCCCGGCCGGACCTGCGTTTCGCCGGCCAGATCACCGGTTGTGAGGGTTATGTGGAAAGCGCCTCCGTCGGCCTCCTCGCCGGCCGCTTCGCCGCCGCCGAGCAAAAGGGCGAAACCCCGAGCCTGCCGCCGGCTACCACCGCGCTAGGTTCGCTGCTCAACCACATCACCGGCGGCCACCTGTCTTCCGATGATGAACCGGGCAAACGCTCCTTCCAGCCGATGAACATCAATTTCGGCCTCTTCCCCGAACTGGAGCCGGGCTCGATCGTCAAGCCAGAAGGCGTCAAGCGTTTTCGCGGCAAGGACAAGACGATCATGAAACGTCAGCTGATCGCGGCGCGGGCGTTGAAGGATTGTGCAGCGTGGCTCGCGACGCCCAAAGGCGGCGCGGCGACCTGACTGACGCCGAGACATGGCAACCTGGCATGACCGCCGTCGTTACATCACGTTCCATTTGCCAAAATCGGATTTGCCGGTCTGATAGGGATAATGCCTTGAGAAGAAGGGATTGACTGCGGCAACGTGCTCGAAGGTGATCGTCGTTCCAAAGAGGATTGAGAACAGCGGCTGGTAGCTGTAGCGGCCGGAGACAACGATGATCGCTTCCTTGGGGCCAAATCCACCGTCAGTCACTGCCTTTTGCCATCGCACGTCCTCGGCCGATCCAAAGAAATTATACGGCCTGAATTGTTCTTTAGGCGTGCCGCCGGTCAGCTCAACGCTTCGCAAAGTCAGATTGAGCTTATCCGTTGCGAGGATGCCGTTGCCCGCGATGATCGCGAATTGGGACACACCGGTTCTGACCCGTGTCTCGAACTCCGGAAATCGTGCCGACCATCTGGCCGCATTATCGATCACGGTGACAAAACGATCATAACTGATCCAGCCTCGCCCGACTTCGACAATGACTGCCAGAAAAAGAATGAGGACCGGCGCCAGAAGTCCCATCTCGACGGCAGCGGCGCCGGATCGGCAGGAGAAGAGCCGGAAGATGCGGTGTGAACCCATGCCGATCATTCCGTCACCCGTACGGCCGTGACCGCCAGCGACACATTCTGCAGCTGACGAACGCCTCCGAACTTGGGCACAAGCAGATGTGTCGTCGGCATGACGAAATTCCAGTTGTAGCCGATCGCAAGTATATATTGGCCGGCAGAACTGTTCGGCGCCTGAAAGCGGTTGACGATGGGGAAGGAGATCGGCGTCGCGACGATGTCGTCATCGGCTATAGGAACAAGCGTTATCTTCAGGGTTTCCGTGTCCGTAGCCCCGATAAACTTGGCCGCGATCGCACGCCGAAGCGCGTCCGCAGTCACCTGCTCCCGCTGCATCGCCGCTTTACGAAGATATTCTATGCCTGCAGTCGTGGCCGTCGACAGGTTGAGATGATAAAGGAACAACAGACCGATTTCCAATATCCCGAAGATCAGAATGAGGAAGAACGGCATCAATATCGCGACCTCAATCGCTGCTGCCGCCTGCCTGTCATCGGCAAAACGCCGATAATGCCCGAGCCACCGGTTATTGAAACGAGAGGACGTTGGACGTTTTTTTGGCCGTCGAGCTTCGACGCGGTTACCGGCGCTCATCGCCGTACCTTCCGATATATCTCAGTTCGAACCCGGTGATGATGCCGCCGACGCTGTCACTGAAACCCGATGCGGCGATGGTGAGCTTGTATACGGAGTAGGTGTCGACCGTGAATTTCTTCTGGTAATAGCGCCACTTGATGGCCTGATCGACGGGATTTTCCATGCCCGGTCCCTGCCGCATGTTAAAGACCGGTTTTACAGTGCCCAATTGTGGCAGAAGCTGCTGCAGGGTGACATCGATGCCATTCGTCTGCTCAGCGGTAATCAGCCTGCCGGGATTGGAAGGGTCCTTGAAATGACTCTTACGGCCGTTGTACCACACGGATATCTCATAGTAGCCGGGATGAAGCTCCACTTTTTTGAAGATGGAGCTGTTGGCGTTCATGGGCTTTTTACCTCCCTGCCTCACCGCGCCCCAGTCGCTGTCCAGCTCGATCACGTAGCGCGTCGGCAAGGACGCATTATTGCCCATGGAGTCGTCGACCATATCTCTGCGCGTGTTGGCCGCCTTGTCTGTGTCTTTGATATCGCAGGCCTTGTCGTTGAGGGTTTCCTTGTCTTTCTCAACTTTCTGCGCAAACCCGTCCGGATAGCCATCCCAGTCGTGATTCTTGCGGCAGCAGGGGCTGCTCCAGTCCTGCAATTCGATACCGGGGTCTGTCCCGCCGTCCCAGCGGATCTCGGTATAGCGATAGACCCCCCAGCAACCGCCGGGGGTCCTTGCGGTGACCCCGTTTTTTAGAACGCGCTCCTTATCGAGTGAGGTTTTCTCAAAATCATTATTGACCAGCACTTCACCATCATAGGGATAAGGCGGGATGCCCTGGCAAGTGTAGTTCAAACGGTACTTGAATTCGTCGAGGCTGAACATCTTGGCAAACAGCAGATTATAGCCGAACTCCGCCTTCATATCCGTGCGCAGCCAGTCAATGACAACATCGCGGGTGATCACCTTTTGTTTTGTAGACTGGATCATCGAATCGAAGGTTGTAAGCACGGCTTCCCGGCGGTCCTCATCTTCAGGCGTATCGGTCCGCGTGGGCTTGGTCGATCGTTCGCAGGCCAGCGCCATGACGCGCTTTGACTGGTTGTAATAGACCAGCGCCCGGCCGCCTTCGAAAAGCACCCCTAACAGAAGGACGAAGAGGGGCAGCAACAGTGCGGTCATAATGGCGAAAGCGCCTTTGCGGTCCTTGAGCAGCGAGAAAAACGCTCCCCTTTCCCGTGCTGCTTTTTTTATCGGCCTGCTCGTCATCAAAACACCGTCTCATGTCGCTCATCACCATGGGAAAGGCGCGCTGTGAAAAGCGACTGGCCTGGCTTTCTGCGACGCTAAATATGTCCGGCTAACGCCGGTCGATTGAAAATTGCTCTTTGGCCGCCTGCGGCGCTGCTTTTCGGGCAACGTCGCCTGACCACTGAAAATACAGGGGTCAATTAACACGCAAACCGTAAATCAAAGCTCAATCGGAACTGAAAAATATGACGCAAATTCATATGCTTAGTTTATTTATTAATAAATTAGCTATCTTCGATAGAAGCGTATGACCGCGTCGCGGTAGTGAATGGGGTGCATTCACCGCCACGTGCGTAAACACAAACTTGGGCTTGCCCCTTGTCCCTCCAGCCAAGCTCGGGCAAAACAGCCCCATCCAATCACGAGACAATGCCAGGAGATAAGATATGGACGTCCGCGCCGCCGTTGCCATTCAGGCAGGAAAACCGCTCGAGGTCATGACCGTTCAGCTCGAAGGTCCCCGGGCCGGCGAAGTGCTGATCGAGGTCAAGGCGACCGGCATCTGCCACACCGATGACTTCACCCTTTCCGGCGCCGATCCGGAAGGCCTGTTTCCGGCCATTCTCGGCCATGAAGGCGCCGGCATCGTCGTGGATGTCGGACCGGGCGTTACCTCCGTCAAGAAGGGCGATCATGTGATTCCGCTCTACACGCCGGAATGCCGCGAGTGCTATTCGTGCACCTCGCGCAAGACCAATCTCTGCACCTCCATCCGCGCCACGCAGGGCCAGGGCGTGATGCCGGACGGCACCTCGCGATTCTCGATCGGCAAGGACAAGATCCATCACTACATGGGCTGCTCGACCTTCTCGAACTACACGGTTCTGCCGGAAATCGCGCTCGCCAAGATCAATCCCGACGCGCCCTTCGACAAGGTCTGCTACATCGGCTGCGGCGTCACCACGGGCATCGGTGCGGTCATCAACACCGCCAAGGTCGAAATCGGCTCCACGGCCATCGTCTTCGGTCTCGGCGGCATCGGCCTCAACGTGCTGCAGGGCCTGCGTCTTGCCGGCGCAGACATGATCATCGGTGTCGACATCAACCCGGACCGCAAGGCCTGGGGCGAAAAATTCGGCATGACCCACTTCGTCAACCCGAAGGAAGTCGGCGACGATATCGTGCCCTATCTCGTCAACATGACGAAGCGCAACGGCGACCTGATCGGCGGCGCGGATTACACCTTCGACTGCACCGGCAATACCAGGGTCATGCGCCAGGCGCTGGAAGCCTCCCATCGCGGCTGGGGCAAGTCGGTCATCATCGGCGTTGCGGGTGCTGGCCAGGAAATCTCCACCCGTCCGTTCCAGCTCGTCACCGGCCGCAACTGGATGGGCACCGCATTCGGCGGCGCGCGCGGCCGCACGGATGTGCCGAAGATCGTCGACTGGTACATGGAAGGCAAGATCCAGATCGACCCGATGATCACCCACACCATGCCGCTCGAAGACATCAACAAGGGCTTCGACCTGATGCACAGGGGCGAAAGCATCCGCGGCGTCGTCGTGTACTGATCGGCCGGCAACATCAGCAGGCGCGCAGCACGCGCGCCTGCCCATTCATGCAAATGTGATCGCTCCTTCGGCCTTACAGCCAGCGCGATTAACGGGACGGTAAATCTATCGTTGTAATCCCATAACGCGCGGTGGGGTTGAAAAATCTCTTCCTCAGGCCGAGTGACGCCAGACAGCGGAGAGCGCCCCTGAAAATCGTATCGATCGATAACGGAAACCGCGCCGCCGCCATCAGTCTTCTGACGAAAGGTTTCCCTGAAAAGAGCGAGGCCTTCTGGTCCCGCGGGCTTGCGCTGATCGCCGAACATCACGAACGCCGGCAACTCGGTCCGGTCGGGCAATTGCTGATGAAAGGTGACGACGCCGCCGGTGTATTGCTGACAATCAAAAGCCGCCTGCCGGATACCGGCACTGTCGTCGTCAATCTGTCCAGCTGGTATGTCGAGCCGGCTTGCAGATGGTTCGCGCCGCGCATGCTGCAAATGGCGTCGTCTTCAGAGGATGAGGTCTTCACCGACCTCACCCCCTCGGCCGAAGCCTGCAGGCTGAATGAGAGGCTGGGCTTTCACACGGAGACGGATTGCACGCTTTTTTATCCCCTGCCGTTGAAGGCGTTGCGCCCCTCGAGCGCCCGCCTCATAACGCTTGCCTCCGCTCAACCCGGTACGCTGACCAGCGAGACGCGTGAGATGCTTGAAGATCACGCGCGCCTCGGCTGCATCGTCGCCATCATGCAGGCGGATGGCCGTCATTACCCGCTGGTCTTTCTGAAAACGGCGACCAAAAGGGCGCCCTCCGCGCGCCTCATCTATTGCGAGGACCGCGCAGTCGTACAAAGACACATTTCCGCGATCGCCCGCCATCTCCTTCGCCACGGCAGATTTGCCATGACGATGGCTGCACTCGACGGTGAACGAAACGCGGGCGGCTTCGCTGCACATAAATCTGCGCCGATACAAGTAAAAGGCGCATGGAACCCACAATTTATTAACGAAACATACTCAGAGTTGGTGTTATTGCCACCCTAGGTATTTTAGTGGTGCTAGGGTTGTCCTGACCGAAACCTGGCCTTTACAGATAAACGGGGTTCCGGGGCGGGAGCCATGGAAAATATACGGGGAGATCGGGGAATGAACATGCTTGCAGCAAAAACGAGCGAAATAGAGATTGCTGATACCATTCACTCCTATCTTTCGGACCGTTTCCCTGCCTATGCACCTTTTTCGGCCGACACGCCGCTTCTCGAGGGAGGCGTCATCGATTCGCTCGGCTTTCTGGAGCTGATGATCTTTCTTGGTGAAGGCTTCGGCATCATTCTCGACGACGAACATTTCACCCCCGACAACCTTGGCACGCCCGCCGATCTCGTCGCCTTCGTCCTCAGGGAACGAAGGAGATGACACCTCCTTTCCTGCTGCACCACCTGCTGGGCGCGCGCGCGGCAAGCGACGGGCAGGCGATCGTTTATAAAGACACATCCCTAAGCTACCGGCAATTTGCCGAAGCGGCGGAACGATGCGCGGCTGCCTTGCAGCAGGCTGGGGCGCAACGCGGCGACCGGGTCGTCATTTTTCTGCCGCGAGGCACGGAAGAATGCTGGGCGATCTTCGGCGTCAGCATGGCCGGATGCGTCTTCGTGCCGGTCAATGCGCTGCTGAAGGCGCAGCAGATACGCCATATCATCGTGGATTGCGGCGCAGAACTTGTCATCAGCAATGCGACCATGCGCGACGAGCTGAGCGCGGCGCTGGAAGGTCTGGCCGGTGTCCGCGTGCTTCTGGCGAACGATATCGCCGAAGGCGGCAAGACGTCGGTCAAAAGCCCGGCGGCAATCGGCGAAGACCTCGCGGCGATCCTCTATACATCCGGTTCTACCGGCTCACCCAAGGGCGTGATGCTGTCGCATCGCAATCTCCTGGCCGGCGCGCGCATCGTGCGCACCTATCTGGAGATTACCGGCAAGGATCGCATTCTTTCCCTTCTGCCCTTCAGCTTTGACTATGGCCTCAACCAGCTGCTGACGGCAGTGGAACAGGGCGCGACAACAATCATCTCCACCTTTAGGCTCGGTGACGATATCGTCCGCGACCTGCGCGACCACGCCGTGACCGGGCTTGCCGGGGTGCCGACAGTCTGGGCGATCCTGACGAGGGCGGCGCCGTCGCTTGCCAGGACGCCGCTTCCGCATCTGCGTTACATCACCAATTCTGGCGGGCGCGTGCCGCAGGAAACTGTGAAGGCGCTGCGCGAAAAGCTGCCGGACACGAAAATCTACCTGATGTACGGCCTGACCGAAGCCTTCCGCTCCACCTTCCTGCCGCCGGATGAAATCGATCGCCGCCCGACCTCCATCGGCAAGGCCATTCCCGAATGTGAGATATTCATCGTCACCGCCGAGGGACAGCGGGCAAAGCCCGGCGAACCCGGCATTCTCGTGCATCGAGGCCCGACCGTTTCGCTGGGCTACTGGAACCGGCCGGAAGACACGGCGAAAGTCCTGCGCCCGCATCCCTTCATTCCGGCGGCGCTGGGCGGAGAAACCGTATGTTACTCCGGCGACCTGGCGGTGGAAGACGAAGACGGGTTCTTCAGCTTCGTTGCCCGTAACGATGCGATGATCAAGTCTTCGGGTTATCGCATAAGCCCCACCGAAGTCGAAGAAAGCCTGATGTCGACAGGCTTGTTCCAGCAGGTCGCCGTCATCGGCCTTCCGGACCCCTTTGCGGGGGAAAAGGTGCATGCCGTGGCGACTGCCGCCAATGAAAATATCGATGTTTCCGCGGCACTGAAGAAGGCCGCTGAAATGCTCGCCCCCTTCATGATCCCGCGCGCCATCGAGCTGGTCGACCGGTTGCCGGTCACCGCCAATGGCAAGGTGGACTACCGCGCGCTTGTGCGCGAACGGACGGACAATGGCGCCCACGGATAAACCCCAGAGCCACGGTCCCGCCCTTGCGGCCGCGTCATTCGATATCAGCGAAAACGATCTTGTGATCGGCGGGCTTGCCGTGCGCGATATCGTCGCCAAAGCCGGAACCCCATGCTTTCTCTATGATGCTGGCGCGATGCGCCGCGCCTACCGCGATCTCCAGGCGACGCTCTCCGGTTTTGCCGATATCTATTATTCGGTGAAGGCCAATCCCCTGCCCGCCATCATCGCGCTCTTCCGGCAGGAAGGCGCTGGCGCGGAAATCGCTTCCGCCGGCGAATATCGCGCCGCTATAAAGGCTGGTGTCGCGCCGGAAAACATCATCTTTGCCGGGCCCGGCAAAAGCAGAGCCGAATTGCACGAAGTGATCGCGGGCGGAATCGGCGAAATCCACGTGGAAAGCGCCGAGGAAATTGCCCGCATCGAGGCAATCGGCAAACCCGTCAAGGCCTCTGTCCGCATCAATCCGGTGCCGGATGCGCAAGCCGGCGCCATGCGCATGGGCGGCAAGGCCACCGCTTTTGGTTTCGATGAGGAAGAACTGGAAAATATCCTGGCGCTTTTCCGGCATGCGGGCGTTATCGAGCTCGTCGGCATCCATATCTATGGCGGCACTCAGATCCTCGATGCGGACATGCTTGTCTCGCAATGGCGACATGCCATCTCAATTGCCGCCCGCATGGCGGAAATGCTCGGCAAGCCGCTTGAAACCATCGATCTCGGCGGCGGCCTCGGCATCCCCTACTTCGCCGGCGAAGCACCGCTCGATCTCGCGAAGGTAAAAGCCGCCGTGCCCGATCTGAAGGCACTGCTGAAAGCGCATCCGCTGATCGCCGACGCCCATGTCATCGTCGAGCCCGGCCGCTTCCTCGCCGGTCCGGGCGGCATCTATACGGCCGAAGTCAATTCCGTGAAGACCTCGCGCGGAACCACCTTCGTTGTGACGGATGGCGGCATGCACCATCACCTGGCCGCTTCGGGCAATCTCGGTCAGATCGTCAAGCGCAACTACCCCATCGTTGCGCCCGCCATGATGCAGGCCGACCACGCGGAGACTGCAACCATCGTCGGCCCGCTCTGCACGCCGCTCGATACGCTGGCTCGCAACGCGGCATTGCCGAGGCTCCAGGCCGGTGACCTCATCGCCATCCTGCAGTCAGGCGCCTATGGCGCAAGCGCCAGCCCCGGGGATTTTCTAAGCCACGCGGTGGCGAAGGAAGTGCTGGTGGAAAATGGGGCGTTTGAGATGATCGGGCGATAATCACCCTCGCAGTAGCCTGTCCCCCACAGCGAATTTCGATTTCAGCAGGCACTCGTCATATTCCGCCTCAGCCACGGAATCGAAGACGATGCCGCCGCCGACATTAAAGACGGCGTAACCGTCATCGAACAGTGTCATGGTACGGATCGCCACCGAAAAGCGCATTTCACCACCAGGAGACATGAGGCCGATGGCGCCGCAATAGGCGTCGCGGGGCGCCGCTTCCAGTTCGCGCAGGATTTTCATCGCCCACATTTTTGGCGCACCGGTAACCGAGCCGCAGGGAAACAAGGCGGCGAAAATGTTTTCCACCGTCATGCCAGGCAAAAGTTTCGCCCTGATATGGCTGACCATCTGGTGCACGGTCGGATAGGTCTCGATATCGAAAAGCCGTGGCACATCGAGGCTGCCGACCTCGGTGATGCGGGAAATATCGTTGCGCAAGAGATCAACGATCATCCGGTTTTCGGCGAGCGTCTTTTCATCTGCAAGCATCGCCGCGATGATCGCCCTGTCCTCCTCCGCATCCGCTCCGCGCGGCGTCGTTCCCTTCATGGGATGGGTTTCGATGAACCCCTGCCCGTCAACCGAGAAAAACAGTTCCGGCGAGCGTGACAGGATGACCGGGCCGCCGAGATCGACCAGCGCGCCATATTTCACCGGCTGGCGTTCGATCAACGACCAGAATGCCGTCAGCGGATCGCCGCTCCAGCGGGCATGGACGGGCATGGTCAGATTACCCTGATAACAGTCGCCCCGGCGTATATGGTCGTGCAACAGCTCGAAACGCCGCCGATACTCGGGAAGTGTCCATGCCGGAACCGGATCGGCAAGAAACGCATCCGCGCCCGGAACTTCGTCAGGCCGCGCAAAGCGGCCGTCATCCGGCTGCGGGCCGGAAAAGACCCCGAAATTCAGGAACGGCACGTTGCGCGGTTCTTCCGCAAAAGGCGCAAGCTTCGGCTCGAACAGGAAACCGGCCTCATAAGACATATAGCCAGCTAAATACTTTCCTACACGTCGCAGTTCTTCCATGCGCTTCAGCGCTGCAAAAAACGCTCCTCGCTCATCCGCGACGATGATTTCCTCCGGCTCGGTGAAGGCTGTCACCGTGCCGGTCGTGTCATCCCGGAAAAGAACGTAAGGCGCATGTGCCAAGGTAAAATCCGTAGAAGGTAAATCTGGAGACTTCAGGGCGTCGGAAAGAAACCTCTCCATCGTCATCCCCGGTTCCCGGATCAAGTCCGAGGATGTCCCGAGGATCTACCACCCGTTGACTTTAGCGACCTCGGCAGATCCTCGGCACGAGACCGAGGATGACGTCGAGTGTGGAGACAGGTCACGAGGCATTAAACCGGGTCTATATCGCCCCGCGCCCACATTTCGATGGTTTCCGCATAAAAATCGGCGAAACGGCCTTCCTCGATCGACTTGCGGATACCCTGCATCAGCTCCTGATAATAGGCAAGATTGTGCCAGGAAAGGAGCATGCCGCCCAGCGCCTCGTTGGCGCGTACGAGGTGATGCAGATAGGCGCGGGAGTAATCGCGCGAGGCCGGGCAGTTGGATTGTTCGTCGAGCGGGCGCATATCCTCGGCATGGCGGGCATTGCGGATATTGACCTTGCCGCGGCGCGTAAAGGCCAGACCATGACGGCCGGAACGCGTCGGCATCACGCAGTCGAACATGTCGATGCCGCGCGCCACCGATTTCAGGATATCGTCAGGCGTGCCGACGCCCATCAGGTAACGCGGCTTTTCAGTGGGCAGCACCGGCAGGGTAATATCGAGCATGCCCAGCATCACATCCTGCGGCTCACCGACGGCAAGGCCGCCGACCGCATAACCCTTGAGATCGAGCTGCTTCAGCCCTTCGGCGGAGCGAATGCGCAGGTCCGGCTGGTCGCCGCCCTGCACGATGCCGAACATGGCCTTGCCGGGCTGGTCGCCAAAGGCGACGCGGCAGCGCTCGGCCCAGCGCAGCGACATTTCCATGGCGCGCTCGATTTCCTTGCGCTCGGCCGGCAGCGCGATGCACTCATCGAGCTGCATCTGGATGTCCGAATCGAGCAGTCCCTGAATTTCGATCGAGCGTTCGGGTGACATGTGATGCAGCGAACCGTCCACATGGCTCTTGAAAGTCACGCCCTTCTCATCCAGCTTGCGCAGACCGGACAGCGACATGACCTGAAAACCGCCGCTGTCGGTGAGGATCGGGTGTGGCCAGCGGATCAGCTCATGCAGGCCGCCAAGGCGGGCGACACGCTCGGGGCCGGGCCGGAGCATCAGGTGATAGGTATTGCCGAGAATGATGTCCGCCCCCAGCTCGCGCACCTGATCAAGATACATGGCCTTGACGGTGCCGACAGTGCCGACGGGCATGAAGGCGGGCGTGCGGATGACGCCACGCGGCATGGCGACTTCGCCGAGGCGCGCGCCGCCGCTCGTGGCTTTCAGGGTGAAGGTGAATTTGTCGTGCATCAGTTTTTCCGGAACAACAGGCTGGAATCGCCATAGGAATAGAAACGGTATCCGGTTTCGATGGCGTGCTTATATGCGTCACGCATCGTTTCGAGACCGCAGAAAGCCGAAACCAGCATGAACAGCGTCGATTTCGGCAGGTGGAAATTGGTCATCAGTATGTCGACAGCCCGGAAACGATAACCGGGCGTGATGAAGATGCCGGTCGCATCGGACCACGGGTGAATGGTGCCATCCTCCGCAGCCGCGCTTTCGATCAGACGCAGCGACGTCGTGCCCACGCAGACAATGCGCCCGCCCCGCGCCTTGACCGCATTCAGCCTGTCGGCTGTTTCCTGCGAGACGTGGCCGATTTCGAAATGCATCTTGTGATCGTCGGTATCATCGGCCTTGACCGGCAGGAAGGTGCCCGCCCCAACGTGAAGCGTCACGAAATGCCGCTCGATACCGGCCTTGTCGAGCGCGGCAAACAGGTCGGGCGTGAAATGCAGCCCGGCGGTAGGCGCGGCAACGGCGCCCTTCTCGCGGGCGTAGATGGTCTGGTAGTCGGTCTGGTCCTGCGCATCTTCCGGCCGTTTGGCCGCGATATAGGGCGGCAGGGGAATATGGCCGACGGAGGCAATGGCCTCGTCCAGAACGGGACCGGAGACGTCGAACAGCAGCGTGATCTCGCCCTCCTCGCCCTTCTGCTCGACGGTGGCCTCCAGATGGGCAAGGCCGCAGGCATTATCGCGCTCATAACCGAAACGGATGCGGTCGCCCTGCTTGATGCGCTTGCCGGGACGCGCGAAAGCCTTCCAGCGGGACTGATCGGCGCGCATGTGCAGCGTGGCCGAAACGGCCGTCTCCGGCGCGCCTTCGCGCAGCCTGACACCTTCAAGCTGGGCGGGAATGACGCGGGTGTCGTTGAAAACGAGCGCATCGCCGGCCCGCAGGAAGGACGGCAGGTCGAAAACGCGATGGTCTTCCATGCGATTTTCATTCGGATCGACCACCAGCAGGCGCGCGCTATCACGCGGGTTCGCCGGGCGAAGGGCGATATTCTCCTCGGGCAGGTCGAAATCGAACAGGTCTACACGCATTGCAAGGGCTCTCGAAAATATCAAAACCCGCCCTCAATGGGGCGGGCGGTGTGTAGTGACAAGGCTTCGTCTAACGAGACGTCATCCTCGGGCTTGTCCCGAGGATCTAACCACGTTGCCGTTGGGGATCGTTAGATCCTCGGGACATCCTCGGGCTTGATCCGGGGACCGAGGATGACGGCTGAGAGGTTGGCACCCTTGTCATCAATGTGAAACGCCCCGCAGTTTCCTGCGGAGCGGGTAAACACTTTATAAGCTATTCTCAAGCCGCCGAAGCGAGCTTCATCGAAACGATCGAATCGGGGTCCTTCACCGGCTCGCCGCGCTTGACCTTGTCGATGGCTTCCATGCCCTCGATGACCTGGCCCCAGACGGTGTACTGCTTGTTGAGCCACGGGGAATCCGTGAAGCAGATGAAGAACTGCGAGTTGGCGGAGTTCGGGTTCTGCGAACGGGCCATGGAGCAGGTGCCGCGCACATGCGGGATGGCGGAGAATTCTGCCTTCAGGTCCGGCTTTTCGGAGCCGCCCATGCCGGCGCGGGCCGGGTTGAAGCTTTCGGAACCCTTCTTGCCGAATTTCACGTCGCCGGTCTGCGCCATGAAGTCTTCGATGACGCGGTGGAAAACGACGCCGTCATAAGCACCTTCCGATACCAGTTCCTTGATGCGGGCAACGTGGCCCGGAGCAACTTCCGGAAGCAGCTGGATCACGACCTTGCCGGTCGTCGTTTCCATGATGATGGTGTTTTCCGGATCCTTGATCTCGGCCATGATTATTCTCCTCTGTTCGGGCTCTATTGCCCTGTCTTACTTCTTGCCGACAGTGACCTTGATCATCCGGTCGGGGTTGGAAACTTCGCCGTTGCTGCCCTGCCCGCGCTTGATCTTGTCCACGGCTTCCATGCCGGACACGACCTTGCCGACCACGGTGTACTGGCCGTTCAGGAACGGACCGTCGGCAAACATGATGAAGAACTGCGAATTGGCGGAATTCGGATCCTGCGAACGGGCCATGCCGACCACGCCGCGCGTGAACGGAACCTTGGAGAATTCGGCCGGAATATCCGGCAGGTCGGAGCCGCCAGTACCTGCGCGCTGGGCGCTGAAGCCCTTCTCCATGTTGCCATACTGCACGTCGCCGGTCTGCGCCATGAAGCCGTCGATGACGCGGTGGAAGGCGACGTTGTCGTAAGCGCCCTTCTTGGCCAGCGCCTCGATCTGCGCCACGTGCTTCGGCGCGACGTCGGGCATAAGCTCGATGACAACGGGGCCGTCCTTAAGCTGGACGGTGAGAAGTTCGGCGGCAGACGCAAAGGTGCTGGCGGCAAGCGCGCCCGCAAACATGGCGCCGGCAAAGGCAAATCGAACGAGTTTCATCGGATTGGCTCCAAATGTAAGGCTGAAGTCAGCGCTTCAGCTTGGCGTTAAGGGCTTCAAGCACGGCTTTCGGCACGAAGGCTTCGACATTGCCGCCCATGGCGGCGATCTGCCGAACCAATGTGGCTGTAATGGGTCGCGACGAGGTGCCGGCGGGCAGGAACACGGTCTGGATATCAGGCGCCATCTGGCGGTTCATGCCCGCCATCTGCATTTCATAATCGAGATCGGTGCCGTCACGCAGGCCGCGCAGCAGAAGTCGCGCGCCATGCTGACGGGCCGCATCGACAACCAGATTATCGAAGGAAACGACGTCCATGCGCGCCGCTTCGCCCGGCAGCTGCTCCGCAAGCGCCTGCTTTATCAGCCCTGCCCGTTCCTCGAAACTGAACATCGGCGCTTTTCCGGGATGAATGCCAACCGCGACAATGACCTTTGACGCCACGTTCAGCGCTTGGAGAAGCACATCCAGATGTCCGTTGGTCATCGGATCGAAGGATCCTGGATAAAAGGCAATCGTCATATCGCTCTCAGATGGTGGGCGCGTCTCGACGCTTCAGCATATGTGCCGCCTTTTGTCATGGAGAAGCACGCGGCGCAAGACTTTATAACCACCCCTCACAAGCGCGGCCGTGCCGTGAACCCCCGATGAACGGGCCGTTCAGTGCGGTTTCAGAGCCATTTTGTTTAAATGCACAGCATCGGGAAACCGAAACGCCTTTCGCCCGTTAAGCAACCGGAGAATCGAAAATGCTGGCCTTCATGATCGTCGTTTCGGTCATCTCGTCATTCGCAGCCGAGTATCTTTTCCTCGAATGACGGCCTCAGCCAGTTTCCTGAACGCCAGATGAACGAGCCATTCAAGGAAGTTTCACCGGGGCGATGCTAATCGATTTTTATGATTGACGCGGAACATGATCGGACATGGTGCGTTAACAAGAAACCAAAGGAACAGACAAATGTTTGTAAGAGAAAAACAGTCTACTTCGGCGAAAATCAGCGTCATCAGCACCGCCTGGACAGTTCTGGTTATCGCAATGGTAGCAACGACGTTTAGCCTTTATGAACAGAAGCCTGAAAAGCTTGGACCTGACTATCCGCAACTGACCGCCCGCTACCAGTATATGAATTATTACTGATAACGGGGAGAAACTCTCGAAACTCCGGAGACGACATCATGTTCACATTTCTGACGATGCTTCTTGCCCTGATCAGCGTAATGTTCGTGATGTCAATGATCTCTGTCGTTGCCGAGATGCGACGCGAGGACGAGGAGTTCAAGGCGATGATCCGGCGCGACCGCGCTTTCTGAGTGCGGCAGGCTGGCATAAATCCGCTTTAAAAATGATTGTTCTCAGCCGCCCTGGAGCCTCCGGGCGGTTTTGTTTTGAAAGGCCTGCGATGGCCGCCTTCGTTCCTGTGCTAGTCACGGGAATCCAGTCAACACACGTCTGTGCGACGGAAAGACTCTTTTCAGCCCAAGGACTTGGGCGGGCTCGATTCCTGTCACAAGCACAGGAATGACGGTGTGGACGCCGCTGATATCCATCCGTTGCCTCCATTTCGGCGCCTCCAATCACACAACCGTTTTCAAAACCCCGTTTTTCCAAGGGAAATTCCCTTCAATTTCCGAATGGATTGATTTAAGGAACGCCGATACGTTGCGGGCCGGACAGCCGGCGACCGCGATGACGTTCCTGTGAGGTTTGCATAACGATGCTCGATTCCCTGAGAAATGCTTCTCGAACCATGGCAGCCAAGCTGCTGCTTCTCCTGCTTGTTGTTTCTTTTGGCATCTGGGGCGTTTCCGCATCGCTTGTCACCGCCAATTCCCACGCCGTCATGACGGTGGGTGACCAGACGGTCAGCCCGGAGGAATTCCGCCTCGCCTATCAGCGGCAGATTTCCGATCTCAGCCGCCAGTTCGGCACAAGGCTGACGACCGAACAGGCCAAGGCCTTCGGCATCGACCGCCAGGTCTTCAGCCAGCTTGCAGCCGGGGCATCGCTTGACGAACTCGCTTCGAAGATGAACCTCGGTCTTTCGGAAGACCGTCTTGCCAAACTCATTGCCGAAGACCCCGCCTTCAAATCGGTCAATGGCCAGTTCGACCGCAACCTCTTTACGGAGCGCCTGCGCAATTCCGGTTTCCGCGAGGACGACTACATCAAGGAACGCAGCAAGGTCGCCGTGCGCAGCCAGATCGTTGAAGCCGTCTCGGACGGTTTTGCCGCACCGCAGGTTCTCGTGGATGCCCTGAAGCAATATCGCAACGAGCAGCGCGCCGTTGATTATGTCATTCTTTCAAACGCCGTCATCCCGCCGGTCAAGGCCCCCGGCGACGACGTGCTCGCCCCCTGGTTCGAGACGAACAAGACGAAATATCGCGCGCCGGAATTCCGCAAATTCACCTATGTGAAGCTGGAACCTTCCGACATCGCGGAGCCAGCCTCGGTAACGGACGCCCAGATCGCCGATTATTATAACAGCCACAAGGACAGCTTCCGCACCGCCGGCCGCCGCACGGTCGAGCAGCTGACCTTCCCGGACAAGGAAATGGCCGCCGCCGCCGCCGAGCAGATCAGGCTCGGCAACACCACCTATGACCAGGTGGTGAAGGATCAGGGCAAGACGCCGTCCGACGTCACGCTTGGCGAATTCACAAAGGATACCATCCCCGACCAGTCGATTGCCGATGCCGCTTTTGCCATCCAGAAGGATGGGGGCGTTTCGCCGGTGGTTGAAGGCTCGTTCGGCCCGGTACTCCTGCGCGTCACGGGCATCAAGCCGGAAACCACCCGCACGCTGGAAGAGGCAAAGGAAGACATCCGCAAGGATCTCGCCACCGCTGCCGCCGCGGAAGAAATCACCAATGTGCACGACCGTTACGAGGATCTGCGCGCCGGCGGTTCTTCGCTTGCGGACGCCGCACAGCAGTTGAACCTGAAACCGGTCACCATTGCCGCCATCGACGCAGCCGGTCTCGACGAAAAGGGCGATGCGGTCGAAGGCCTGCCCTCCCCGCAGCTCGCCCAGGACGTGTTCAAGACCGAACCCGGAACCGAGGCCCTGCCGATCAATCTCGGCCGCGAAGGTTACATCTGGTTCGACGTCGAGCAGATCATCCCTGCCCGCGACCGCACGCTTGCCGAAGTCCGCGACGATGTCGTTGCCGACTGGACGGCAGAGCAGCAGCGCACCGCACTTGCCGCCAAGGCCGACGAGCTGAAGGCCCGCATTGAAAAGGGCGAGACGCTGGAGGCTGTCGCGGGTGAGCTGAGCCTTGCAGTCGAACAGAAATCCGGCCTGCGCCGCACCAGCGAAGATGCGATTTTCGGTCGCCAGACCATCGCCGCCGTCTTCTCGGGCGCCGAAGGCGTGGTCGGCACGGCGGCCGATGCCGATGGTTCCAGCCGCATCCTCTTCAAGGTCACCTCTGTCGACACCAACGCGACGCCGGACGCGCTCGCCAATGACGACCAGCAGTTTGCCGCCATTGCCCGCGCGGCCGGCGACGACATGCTGGACCAGATGGTCAACCGCCTGCAGAATGACTATGGTGTGACGATCAACCAGGCCCTCGCCGATCAGGCGATGGTCGGCTTCTAACCCGGGAGGCGACGAGATGGCCGAACTGAAGCCGCTGATCGCCAGGGTCGCGAATGGAGAAAGCCTGAACCGCGAGGATGCGCGCACGGCTTTCGACATTCTGATGTCGGGCGAAGCCACGCCGTCGCAGATCGGCGGTTTCCTGATGGCGCTGCGCGTGCGCGGTGAAACGGTCGACGAAATCGTCGGCGCAGTCTCCTCCATGCGTTCCCGGATGTTGCCGGTTTCCGCCCCCGCCAATGCCATCGATATCGTCGGCACCGGCGGTGACGGCATCGGCACCTACAACATCTCGACACTCGCCTCGATCATCGTCGCCGGCACGGGCCTGCCGGTCGCCAAGCACGGCAACCGGGCATTGAGTTCCAAATCCGGCACGGCAGATGCGCTTTCCGCACTCGGCGTGAAGCTCGATATCGGTCCCGATCTCATCGCCCGCTGCATCAGCGAGGCGGGTCTCGGCTTCATGTTCGCGCAGATGCACCATTCCGCCATGCGCCACGTTGGCCCGAGCCGCGTCGAACTCGGTACGCGCACGATCTTCAACCTGCTCGGCCCCCTCTCCAACCCGGCCGGCGCAAAACGGCAATTGCTCGGCGTGTTTTCGCCACGCTGGCTGGTGCCGCTTGCCGAAGTGCTGCGTGATCTGGGTTCGGAAAGCATCTGGGTCGTGCATGGCGACGGCATGGATGAAGTCACCACCACGGGCGTCACCCATGTGGCGGCGCTCGAAGGCGGCAATATCCGCACCTTCGAGCTGACCCCGAAAGATTTCGGCGTTGAGCCGGCGCGGATGGACGACCTCAAGGGCGGCGACGGCATTGCCAATGCGGCGGCGCTGCGCGAGGTTCTTTCAGGCAAGCGCAATGCCTATCGCGACGTATCGCTTTGCAACGCAGCCGCAGCGCTTGTCATCGCCGGCAAGGCGGAAACGCTTGGCCAGGCCATGACGATTGCCAGCGATGCCCTCGACGGCGGCAAGGCCGCCGCCGCGCTGGAGCGTCTGGTCGCCGTATCAAACGAGGAATGAGAGCGAGATCATGAGCGACATTCTCAAGAAGATCGAGACTTACAAGCTCGAAGAAATCGCCGCCGCCAAGGCGAAGGTTTCACTGGCCGATCTGAAGGCCATGGCTGCCGACCAGAGCGCGCCTCGCGGTTTTTACAGGGCGCTGAAAACAAAGCAGGCCGAGGGCAAGTTCGGCCTTATCGCCGAAATCAAGAAGGCCAGCCCCTCCAAGGGCCTCATCCGCCCCGATTTCGATCCGCCGGCGCTGGCTGCGGCCTATGAGGCTGGCGGCGCTGCATGTCTTTCTGTCCTGACAGACAGGCCGAGCTTTCAAGGCGCTCCGGAATTCCTGACCGCCGCCCGCAATGCCTGCGCCCTGCCCGCGCTGCGCAAGGATTTCATGTTCGACACCTATCAGGTGCACGAAGCCCGCGCCTGGGGCGCGGACTGCATTCTCCTCATCATGGCCTCGCTGTCGGATGACGACGCGAAACGGCTGGAATACGAGGCTTTCGCGCTTGGCATGGATGTGCTGATCGAAGTGCACGACGAAGAGGAAACGGAACGGGCGCTGAAGCTCGACTCGCCGCTTTTCGGCATCAACAATCGTAATCTCCGCACTTTCGAGGTTGGCCTCGAAACCAGCGAAAGGCTGGCGGGACTGGTGCCCGCCGACAGGCTGCTGGTGGGCGAAAGCGGCATCTTCACCTTCGAGGATTGCCAGCGCCTGAAAAAAAGCGGCATCAGCACCTTCCTCGTCGGTGAAAGCCTGATGCGCAAGGACGATGTGACGGCGGCCACCAAGGCGCTGCTGACGGGCCAGTCCGGCATTCTGGCAGCGGAATAAACCCGGATGAGCGACGACCAGAAGCTCACCCATATCGACGCGGCCGGTGAAGCGCATATGGTCGATGTTGGCGACAAGGCGGAAACCGTGCGTGTTGCGGTTGCCGAAGGCTTCGTGAAAATGAAGCCGGAAACGCTGGCGCTTATCCACGACGGCAACGCCAAGAAGGGCGATGTCATCGGCACCGCACGGCTGGCCGGCATCATGGCCGCGAAGCAGACCGCCAATCTCATTCCGCTCTGCCACCCGCTGATGCTGACCAAGGTGGCGGTGGACATAACCGAAGATGCCACCCTGCCCGGCCTCCGCGTTGAGGCCAGGGTGAAACTGTCAGGCAAGACCGGCGTGGAAATGGAAGCGCTGACCGCCGTCTCCATCGCCTGCCTGACGATCTATGACATGGCGAAGGCCGCCGACAAGGCGATGGAGATCATCAATATCCGCCTGCTTGAAAAGAGCGGCGGCAAATCCGGTGATTTCAAAGCCAGCGATTTCGGGCGACAGGAGAACTGAATGAAGCCGCTGCTGCCCGTGGATGAGGCCATCGCGCGCCTTCTGGACGCAGCGGTTCCGGTCACCGACACCGAAACTCTGCCGCTCGCCGAATGCGACGGCCGCGTTCTCTCGGTCGATCTCATCGCAAGCCTCACCCAGCCCCCCTTCGATGCCTCAGCCATGGACGGTTATGCATTGCGCAGCGCCGATGCACCGGCCATCGGCTCGGTCCTCACCGTCATCGGCCAGGCCGCCGCCGGTCATGCTTTTGCCGGCACGGTGGGTGAAGGACAGGCCGTGCGCATCTTCACCGGCGCGCCCGTGCCGCAGGGTGCGGATACGATCCTCATTCAGGAGGATGCCGAAGTCCTGGAAGGCGGAAAGATCCGCACAGCCTTCGATGTCACCGCCGGGCGACATATCCGACCGCGCGGGCAGGATTTTACCAAAGGCGAAACGGTGCTGGAGGCTGGAAGGGAACTCGGCTTTGCCGATCTCACGCTGGCGGCGGCGACGAACCACGCCACGCTTACCGTCTATCGCAGGCCACGCATCGCCATCCTTGCCACCGGCGACGAGTTGCTGCCGCCTGGAAGCGTTCCGCAGCCGGCGCAGATCATCGCGTCCAACACCTTCGGCGTCGCCGCGCTGGCTCGTAAGGCCGGTGCAGAGGTACTGGATCTCGGCATTATCCCCGATGATGACGCGCTGATCCGCGCCGCCATCGGCGAGGCCGTCGCAGCGAAGGTTGATGTGCTGGTGACACTCGGCGGCGCCTCCGTCGGAGACCACGATCTGGTGCAGGCTGCATTGAAGGCGGAGGGCATGCAGCTCGATTTCTGGCGCATCGCCATGCGCCCGGGAAAACCGCTGATGGTGGGCTCCATCGGCAGCATGCAGGTTCTCGGCCTGCCCGGAAACCCGGTGGCCAGTCTCGTTTGCGGTCTGCTTTTCCTCGAACCCTTGGTCAGCCGGATTGGCCGGCACCTGCCCCCGCAACGCATCGCGACCGCAAGAACCGCGACGGCGCTGAAGGCCAACGACCACCGCCAGGATTATCTTCGCGCCCGCCTGGTTAGCGGTCAAGGCGACGTGGTCGTGGCGGAGCCTTACGCCAGACAGGATTCATCCATGATGAACATCCTCGCCCATTCCGACCTCCTCATCATACGCCCTCCCCATGCGCCGCAGGCTGACGCCGGGGCCGAATGCCCGGTCATCAAACTCAGGGCCTGAACCCGCAGCCAAACGACGACAACACGCTTTCACGGCACCCGGATGAGGCATTTGTACACCCGCCTGCTGACATCGCCCGGAACGGCGCCGCGTTCAATGCCCTCAGGCCCGCCAGACAAACTGTAACGTTGCGCCTTTGGAGACGGCCGACAAATATCGGCTTCCCCAAAACCATGTCTTGGCGAATGGAAATTCCCCGCCCCTTGAGCTTTTTTCCTCTCCACGAATCACGTTGCTGTGCCAAAATAAATCAGCTGCAAAGCGTTATCGGGATTGACAGAATAAATGCGAAACTGTCACCAAGGCGGATAGTAGAGGTCAAAAATTCCGGAAATTCCAAAAAATGAAAATTACTTATAATTATCAATTAAATAAGATAAAAATCGTACAAAATAGAATTTCCTGCAATAAAAATTAGTTCTCCATAAATTAAGCTTTCCAAAACAGCCTCCATAATAATAATCATAGTCTATAAGCAGACTCACTGGAGTTTCTTGATGAACACGGCATCCACGCCCAAGACCACGGGACCCGACATTGCCGGGCAGATTGCCCACGCCATGCGGAGCATGGGTGTTTCGCCGATCCCGCGCAACTACAGCCTTTTCTACGAAGCCTATATCGGTTCGAACCCTGCGCTGACCAAGGATCTGGCGGCGCTGGGAAACCGGGCGACACAGGACGATCTGGACGAGCTGTCCGCGCGTTACGGTGATGGCGGTCCCGCGCGCTTCATCGACGATGCGCATGAAAAGCTGCGACGCGAACTGGAAGCCCTTCTGGGGACCTTACGGCGGGAACAATCCTCCATCGAGAACTACAACAGGATCCTCGGCGAGACGCGGCAGCGTATCGATGACAAGAATGCCGCCAGCAGCAATATTCTGAGAAACGCAATTGCGTTGCTGGCCGAGGCCACCGGCTCGAAGATCATCGACGGCGAAAAGGCGTTCAACGACGTCAACCGCCATGCCGAGGAAATGCACCAGGTGCGCCTGGAGTTGGATGAATACAAGCGCATCGCCAATACCGACTCGCTGACCCGCCTTTCCAACCGGCGGGCTTTCGACGACCGGCTGGCAACCGTTTATGATACCTCCATCGGCCTGCAATATACGTCGCTCGTCCTGCTCGATATCGATCACTTCAAGCGGATCAACGACACGTTCGGCCATCCGGTCGGCGACAAGATTCTGGCCACCGTCGCTTCGGTCATTCGGGCCAATGTCCGCAAGGACGGCTTCGTCGCCAGAAGCGGCGGCGAGGAATTCGCCATCATTCTCGACGGCAATACGCCGGAGGAAGTCATGGTGATGTGCGAGCGCATCCGCCTGTCGCTGGAGAGCACACCCTTCCGCAATTCGAGATCAGGCGCGGATTACGGCACGGTAACGATCTCGATCGGTTTTGCCGCTGCCGCGCAGGCCACCAATCCGACCGAACTTTACGCCCATGCGGATACGGCGCTCTACCACGCCAAGGAAACCGGCCGGAACCGCTCGGTCTTCTACGAGGACGGTATGCAAAAGAACTATACCGGCAAAAACTGGCTGATTTATCGGACTTGAGGCAAATTGCGCCGATTTGGGCGCATTAAAAACACAGCGCTGTCCCCACCCTCATTCCTGACAAGCATAGGAATGAGGGCGAGAGGGGGAAGCCTCACCACATCGTCTTCGCCGCGCGCGCCGCCCATTCGCGATCATAGGTCTCCTGATCGAATTCCGCCTTGGCCGCCTTGAGCAGCAGACCCGGCGTCGGAAGCGACGACGGGTCGACAAAATTGTCGGGATTCCACAATTCAGACCGCATCAGCGCCCGCGCGCACTGGAAATAGACTTCGTCGATCGTGACCACGATGACGGTGCGCGGATGTTTGCCATCCATCTCGAAGCTCTGCAACAACATGGGGTCAACGGAAACCACGGCGCGGCCATTGAGGCGCATGGTCGTATTCGAGCCGGGGATCAGGAACATCAGCGCCACGCGCGGATCCCGCACGATGTTGAGAAGCGAATCCACGCGGTTATTGCCGCGCCAGTCCGGCAGCAGCACGGTCTTGTCATCGGCCACGCGCACCACACCGCCCTTGTCGCCGCGCGGTGAACAGTCCATGCCCTCCGGCCCCACCGTCGCCAGAGCGAGAAACGGTGACGTTTCGATCATCAGCCTGTATTCAGCCGTCAGCGCGGCTGTCACCTTGGCGATGGATGCCTCGCTCGTGCCGTCATAGATGGCCTTCAATTCCTCGACCGTGCGAATGATCGTCATGTCAGTTCCTATCCCTCGAAATCACCCTGCGACACCGCCGGGCGCAATCCCTTAATCTTCCGCCGCTTCCGCCTTTTCCCGCTCCGCCCGCTCACGCGCCGTGCGCGCGGCGACGAGATCGGCTGGCTGGGCGTTGCCGCGGATCAGCGAACGGCCGGCATAAATGCCGCCGACGACCTCCATGGCGAAACGCTCCTCGTCGCGGTCGCGGAATTCCTCCACCAGACGGGCGGCGTCTTCCCGCTCCTCGCCCATGGCGCCCAGAACCTCCTCGCTGAAATTCAGCGCCGATTCCAGCGTCTCGCGAATCTGGTAATCCACGCCGGCCTTCAGCAGATCGATGGCATGGCCACGGTCATAGGCGCGAGCGAGAACCGGAACCAGCGGGAATTCATGCTTGACGATCTCCGCGATCCGGACGGCTGCTTCCTTGTCGTCGACGCAGATGAGAACAGCACGCGCCGTGCTGGCGCCGGCGGCATGGAGGATTTCCGCCCGCGAGCCATCGCCATAATAGACCTTGAAACCGAATTCCGCCGCATCGCGCACGAAGTCGGCATCCTTGTCGATCAAAGACAGCGTGTAACCGCGCGCCAGAAGCGGCTGGCTGACGATCTGGCCGAAACGTCCGAAACCGATCAGGAGAATGCTGCCCTCGACATTTTCAGGCACGTCGAGATCGTCGGTATTGGGAACCGCCGCCGGCACCAGCCGGTCATGCAGGATGACTATCAGTGGCGTCAGGACCATGGAGATGATGATCGTCGCCGTCAGGATGGCATTGGCCTCCCGGTCGAGAATGCCGGCGCTGACAGCCGCCGAATAGAGCACGAAGGCGAATTCGCCGCCCTGCGCCATCAGCACCGCCCGTTCCAGGCTCTCACGCCTGGTGGTGCCGAGCGCCCGCGCCACGCCATAGATGAGGAAGGCCTTGAGCAGCATGTATCCGGCGACACTGACCAGCACCAATTGCCAGTTGGAGGCAATGACGGCAAGATCGATCGCCATGCCGACGCCGAGGAAGAACAGGCCGAGCAGAATGCCGCGAAACGGCTCGATATCCGCCTCCAGCTGATGGCGGAAGGAGGATTCCGACAGCAGCACGCCGGCCAGGAAAGCGCCCATCGCCATGGAAAGGCCGCTGACCTGCATCAGAAGCGCCGAACCCAGCACCACCAGCAGCGCCGCAGCCGTCATCACCTCGCGCGCACCGGAGGCCGCCAGCAGGCGGAAGAACGGGTTGAGCAGATAACGTCCGGCAAGGATGAGCGCACCGACGGCGGCAAGCGCAATGCCGACGGAAACCCAGCGCTCCGACGCCGTGACATCTTCCCCGCCCGAACCGAGGAAGGCGACGAGCGCCAGCAGCGGAACGATGGCCAGATCCTCGAACAGCAGGATGGCGATGATGCGCTGCCCTTTCAGGCTGGACATGCTGTTGCGCTCCTGCAGCATCTGCATGACGATCGCCGTCGACGTCAGCACGAAGCCCGTGCCAGCGACGAAGGACATGATGACAGGAAAGCCGAGGCCGACCCCGATCAACGTCAGGCCGCCCATGCAGACCAGCACCTGCAATGCGCCGAGCCCGAAAATATCCTGCCGCATGGACCACAGCCGCGACGGCTGCATTTCAAGGCCGATGATGAACAGGAACATCACCACGCCGAGTTCCGCTATGTGTAGAATGGCCTGCGAATCGGAAAAGAAACCAAGACCGTAAGGCCCGATCACCAGGCCGGCGGCGAGATAACCCAGCACAGAGCCGAGGCCGAGGCGCTTGAAGATCGGCGCGGCGACAACGCCTGCCGCCAGCAATACGACCACCTGGGCCAGATCATTTCCGTTTGCTTCTACAGCCACACGCCACCCCGTTTAAATAGTGAGACAAGAGCTTTGCCCTCGTCCGATTATCGGCAACGCGCGAGAACATTTCCTCCGTCATGCCGGACTAGATCCGGCATCCAGCCACGGCGCGTCTGCGCCGTGAAAGGACTCTCCCGCGATCAAGGACTTGATCGCGCTGGACCCCGGATCAAGTCCGGGGTGACGAAGAGCGAATGCAACAACGTTGCCAAACGCAGCAGTTCTTCGGCCCCTTTGCCATCATTCTCACGAGGGCGTCTCCCTCGCTGTTTTCTCTACCGGTACCGTGGCTCCCTGCTCAAGCCTTTTTCGGCGAGCTCCCGTTCATAATCCGCAAACAGCCTGTCCCCGGTCTCACCCAGTTCCTTCAGGTATTTCCAGGTGTAGATGCCGCTGTCATGGCCATCGTCAAAAACGATGCGCACCGCATAGTTGCCTGTCGCGACCATGGAGCGGATGGCGACATCGCGTTTGCCCGGCACCGTGACCTTTTGTCCCGGCCCGTGGCCCTGCACTTCGGCCGAGGGCGAAAGCACGCGCAGCATCTCGGCCTTCAGCCGGTAAACGCTTCCATCGTCGAAGGAAACGGTCAATTCGCGCCGGTCTTTCGACACAAGCAGCTCTGTCGGCCAGGCATCACTCATTTTTCACTTCCGCAAGCTCATCACATGCGTCAGAATTACGGACTTGCCTCAGGATAGGCAAGCCACTACATCATTTGAGGGGCGCATCGCGCAATGAGGATGGAGACGTGAACAGTTTCCCCGGATCGCTTGGAAAAGCGCAGTTCCTGACGGAAAACAACGCACCGATGGTGGACCCTTTCGGCCGCGCCATCACCTATCTGCGCGTTTCCGTGACCGACCGCTGCGATTTTCGCTGTACCTATTGCATGTCCGAGCACATGACTTTCCTGCCGAAGAAGGACCTTCTGACGCTCGAAGAACTCGACCGGCTCTGTTCCGTCTTCATAACGCGCGGCGTCCGCAAGCTGAGGCTGACCGGCGGTGAGCCGCTGGTGCGCAAGAACATCATGTCCCTGGTGAGGAACCTCGGGCGGCATGTCGAGAGCGGTGCGCTCGAGGAATTGACGCTGACCACCAACGGCTCACAGCTGGCGAAATTCGCAGCCGAACTCGCCGATTGCGGCGTGCGCCGCATCAATGTCTCCCTCGATACGCTCGACAGCGATAAATTCCGCCATATCACCCGCTGGGGGGATATCGACCGGGTGATGGAGGGGCTCGATGCCGCACAGGCGGCAGGCATCAAGGTGAAACTCAACGCCGTTGCGCTGAAGGACTTCAACGATGCCGAAATGCCGGAGCTGATGCGCTTCGCCCACGGCCGCGGCATGGACCTGACGGTCATCGAGACCATGCCGATGGGCGAGATCGAGGAAGACCGCACCGACCGTTATCTGCCGCTTTCAAAATTGCGCAGCGATCTCGAGCAGAGCTTCACGCTCATCGACAGCGATTACCAGACCGGCGGCCCGGCCCGTTACGTGACGGTGAAGGAAACCGGCGGCCGGCTGGGCTTCATCACGCCCATGACCCATAATTTCTGCGAAAGCTGCAATCGTGTCCGTCTCACCTGTACCGGCACGCTCTATATGTGTCTCGGCCAGGACGACGCTGCCGATCTGCGCACGGCGCTGCGCGCTTCCGACAGCGACGCCTATCTTTCCAGCGCCATCGATGAAGCCCTTCTGCGCAAGCCGAAAGGACACGATTTCATCATCGACCGCACCCACAACCGACCCGCAGTCTCCCGCCATATGAGCGTGACAGGCGGCTGAGGCTGGCTGAACGTCTTTCTCATCCACCCACCCATATAAACGGTTGAATTGCCAGCTCTGCCGTGCCACGTCTCTTTATATGGAGGAATGCGTGGTTGCGCCGTAACGGCGGCTCCAGATCGCCCGGAGGGGCGGACGGAGTAAACTGCGCATGGTCTGGGATATTTGGGAATGGCATTGACGGACAATACGCGCGGAGCGCTTTTCATGGCGCTCGCAATGGCAAGCTTCACGGCCAACGACGCGCTGACGAAGTCCGTCACCCCCTACATCAACACCGGTCAGATCATGTTCGTCCGCGGCATCATGACCGTGGTGCTGATCTATATCGCGGCCCGGCATTTCGGCGCGCTCCGGCCCCTGAAAATCCTCTTGCGCCCCATCATCATCCTGCGCTGTCTCTGCGAGGTGACCGCCGCCGTTCTTTATCTGACGGCGCTCGGCTTCATCGAATTTTCCAATGCCTCGGCCATATTGCAGTCCCTGCCGCTGGTGGTGACGCTGGGTGCGGCGTTGTTCCTGCGCGAACCTGTGGGCTGGCGGCGCTGGGTGGCGATCATCGTCGGTTTCATCGGCGTGCTCGTCATCATCCGGCCCGGCCCGGAAGGCTTTACGCCGGGCGCGCTGCTGGTTGTCGCATCGCTGGCCGTCACCGCCGCGCGTGATCTGCTGACGCGGAAAATGTATGCCGATGTGCCTTCGCTTGCGATCACCGTCATCACCGCCTTCGTCAACATGGCAGTAGGCGGCCTCTTGATCCTGCCCTTCGGCGGCTGGCAGCCTATGAACGTCACGATCGTCTCGCATCTGGCCGCCTCGGCCATTCTGGTGCTGGTCGGCTACCAGGCGATCATATTGTCGATGAGATCGGGTGAAATTTCCTTCGTCGCGCCGTTCCGTTATACCGGCCTGCTCTGGGGTTTCATGATCGGCATATTCTTCTTCAACGAGAAGATCGACAATTACACCATCATCGGCGCCATGATCATCATCGGTTCGGGCCTTTATACCTTCTACCGGGAAAGCCTCCGCAAGCGCTCGCAGATGGCCAAGCGCGCGGCCGCCACCCCCACTGCCGTGACCACCGTACGGCCGGCTTCTGTAACGAAAGCTGCCGTTACGGAAGAGGCGGGAGAATGACATGAACGGCGGCCGTTTTCTGGACAGAACCACCCCACCCCACATCATCACGCTGGTCGTCATCGCCGGTGTCGCGGCGCTGTGCATGAATGTGTTCCTGCCCTCGCTTGCGACGATGGCAGTGTATTTCGAGACCGATTACGCGGTGATGCAATTCGCCGTCTCGGGTTATCTCGCTGCCACCGCCTGCCTGCAGCTCGTCATCGGCCCGCTCTCCGACCTCTTCGGGCGCCGCCCCGTCATGCTCGCCAGCATCGCCGTCATGATCGTTGCGACGCTTGTGTGCATGCTGGCGCCCAATATCACTGTCTTCATGATCGGGCGCGTGGCGCAGGCGGCCGTCGTTTCCGGCTTCGTGCTCGCCCGCGCGATCGTGCGCGACATGGTGCCCATGGAACAGGCGGCCTCGATGATCGGCTATGTGACGATGGGCATGTCCGTGGTGCCGATGGTGGGACCAACGGTTGGCGGCCTGCTCAATGACATCTCGGGCTGGCAATCGAGCTTCGCCCTCCTCTGCCTGCTTGGCCTGGGCATCCTGGCGCTCGCTTGGCTCGATCTCGGCGAAACCAACCACAACAGATCGGCAAGCTTCTCGCAGCAGTTCCATGCCTGGCCGGAACTTCTGCGCTCGCCGCTGTTCTGGGGTTACGCCCTGACCTCGACCTTCTCATCGGGCATGTTCTTCTCCTTTCTCGGCGGCGCACCTTTTGTCGGCAGCGTGGTTTATGGGCTTTCGCCGGCCATGCTCGGCCTGCAATTCTTCTTCATGGCCAGCGGATACATGCTCGGCAACTTCATCTCCGGTCGTTATGCCAGCGAAATCGGCATCACCCGCATGATGCTGTCGGGCAATGTCATCGGCATTGCCGGCATCATCGCCGCCATCGCGCTGATCTCGGTCGGGGCGCAAAGCGCCTATGCGTTTTTTGTGCCGCTCGCCCTGATCGGCGTCGGCAACGGCGTGACGCTGCCCAGCGCCAATGCCGGCATGGTCAGCGTCCAGCCGCATCTGGCTGGCTCAGCCTCCGGTCTCGGCGGCGCCATGACCATTGGCGGCGGCGCGGCACTCTCGGTTCTCGCCTCCTCGGTTCTTTCAAAAGAGGATGGAACCTGGCCGCTTCTTCTGGTGATGCTGGCGACCGGCCTTGTCGCCCTCCTCACCACCTATATCGTAAGGCTGCAGGAAAAGCGGGAATGACGGCCCCTTTTGAAATACCCGGCCTAGTACTCGCCGGCGGGCTTTCGCGGCGTATGGGCAGCAACAAGGCGATGGTGCAATTGGGCGATGCGCCTCTCATGTCCCATGTCATCAGCCGCATCACGCCGCAGGTCTGCGACGTCACCATCAATGCGGCCAATGGCTGGGCGGAAAGTTTCGGCCTGCCGCTGCTGCCCGATACGCTGAACGGCCATGCCGGTCCGCTCGCGGGCGTTCTGGCCGGCATGCGCCATTTCCAGCACCGCGGCGATGCGGTCAGCCACTTTCTGACAGCGCCCGCCGACAGCCCGTTTTTCCCTGACGATCTTGTGGTGCGGCTTTGCGAACACCTGTCGGACAATGCAATCGTCATTGCCGCCTCCAGCGGCCAGCTTCATCCGGTCTTTGCGTTGTGGCCGGTCGCTCTCGCCGATGATCTCGAGGCATGGCTGAAGAACGATGCCAACCGGCGCATCCGCGCTTATCTTGCCCGGCATGTCACCATTGGGGTTGCTTTTGCGCCGCTGGAAACGGCAAAGGGCAGCCTCGATCCGTTCTTCAACATCAACACGCCGGATGAGCTTGCACTGGCGCGCAGCTATCTGGAGAGCATGGAAGCATGACGGCACAAAAGGTCTTCGGCATCGCCGGCTGGAAGAACTCAGGCAAAACTGGTCTTGCCGTGCGCATCGTCACCGAACTGACCGCGCGCGGCTACCGTGTCTCCACCATCAAGCACGCCCATCACGATTTCGATATTGACAAGGTCGGCGCCGATAGCTGGCGTCACCGGCAGGCCGGCGCGCACGAGGTCACCATCGTTTCCGGCACCCGCTTCGCCATCATGCATGAATTGCGCGGCGAACCGGAGCCCTCCTTCGAAGACATCCTCTCCCGCCTCGCGCCGTGCGACCTGGTGCTGATCGAAGGTTATAAATACGAGCCGGTGCCGAAAATCGAAGCGCGCCGGGTTGAGGCGGCGAAAACGGAACCGCTGGCGCCGCTCGATCCGCATATCGTCGCCATTGCCGCCGATCACGCGGTGACGGACACGGCGCTTCCGGTTTTCGATCTCGACGATACCGGCGCGATTGCCGACTTCATCGAGACGACGGTGGGTCTGGTCAGGGGTTAGACACGTAGCGGCTCGACCTGACTTGGGCTGCATCCCCAAATCCGTCATACGGGCCTTGAGCCGGTATCCAGCCAGCCCAAGTCCTTGGGCTGAGGAGACTCATTCCGCCGCGCAGACGCGCGTCGACTGGATGCCGGATCGGGTCCGGCATGACGGAGGAGAAAACCGCGAGAAACCAATGCCCACTAAGCCCGAGGCACCCATTCCAGAACTTTTTCCGCACGCATCACCCCATAAAATGAAAAAGCCGGGCTCATCACCCGGCTTCATCATTCCTTGAGACGCAATACCTATTCAAGGAAAGTGGATGGGTTCACCGGCGTCGCATCCTTGCGAACTTCGAAGTGAACCTGCGGACGTTTGGCGCTGCCGGTCATGCCCGAGGTGGCGATGGTCTGGCCGCGCTGAACCTTCTGGCCACGCTGCACGTCGAGATTGGCAGCGTTGCCGTATACCGTGACCTTGCCGTCGTCATGGCGGACAAGAACCGTGTTGCCGAGCTGCTTCAGGCCATTGCCGGCATAGATGACGACACCGTTTTCAGCGGCCTTGATCGGCGTGCCCTCGGGAACCGAAATGTTGATGCCGTCGTTGCGGCTGCCTTCGACATTGTCACCGAAATTATTGATGACCGCGCCGCGCACCGGCCAGCGATATTTGCCGATGCCGGTGGATTCCGGTGCGACGGACGCCATGTCGGCCTTTTTCTCGATATCGCTGACACTGGCGGTGGCCGGAGTTGCGGGCGCAGCCGGAGCGACGGCGGCGGCCGGCGCCTTATAGGGCTCTGGCTTGACGGATGCGGTTTCGACAGGCTTTGCGGCTTCCTTGGCGGGAACGGAAGCGGTCTTGATGGCATCCGTCGAAGCACCCGGCATGTTGAGCGTCTGGCCGACGCGGATGCTTTCGTTGCCGAGACCGTTTGCCGCCTTGAGAGCAGCAACCGAAACGCCGTTTGCACGGGCGATCTTGGCGAGGCTGTCGCCCGGCTGAACCTTGTAGCCACCAGAAGGCGGCAGCGGCTTGCCGCCCGGAGGCGTCAGTTTGCCAGCTTCAGCAGAAACCTTGTCACGGGCGGCGGCCTGGGACGGCAGCACGGCCACGTTTCCATCCGGCGCACGCAGCGGTGTCGGCTGGTCGCCATTGCGGTTGAGCGCAATATCGCCGGCGGCATCCTTGGCGGCGTTGCGGACCTGGCCGAACTTCGGAATGAGGATCGACTGGCCGGCCTGCGCGGCGGAAGCGGTCTTCAGGCCATTGACCCGCAGTAGTTCCTTTTCCGGAACGCCGTAGCGGTTGGAGAGGGTCGCGATGCTTTCGCCGGGACGCAGGGTCACGGAGGCGGCGCCATCGGTGTGCCAGCCGTTTTTGTCGGAACGAACGGTCGCGGTGGTCAGGTTGTCAGCGGCGGGTGCGGCAGCCTGCCGTGCGGGCGCTGCCAGAGACGGCGCGGCCTTGGGCTGGGCGGACGGGAAAGGCTGGGCCATGGCTTCGTTGCGGGTCGACGGATCGCGGCTTGCCACGGCTGTCGGCGCGGACAACTCGGAACGCTGCACCGGCGAGGCCGAGGCGCGGGCCGTGGACGGCTGAACGCCACCGTAACCACCCGATTGCTGCGGATAGGAATTGCCGGCCATGTTCTGGTTGGCATAACCTCCCTGTGGCGCGGCAGAGGCGTAACCGCCATTCATGTCGCCCTGCGGAACCGGGGCCTGCCCGTAAGCACCGCCGCCCTGACGGGCAGGAATTGACGCCGTGGTCATCTGATCCGGTCCACTGGAAAAGAGGCCGCTGAACCGCGTTGCATCCGAGCTACAGCCCGTTGCGACGCTTGCCAGCAATGCCGCTGCGAACATTTTTGCGACTGATTTTCCGATTTTAGACGAATGTCTCATACGCATGACTCGATCTACACTGACGCCAACCCGCCGCATCGAGATCGATCCGGCACAAATTTCAATTCTTGCAAGGCCCATTTCCCGAGATGGGGAAAACCATGCGTCGATGTTTATGATTAAAGCGCGTTAGTGTTACCACGCCGTTAAAACGTTAAGCCGTTTGGCGCTTTTTTGACACTTCGATAACCATGACGAAGAGAGGATGCGCCATGATGAAACAATAAAATCTCTTAAAATCAAATGCTTGCGAAAATTCCGAACATTAGGAGACCAAAATACAATGTCTCCAAAATTTTCATTTTGTCACAAATGACGCGCAATATGGGTGCTGAGCGGCAGGTAGGGCGCCTCGAACAGTTCTTCCTTCTCGAAGCGGCTGCCGGTCTTGGAAAAGCGCGTCATCACGCAGCGATCACCTTCAACGATGATCGGCGCGATCATCATGCCGCCGGAAACGATCTGCTCGGCAAAGAAACGGGGCATGGTGGTAAAGGCCGCCGTGGAAACGATTCGGTCAAAAGTGCCCTCACCCACCAGGCCGTTGCTGCCATCCGCCTGGCGGATGACGACGTTGCGGATTGCAAGATCATCGAGACAGTTCTGCGCCTGCTGCACCAGCGTCTTGTACCGCTCCAGCGAAAAGACGCGCTCAACCCGGCGGGCAATGATCGCCGTCATGAAACCGCTGCCGGTACCGATTTCCAGCACGCGCTGGCCGGGTTTCAGCTGCAGGCGGGCAAGGATTTTCACCGCCATGTCGGCCCCTTCCATGAAGGAACCGCAGTCGATCGGGATGGTGCGGCTGGAATAGGCGTCGGCGGCAAATTGCGGCGGCACGAATTTGGATCGTGGCGTCTGCTCAACCGCCGTCAGCAGGTCGAGATCGGAAATCCCCTCGCCCCGCAAGCGCAGAACGAGAGCTGCAAAACCTTCCTTTTCGACCATGGCAGATTTCAATCGGCGACTCCGAATCCAAGCGCTTGCGCAACCCGATCCTTCACCGTGTAATCCGTCAGGTCAAGCTTCAGCGGCGTGACGGAAATCTTGCCATGCTTTAAGGCGTGGATATCGGTGCCTTCGCGGAAGGTGCCCATGCGTTCGCCGAAACGCAGCCAGTAATAGGGAAAACCGCGGCCATCCTGGCGTTCTTCCACCGTCAGGCCGAAATCTAGCTTGCCCTGCCCCGTGACGGACACGCCCTGCACATCCTTTGGCGCGCAATTGGGAAAATTGAGATTGAGGAAGGTGCCGTCAGGCAGATCGACATCGATGAGCTTGCGAATGAGATCGGGCGCATAGGTCTCGGCCACCTCCCACGGTACGACGCGGCCTTCGGCATGGCTGAAGGCCTGGCTGAGCGCAAAAGACCGTACGCCCTGCAGCGTGCCTTCAATGGCCCCGGCAATCGTGCCGGAATAGGTCACGTCATCGGCCATGTTGGCGCCGGCATTGACACCTGACAGTACGAGATCCGGCTTTTCCGGCAGAACCTCGCGAATGCCCATGATAACGCAATCAGTCGGCGTGCCGCGCAGAGCGAAATGCTTGTCGGAAACCTTGCGAAGACGCAACGGCTCGGACAGCGTCAGGGAGTGAGCAAGCCCGCTCTGGTCTGTCTCCGGCGCAACGATCCAGACGTCGTCGGAGAGCGTGCGAGCGATACGCTCCAGCACGGCCAGCCCTTCGGCGTGGATACCGTCGTCGTTTGTCAGCAAAATCCGCATGTTTTCCTCCCGCTCTTCATTTTGCTCAGGCAGAACACTCCCCGAACCGTCATCCCGGCCTTGAGCCGGGATCCAGTCGACGCGCGACTGCGCCACGGGAATAGTCCTTTTCAGCCCAACGACTTGGGCTGGATGGATGCCGGATCAAGTCCGGCATGTCGGCATCTTTGAAATCAAGCCGCCTTTTCGATCCGCGTCAGACCGCCCATATAGGGCAGCAGCACATCAGGAATTGTGACAGAGCCATCGTCGTTCAGGTAATTTTCGAGAACGGCGATCAGGCAGCGGCCGACAGCCGTGCCGGAACCGTTCAGCGTATGCACGAACTTCGTCGCCTTGTCGTCCTTGCCGCGATAGCGCGCATTCATGCGGCGCGCCTGGAAATCGCCGCAGACCGAGCAGGACGAGATTTCGCGATAGGTATTCTGACCGGGCAGCCACACTTCCAGATCGTAGGTTTTGCGCGCGCCAAAGCCCATGTCACCGGTGCAGAGCGTCATGGTGCGGAAATGCAGGCCCAGCCGCTTCAGCACCTCCTCGGCGCATGCCGTCATGCGCTCATGCTCGGCGACAGCGCTTTCCGCGTCCGTGATGGAGACGAGCTCGCACTTCCAGAACTGGTGCTGGCGCAGCATGCCGCGCGTGTCACGGCCTGCCGAACCCGCTTCCGAGCGGAAGGACGGTGTGAGTGCGGTGAAACGCAGGGGCAGCTTTTCCTGCTCGAGGATTTCGCCGGCCACGAGGTTGGTCAGGGTCACCTCCGCCGTCGGGATCAGCCAGCGGCCATCGGTGGTCTTGAACAGGTCCTCGGAGAATTTCGGCAATTGCCCGGTGCCGAACATCGCCTCGTCGCGCACCATCAGCGGCGAGGAAACTTCGGTATAGCCATGTTCCGAGGTGTGCAGGTCGATCATGAACTGGCCGAGCGCCCGCTCCAGCCGCGCGAGCTGGCTGGTGAGAACGGTGAAACGCGAACCCGAAAGTTTGGCGGCCCGCTCGAAATCCATATAACCAAGCGCTTCGCCGATTTCGAAATGTTCCCTGGCCTCATGGTTCCAGCCGGGCTTCTGGCCGACGACGCGGGTCACCACATTGTCATGCTCGTCCTTGCCATCGGGCACATCGTCGAAGGGCATGTTCGGCAGGCGCGACAGGGCGTCGTTCAACTCGGCGGTGACCTGGCGGTCCTCCTCCTCGGCGCGCGGCATCTTGTCCTTGAGGTCGGCGACCTCGGCTTTGAGTTTTTCCGCAAGCTCCATGTTCTTCTGCGCCATGGCGGCGCCGATTTCCTTGGAGGCGGCATTGCGGCGGGACTGCATGTCCTGCAGGGACTGGATGACGGAACGGCGCTTTTCATCGAGCGCGATCAGACCTGCGGCCGCAGGCTCCGCGCCACGGCGTGCGAGCGCCGCGTCAAAAGCTTCGGGGTTTTCACGTATCCATTTAATGTCGTGCATCGTCGTTCCAGACCGTTGTTGCATCACCGATGTTTTACAGCAAAACGCCGGGCAGAAGCCCGGCGCGAGGAGATGTCTTGAGCGGCGAGACCTTCGAAAACTCAGGTCTCCTCCAGCTCCGTGCTTGCGGATTCCGCAGCGCGCTTCCTCTCCACGAGTCGAGCCATGTAGATGGAAATCTCGTAGAGAATGATCGCAGGCAGTGCAAGACCGATCTGGGACATCGGATCCGGCGGGGTCAGCACGGCGGCGACCACAAAGGCCATGACAATCGCGAACTTGCGCTTCTCACGCAGCCAGTCGCTGGTCAGAAGGCCCACGCGCGCCAGAAGCGTCGTAACCACGGGCAGCTGGAACACCAGACCGAAGGACAGCACCAGCGTCATGATGAGGCTCAGATATTCCGACACCTTCGGCATCAGCGAAATCGCAACCTCGCCATCTTCTGGCAATTGCTGCATGGCGAGGAAGAACCACATGACCATGGGCGTGAAGAAGAAATAGACGAGCGCCGCTCCGATGAGGAACAGGATCGGCGATGCGACGAGGAACGGCAGGAAAGCGGCGCGCTCGTTCTTGTAGAGGCCGGGCGCCACGAATTTATAAAGCTGCGAGGCGATCACCGGAAAGGAGATGACCATCGCGCCGAACATGGCGACCTTGATCTGCGTGAAGAAGAATTCCTGCGGCGCGGTATAGATCAGCGACGACTTCGTCACATCAAGGCCAGCCCAGAGAACCGCCCACTTATAGGGAATGACAAGCAGGTTGAAGAGATGCTTGGCAACGGCAAAACAGGCGATGAAGGCAACGAAGAACGCACCCAGCGACCAAATCAGCCGTGTGCGCAGTTCCATCAGATGTTCGATAAGCGGCTGCGGCTTGTCCTCGATGTCCCCGCTCATGCTTCATCCTTTTTGGGCTTTGCAGCCTTTGTTCTCGCCGGCTTCACCGGCTTGGCATCGGCGGCCACGACAGGCTTTTCAGCCACGACCTTCCTGGCGGCCGCTTTTCTCGCGACGGCTTTTACGGTCGGCTTTGCAGCTGAAGTCTCCGTGGAATTGACAGCAACGGGTTCGGACGCCGCGACCGCTTTGGCGCGGCTGGCGCGTTTCGGCTTGGCGGCAACCGCTTCCGCCTCGACGGTCGCAATCGATTTAGCCCGGGCACGCTTCGGCTTTTCCGCCGGTACGACCGGTGCCGCTACGGGGGCGCTGGCAGTCACGGGCGGGGTATCCGGCAGCTTCATCTCAGGCTCGGGAATGCTGACGAGCGGTGCAACCGGCTCACTGGTCGCCGGTGCTGCGGTCGACGTAGCAGGCGAGGATGACAGGCCCTCAGGCGGCGTGGTCGCCTTCTGAAGATCGGACTTGATCTCGTTGCCGAGCTGGCGAAGCGGGTTCATCGCATCACGCAGCGAGTTGGTCGGGTTGAGATTGCGGACATCCGATATGGTTTGGCGCACATCGTCCATGTCGGCCTCTTTGAGGGCCTCATCGAACTGGGTACGGAAATCCCCCGCCATCTTGCGAAGGCCAGCCATGGTCTTGCCAAAGGCGCGGATCATGGGCGGCAAGTCTTTCGGCCCGACAACCACGATCAGTACGACCGCAATCACCAGCAGCTCGCTCCAGCCGATATCAAACATCAATATGCTCCCGAGACCCTAACGCGCGTCAGTCTCAAACCAAACGGCAGGGCCGCTTACTTGATCTCGTCAGCCTTGTGGTCGACGGTCTTCGTGTTGGCATCGGCCGGCGGCGGCGTCTGGTCTTCGTCAGCCATGCCCTTCTTGAAGCTCTTGATGCCCTTGGCGACATCGCCCATCAATTCCGGGATCTTGCCGCGTCCGAAAAGGACGAGAACAATCACCAGCACGATGAGCCAATGCCACACACTAAAAGAACCCATAACTGAAACTCCTGAATTTCGCTTTCAGACGATGTAAGACGTTTGAAAGGCTTTTTCAAACAACAAATTGCCGCTTCAACAGGGTGTGAGCATAAAGTTTTTGCGTCGTGTCGCCCGCGCGATAACGATCTCAATCGTCGCCGTCGCCACCACCAGGCGCAAGCAGGCCCAGCTCTTCCAGATCAAGTTGCGTGATCGGGTCTTCATCCTCACGCAATTCGTCGCTCATCATCGGCAGGGGCACGCCGAAATTGGAAGGTATGCGGCCGGAAAGCAGCCCTGCTCCCTTCAGCTCCTCGAGCCCCGGCAGGTCGCGCAACTCCTCGAGGCCGAAATGGTCGAGAAACTCAACCGTGGTACCGATCGTCACCGGCCTGCCGGGTGTGCGCCTGCGGCCACGGAACCGGACCCAGCCCGCCTCCATCAAGACGTCAAGCGTGCCGCGTGAGGTCTGAACACCGCGGATTTCCTCGATTTCAGCGCGTGTCACCGGCTGATGATATGCGATAATCGCCAGGACTTCCAGCGCCGCGCGAGAGAGCTTCTTAGGTTCCTTTTCCTCGGCGCGGATGACGAAGGAAAGATCGCCGGCAGTGCGGAAGGCCCATTGCCCGCCCACCTGCACGAGATTGACGCCCCGGCCCGCATAGGCGGCTTTCAGATGCTGAAGAACGGCGTCGACATCCATGCCGCGCGGCAGGCGCTCCGCAATGAAACCCGGAGAGACCGGCTCGGCCGAGGCGAAAACCAAAGCCTCGGCGATCCGCTCGGCCTCTTTCAACTGGCGCTCGGAAAATACCGTGGGTTCTAGTCCCACCCCATCCGTCGCGATCGTCGCCTCGGCCGTCTCATCATTATCAGTCATTGTCAGTCCTCTCGGCGACCGCCGCACGATCATCCCTCGTGCCACGGCGCATATAGATGGGCTGGAAAGCGCCCTCCTGCCGGATTTGCAGCGTACCCTCGCGCACAAGTTCCAGTGACGCGGCAAAGGCGCTGGCGATCGCCGTCACCCGCATCGCGGGATCGGGGACATATTGCAGCAGATATTGATCGAGCGCGGTCCATTCTCCGACATCGCCGAGGAGACCGGTTAAAAGCTCCCGCGCCTCGACCAGCGACCAGACCTGCCGTTTTTCAATCGTGACCTGGGTGATCGCCTGTCTCTGCCGCAGATTGGCGTAGGCGCTGAGCAGGTCATAAAGGCTCGCCTCGTAGGCAGAGCGGTTGATGTGCGGAATATGCTCCGGCGCACCACGGGCAAACACATCGCGGCCGAGCTGGGCGCGGTTGACGAGGCGTTCCGCCGCCTCGCGCATCGCTTCCAGCCGCTTCAGCCGGAAGGCAAGGGTTGCGGCCATTTCCTCACCCGAGGGGCCGTCATCCTTGGATTGCTGCGGAATGAGAAGCTTGGACTTGAGGAAGGCGAGCCACGCCGCCATGACCAGATAATCGGCCGCCAACTCGATGCGCACGCGCCGCGCGCTTTCAACGAATTGCAGATATTGCTCGGCAAGCGCCAGCACTGAAATGCGCGACAGGTCCACCTTCTGCGTGCGGGCAAGATGCAGCAGGAGATCAAGCGGGCCTTCGAAACCCGCGACATCGATGACCAGTCCGGCCTCGCCCGTCAGCCGCTCCGGCGTCACATCCTGCCAGAGCTTGTCCATCGGTGTCGAATTGCGAGATTTGTCTGCGGCCATCGTTCCATCCGCCGGAGCTTCCGGCCTTGATCCCGAGTGAGCGGCCGCCCGACTGTCAGGAAACGGCCCACATGGCGTTGAATTCGGCTCTCAGTTCCGCTTCGTCGGATGGGTCCGCAGTCGGGAAACCCGCTTCAACTGCCCGCACCCGCTCCAGCGACCGGCCGGAAAGAACGGGAACCTCTTTCACAACCTCGAGCATTTCACCCATCACGCCGTTGCAATGCAAGACTATATCGCAGCCGCCAGCAACAATATTCGCAGCTCTTTCACCCAGCGTGCCCTTCAACGCGTTCATCGAACTGTCGTCGGACATCAGCAGGCCGTCAAATCCGATCCGCCCGCGAATAATCTCCTCGATCACCTTCGGTGATGTCGTCGCCGGCCGTTCGCGGTCGACGGCGTTGAACACCAGATGCGCGCTCATCGCCATCAATTCGCGGTTCAGTGCCCGGAAGGGCACGAAGTCATGCGCATCCAGCTCATCGAGCGGCACGTCGACCACCGGCAGTTCATGATGCGAATCCACCATGCCGCGACCATGACCCGGCATATGTTTCATGACAGGCAGCATGCCACCCGCCTTCAGCCCGTCGGCCGCCGCCTGCCCCATCTCGGCCACCATGGTCGGCGTATAGCCATAGGCACGGTTGCCGATGACATTGCTGGCGCCTTCCACCGGCACGTCGAGCACCGGCAGGCAATCGACATTGATGCCGAATTTCATCAGGTCAAACGCGTGCAGTCGCGACATCAGCCAGGCGGCACGCAGACCGGCACCCCGGTCGCGCTCATAGATTTCACCGAGAATGCGGGCATTCGGATAAGCCTGCAGGATCGGCGGCTTGATACGCTGAACCCGTCCGCCCTCCTGATCGATCAGCACCGGCGCATCTGCCCGCCCGACGGCATCGCGCATGGCGGCGACGAGATCGGTGATCTGCTGCGGCTCGCCAATATTGCGCCCGAACAGGATGAAACCCCAGGGCTGCTCATCGCGGTAAAGGGCAATCTCGTCGGCAGTCAGCGAAAGCCCGCTGCATCCGAGGATCATAGCTTTGCAATCGGTCATGGTGTCACGCCTGTCTGAGAACAAAAGGGATAAGGGAAGAATGACCTTTAGCCACCGAGACTGCGGAGAGGTCCGGTTAATTTCTCCGCGTCATCCTCGGGCTTGACCCGAGGATCCATTCCGGCGGCCGTGGATCCTCGGGTCAAGCCCGAGGATGACGTAGAGTTTGCCGGAAGGCCCGAATATGCCAAGGGCTGCCCCACTCGGCAGCCCTGATCGTTACGAAGCCATATTGCCCGCTATCACCGCGCCACCAGGCAGCTGCCACCGGCCGAACGGAATTTTTCGCACAGCGCCACGGCTTCGTTCTTGTCACCGGCCGGGATACGGACGCGGTAGAAGGTGCCCTTGCCGGCGATTTCGGCAGCCTTTATGTCGACGCCGCGTCCACCGATGACCGAGCCGAACTTGGCCGACATGTTCTGGTAGGACTTCTGCGCTTCCGCCTGGCTCGGCAGCGACGCGATCTGGATATAGTAGCCACCGGCGGACGGCGTGCTGGTCGCAGCCGGTGTAGCAGCTGCGGTCTGCTGCTGCGCGGCCTGCGGCTGAGCAGGCGCAGTCGTCGTCGGACGAACATTGCCCTGATTGGTCACCGTCGCCACGACGTTTGCGGGCTGCGAGGACGGACGTGTTGCCGGAAGCGGCGCGGCGGACTGCGCAGCCGGCTTGGTGGCGGCAGGCGTGTTGGCCTGCGGCTGAGCCTGTTCCGGCGCGACCGGAACCCGCGATGCGGCGATGACGGCGGGAGCGCCCTCACCCGGCTTGGCGGTCTGCGGCGCAGCAAGTTCCTCGACCTTGTCAGCCTTCGGCGGCTGGGCTGCCGGCACCTCGACTTCCTGTGCGACAAGCGTGCCGTCAGGCTTGACGATCATGGTGCGGACCTTGCGCGGGGAAACGCCGGTCGCGGCCGAACCTTCGTTCTGTGCGGCCTTTTCTTCCGGCGAAAGCAGGCGCGGATCCTCGGTCTCGCCAACCGGCGTGCCAGCGGCTTCCATATCGGCGTCGTTTTCGCCTTCCAGCGGCAATTGTTCAGGAATCAGAGTCCGCTGAACCACGTCCACGGGCTGTTCGTTGCTGGAAATCAGCGCCGGCTGCTTCGGATCGGCAGCGCTGCCGCCGGCAACGCGATCATAAACCGCCTTGTCCTGATTGGGCACGACACGACCGCCCGGATTTTCCGGCACGACCTTCATCGGGTCGTTATCGGCGGAGATGATGACCGGCGCGCCGTTGGAACCGGTGCTCGACGAACCGCCGGAGACCAGCGCGTAAACACCGCCGCCGATCAGCACCAAGCCGATGGCAGCCGCAACCGGCATGATCCAGCGGCGACCGCCGCGTTCATCCTCGTCACGATAAGCAGCCTGATTGTCGACGTACGTATTTTCGGGCTCGCGAGGCGCATTGCCACGGGAAGCGGCAGCCTCCTGCATGGAGCGGCGGAAATCCTCTTCCAGCGCCCGTTCGAACTCGTCGGCCTCTTCCGGAGCCTGAACAGGACGAGCCTGGGCAGCTCCGCGGTTTTCCGCGTGCTTGTGGCGGTCGAGACCACCGGCAACAGCAGGAGCGAACAGCGTCGCAAGCTCGGTGTCGATGTCGAGGTCTTCCTCATGGCGGCGGGGAGCCGGCTTCGGCTCAAAAACGCCAACCGGCAGTTCCGGTACATCCATCTCGACGATGGTTTCCGGATGCTCTTCCGTCTCACCGATCTGCGAGGGATCGAAAGGCAGGCTTTCCAGCGTCTGTGGCGCGACAGGCTGGGGAGCGGCCGGGCGCGGCTGAACCGGAGCGGCAGCAACGGCAGCAACAGGTGCGGCAACGGGCGCAGGCCGGGGCTGCGGTGCGGGCTGCACCTTCACCGGCTGCGGTGCGGGTGCCTGAACGGCCACCGGCGCGGCCGGCTGCTGGCGAACCGGCTGCGGTGCAGGCGCTGGCGCGACCTCCGCTTCAGCGATGTCGGACAGATCCAGATCGAGATCGAGATCGTCAAGCGCAAGCTCGAAATCATCATCATTGAAGCCGGCGAAATCAAGCTCCTCGGCGGGTGCTGCGGGCGCTGCATCGGCAACCGGCGCTGCCTTGACCGGAGCGGCAGTAACCACGGGCGGTTCAACCTTGGCAGCCTGCGCTGCGGGGACCGCCTGCACGAGCGGCGCTTCACCGCGACCGGGAATGGAATATTTCGCGACGTCGTAAATCAACTCGTCCATCGGCGAGAGATGTTTCGCCGCCGGCTTCTCGGCAGCCTCAACCGTCAGAGGCTCTGCGGCAGGCGTAAAGACCTCGGCGACCGAAGGCGTGAAGGATGGCGCGGTCTCTTCCGCCTGGACGACGGCAGGCACGGGAGCGACTTCGACCTGAGGCTCTACCCGGGCCGCGGCAGGCTGCCGTTCGGAGCGCGGCTCAACCCGCTTCGGGTCGGCAGCCGAAACATCGCGGCGGGCTCCGAAATTGGCAAGCGGCAACCGCAGGCTCGAAAATTCCAGCGAAGACCGGCCGCCATGCGATGGCGGACGAACGGAAATCGGAGCAGGCGCCTGTTCGGCGACGGCGATTTCCACTTCATCGGCGAGATCGAGGCTCTGGGACTCCGGTGTAGCAGCATAAGCGGCGGCAGCAATATTGCTGGAGACATCTGCCGGAAGCTCCGGCATGGCGTGCCATTCCGGCTGGACGGGTTCCGCGGCCTGCGGCTCTTCCCATGCCACCTGTGAGGCAGCCTGCTCGTAGACCATCGGCTCGGCAGGACGCGCCTGGCGCGAATGCACATCGAAAACTTCAGCCACCGCGCCGGCATCATCGCGGAAATCCGCCCGGATATCCTGCGTGGGGGTTTCGACGTAATTGTGGATATAGGCCTCATTGACCTCTGGAAGCAGCTCTTCCGCTGCTTCGGGAGCGAATGTCACCTCGGGTTCCGGTTCAGCTGCCGGCGCAAGTTCGGGCTCGCGGCGAGCGAAAACGGATTCGACCCGCTGCATGAAATCGCTTGGATGGATGCCTGCACGAACATCGTTTGCCGGATCAAGAACGATCGGATCGGCATGCGGCGCATCGTAAACCTCGAATTCCCGAAGCAGCTCGTCCTCGAGATTAAATTCGGGTTCGCGGCGGGCAACCGGTGAGGCAGCGCGTGGCGCAGCTTCGGAACCCGCATGCGAAGGACGATCTTCGAAGCCGACGATACGCGCCAGTTCTGCCAGAGGATCGTTGTCAGCGAAGCCTTCGGACCGGGCGTCCCGGTTATACGCGACATTTTTTTCGACCATTACGTGTTCCACCATCTACGCATTGCAGCTCTTGCCAGCGTATTGTGAGCAAATAATGGTGAGATGTTATCGCATTTCGTCAGGTGCGTCCGCTCCTAAAAGCGTCAGTCCAGACCTCAGAACATTCGCGACAGCATTCACCAGCCCAAGTCTGGCAATGCTCAATTCTCGGTTTTTATCGTTAATAAAACGTAATTCCTGATGGTCTTTACCCTTGTTCCAGTGTCCATGGAAGGAACTGGCGAGATCATAGAGGTAAAAAGCAAGCCGGTGCGGCTCATGCGAAAGGGCCGCGGATTCGATCAGGCGCGGATATTCCGCGAGTTTTGCAACCAGCTGCAACTCATTGATATCGCTGATCAAAGATACAGATGCCGCCATCTCCTCGGCCGAAGGAGAAAGCCCCGGAAACGCTTCCTGCGCCTGCCGGAAGATCGACATTGAGCGGGCATGCGCATATTGCACGTAAAAGACCGGATTATCCTTCGATTGTTCGGTCACTTTTGCAAAATCGAAGTCCAGCGGCTCGGAATTCTTCCGATAAAGCATCATGAATCGCACCGGATCGCGACCCACTTCGTCGACAACGTCGCGCAGGGTCACGAAGTCGCCGGAGCGCTTCGACATCTTCACCGGCTCACCGTCGCGGAACAGCTTGACGAGCTGGCACAGAAGAACCGTCAGCTTCGACTTGCCCTCGGAGACGGCGCGCGCGACGGCTTCAAGACGCTTGACGTAACCGCCATGGTCGGCGCCGAGCACATAGATCATCTCGGAAAAACCACGGTCGAACTTGTTCTTGAAATAGGCGACGTCGGCGGCGAAATAGGTGTAGGAACCGTCCGACTTCATCAGCGCGCGGTCCATATCATCGCCCACTTCGGTGGAGCGGAACAGCGTCTGTTCGCGGTCTTCCCAGTCATCAGGCAATTCGCCCTTCGGCGGCGGCAGCGTGCCCTTGTAGACATGGCCCTTGAAGGTGAGGTCGTTGATGGCCGACAGGATCGGCCCGCCATTGCCCTCATGCAGCGTGCGCTCCGAAAAGAACACGTCGTGCCGGACGTTGAGAAGCGCCAAATCCTCGCGGATCATCGCCATCATCGCGTCGATCGCCTTGTCCTTGACGATAGGCATCCACTTTTCTTCAGGCATGGCGCGCAGCTTGATGCCATATTCATCGGCCAGCGCCTGGCCGACGGGAACGAGGTAATCACCGGGATAGAGACCGGACGGGATGGTGCCGATATCTTCGCCGAGCGCCTCGCGATACCGCAGGAACACCGAACGGGCCAGCACATCGATCTGCGAGCCGGCATCGTTGATGTAATATTCTTTGGTCACGCCGTAACCAGCAAATGCGAGCAGGTTCGCCAACGTGTCGCCGACAACGGCGCCACGGCAATGGCCGACATGCATCGGGCCGGTCGGGTTGGCCGAGACATATTCGACGTTGATCTTCTGGCCCGCACCGATGGTGGAGCGGCCGAAATCGATACCCTGGTTGATCATATCTGCCAGCAGACGCTGCCAGTAACCAACCGACACCTTGAGATTGATAAAGCCAGGACCCGCGACATTGACGCTATCGACATCGCCATCCGCCTGAAGCGCCGGCACAATGAGTTCGGCCAGGGCGCGCGGATTGGTGCCGAGCGGTTTCGCCAGCACCATGGCGGCATTGGTTGCGACATCGCCGTGGCTGAGATCACGCGGGGATTCGACGGTAATTCGACTGAAATCGACCTTTTCGCGGTTCTCTTTCACGAGGTCGAGGGTCTCGAGCGCGTTTTTGATCCTGGTATCGAAATCGGCAAAAATGTTCATCGTTCCAACCTGCGCGAAGGGCTTCTGTTCATGTCCGGTATTTTAGCCGGTCGGCTTCGCGATCGCCCGCTGCCCTATCTCAAATCGGGGGTGTGGTCAAACAGCCGCTGGTGGGCGCGCAGTGCATAACTATCGGTCATGCCGGCCAGATAGTCGCCCACATGCCGGGCTTTTGCGGCCACGCTCATGCCGGAAATGCTGTCTACCCAGTAGTGGCTCTGCATTTCCGCCGGCGTTTCCATATATCGGTGGAAAAGATCGGTGACGATCTGCGTCGCGCCGGCGCGGATGCGCATGATGTCCGGGTGCCGATAGATATGGGCAAACAGCAGCTTCTTGATCTGCCTGTCAGTCTCGGCCATCTCGGGCGAAAAGGTGGCGACGGTAAAATCGGCGGCCCTGATGTCGGCGGCCCGCTGCGGCTTCAGCCGGGCAAGATTTTGCTGCGCCACGCCGATCACATCCTCAACCATGTGCGTGATCTGGCGGCGCATGATCTCATTGGCGAAACGTTCCTTGTCGAGCACGGGATATTTCGCCCGCACCTGCGCCATGAGGCCGCTGAGGAATGGTACCTCCTCCAGCATCTCGAAGGTGAGATAACCGGCGCGCAGACCGTCATCGATATCGTGGGTATTGTAGGCGATGTCATCGGCAATCGCCGCCACCTGCGCCTCAAGGCTGGCATAGCTGCCGATCTCGAGATCCTGCAACTCGCAATATTCGAGGATGGGCAGCGGAACCGGCCCCTTGATCCCCTCACCCTTCGCGTTCACCAGCGGGCCATTATGCTTGACGAGACCTTCCAGCGTTTCCCAGGTCAGGTTGATGCCGTCATATTCGGCGTAGCGGCGCTCCAGCTTGGTGACGATACGCAGGGACTGTGCATTGTGGTCAAACCCGCCATAGGGCAACAGCACCGCATCGAGCGCGTCTTCGCCGGTATGGCCGAAAGGCGTGTGGCCGAAATCATGCACCAGCGCCACGCCTTCAGCCAGATCCTCGTCCAGCTTCAGCGCGCGGGCGAGCGCCCGGGCGATCTGCGCGACCTCGATGGTGTGGGTAAGCCGCGTGCGGTAATGGTCTCCGTCGGGGCTGATGAAGACCTGCGTCTTGTGCTTCAGGCGACGAAAGGCTGTCGTGTGGACGATGCGGTCCCGGTCACGCTGGAATTCGGAACGCGTCAGGCTTCCTTCTTCCGGAAACAGACGCCCGCGCGTCGTCCATGGATCCGAGGCGAAAACCGCCCTCTCCCCACTTCCGAAACCCAATGCGCGCTGGTCTATGATCATGCATCCACCTGTTGACTTCTTATGGCCGCGACTTCCTTTTGGTCTCGGCCATTGACCTTTTCATTCACCCTTCATACCTATCGCAGAGGTCAGCGCAAAGCATCATCGCCGCGCAGACGCCCTCACACAGGCTATAGACCGTTAATTTGACCGGTTTATAATAGTGACAACGAGATTATTGCTCTCCGGTTCTTGACCCCGGCAGGAGGAACGACATGGAAAATAGCGACATTACCCTTTCGGAAGCAGCGGCAAAGCGAATCGCCCAGATCGTCGCCGCCGACGCCGGCAAACGGGCGCTGCGCGTCTCCGTCGAAGGCGGCGGCTGCTCGGGATTCTCTTACAAGTTCGATCTGGCCGAAGACCCCGCCGATGACGACATCGTGATTGCGCGCGGTGATGCCAAGGTGCTGATCGACAGCCTTTCGGTCGTCTATATGGCGGGCTCTGAAATCGACTTCGTCGATAATCTGCTCGGCCAGTCCTTCCAGATCAAGAACCCCAATGCCGTGGCTAGCTGCGGTTGCGGCACCAGCTTCTCGATCTGAGTGAAACGGTCCGCGGCCCTGCCTCAATGCTCTCAGCTTTGAGGTGATCCGCGTCCCTCTCCTGCCTCATCCCTGTCTCCCCGCCGCGCAGACGCGCGTCGGCTGGATTCCTGTAACAAGCACAGGAATGAGGTGGTAGAGACATGACGCTGACTTCGCAGCCCAGTTCACTCTACCAACCTCCCCTCTATCCACCACATCCTCGCCACCACCTTCCAAAAACGGTGGCAATCGCTTTTGCATCGGGTAAAAGTACCCTCACAAAAGGGAAACTCCGATGAAGATTGCCACCTGGAACATCAACGGCGTCAAGGCGCGCATCGAAAACCTCTGCCAGTGGCTGAAGGATTCTTCGCCTGATATCGTCTGCCTTCAGGAGATCAAGTCGGTCGATGAGGGGTTTCCGCGGCTGGAGATTGAGGCGCTTGGTTATCACGTCGAGACCCACGGCCAGAAGGGCTTCAACGGCGTTGCCCTGCTCTCCAAGGTGAAGCCCGATGAGGTCAATCGTGGCCTGCCGGGTGATGATGCCGACGAGCAGGCGCGTTTCATCGAAGGCGTGTTTTCCGTCGACGGTGGCGCCATCCGCGTCTGCTCGCTTTACCTGCCGAACGGCAATCCGCCTGACGATCCGGTCAAATATCCCTACAAGCTCGCCTGGATGGAGCGGCTGCGGCGCTTTGCCGAAGATCGCCTCGCGTTCGAGGAGCCGCTGATCCTCGCGGGGGACTACAACGTCATTCCGGAACCGTTCGATTGTCACGACCCCCGCGTGTGGGAAGGTGACGCGCTGTTTCTGCCGAAGACCCGCGCAGCCTTCCGCAAGCTGGAGAACCTTGGCTTTACCGATGCCGCACGCGCGACGACGGATGAAGCAGGACTATATTCCTTCTGGGATTATCAGGCCGGCGCATGGCCGAAAAATAACGGCATCCGCATCGACCATCTGATGCTGTCAGCCGAAGCAGCCGACAGGCTGGAATCGGTCAGCATCGAAAAACATGTGCGTGCGTGGGAAAAACCATCCGACCACGTGCCGGTCTGCGGTTACTTCGATTTCAGCCCCGCTGGCTGACAGGCCATCTTTACCGAGCTCTGGCGCGGCAATTTTCAATCCGGATCGTCAATCCGCATGGTCTGCGCCATTGCGATTGCCGCACGGCGATCGTTCTCACCCGCCAGCGAAAAGGCCTGCTCCTGCAGGTTCTGAATCCAGGTACAGTCCGCCGCCGTGCATTTATCCAGCGCCGCCGTCATGAAGGCGAGGCCCTGCGTCGTCTGGCCCTCCTGGAAGATCAGGTTGCCGAAAATCGACATGGCGCCGGCATGGCCGTGTTTGCGGGCCTGGTTGAGCCATTTCTTTGCCTGCTGCACATCCGCGCGGCCACCCTCGCCGGCAAGAATCATCTCTGCCAGACGGAACTGGGCCTCAGCCACACCGAAGGTGGAAGCAACCTGGAAATAAAGCTGCCGGGCCTGTGAAAGGTCCATTTTGACGGGGCTTCCGGGAATGCCGTGGCGGTAATAATCAGCGAGAGACAGCAGCGCATTGACGAAAAAGCCGGTATCCTCCGATCCCGGTTCGACACCCTGATTGGCGATTTCGCTGTAGATCTTGAAAGCTTCGAAGTCGTTCTTGGCGACGCCATCGCCATAGGCATACATGTTGGCAAGCGCCCAGCGCGAGCCTGTATGGCCCTTTTCGGCCGCGTAGCGATAGGCCTCGACAGCTTCACCCTTGTTGCCGTTCTTGTAGGCCTTGAAGCCGAACTTGAACAGGTCGAAGGGGCCGGATTCCTTGGTCACGCCCGCATTGATGTCAAAAGCCGCGGCAGGCATTGCGAGCGACGCAAGCAACATGCCCATGAGGAGCGGCTTTAAAACGTTGGCTTCACATTTCAGCATTTCAGCGAACTTCTCTCACTCTTCCCGGCATATAGCCAATACTTGCGGAATACTGCAAAGCCGAACCCCGCCGGGTCGCGATTTTTTGAACACACTGCGTCTTTCCGGCAGCACTTTCCAGCGCACCACCGGTGGTCTCCTGCGGCAATTGCCCAAATTTTCCAGTTAGACAGATATAGGCATAATTTCCGGCAATATAACGGCGTTCCGCCATCCACCGGTCAGCGCCAAACAAGAAATCCGGATGAAATTCCCGTATTACTTGCTTAAACCCTGAATCCAAACCTGTTTTCACTTTCTGCAACCCCGCGGGCCCACATCAAACGCCTGCATGTTCTTCCGATCCCGCTGCCCTAAACATAAGCCAAGCACCCTGTTTGTGGCGGGAAATGGACAGATATGCTCACATTCCAACGCGACCCCACGCTTGCAGAAAAGTGTTGCCAAATCGTCACAAAACTTTCGGGCCAGAAAATTTTATCGAGAAGGAATCATAGTCGGACATGAAAAAAGGCCCGGTTGGTAAACCGGACCTTTATTTTAGCATCAGCGAAAGGATGGGATCAGAACTTGACCTTCACACCCGTCGAGATGGCTGCCACGAGGTCGTTGCCGAAATCGTAGCCTGCCTCGTTGCCGCAGGTGAAGCCAGCGCCGCAGGGTCCGCCATTGATGGAGGAGCTGCCCGAGGTCAGGAGGCCGAGAGCACCGGCAATCTTGAACTCGATGTTCTTGTTGGGCGAATAGACAATCTGGGTGCCGAGCGTCCACGTATCTGTCTGGGTGCCGATGACCGTGGACGTACCGCGATCCCAGGTCAGGCTGACGGCTCCGCTCCACTGTTCGTTGAACTTGTGACCAACGCCGCCGGAGATCGTCCAGCCGTCGCGATAGAACAGGTCAAGCGTGTTCAGCGTGTCTGCGCCACTTGGGACGCAGGGAGATGTGCCGACCGCGCAGAAAGGAATGACCTGAATCTGGCTCCAGTCTGTCCACTTCACGGAACCGAAAGCAAGCCAGTCTGGCGCTATGCCGGATTGAACTTTTAGTTCGATGCTGTCTGGCATGGAAACAGAGCCATAGATCGGCACGAGCTTGCCGCCGTATTTTGCAAGCGTCGGAGATATGGACGGCGGTGTCTGTGGGATCCCTCTAACATCGGCGAAGCCGGTCAAATCGTGATCGACAGCGCTGTTATAAACTAGGCTGGCGCGGAACGCGATCTCGGGAATCTCGTAGGCCATGCCGGCGCGCCAGCCCCAGCCGTCACCTTCCATCTCAAGTTTGCCGACGCCGCTGAAGCTGGACCAGGCCGGATTGAGGCCCAGAACGGCCGGCCCGAGAACCTGACGATACTTATAGCCGCTCAATTCCTGATAGAAGCCGCCGCCGATAATCGAGAAGTCACCCTTGCCAAGATCGAACTTCACCCGGCAGGTTGTCGCGTAATTGTGCGACTTGACCTTGGTTTCGATATTGTAGCTCGATCCCTGCCAGATACCGGGATTGAGATGCGCGCCCCAGGGCTGCGAATAGTCGAACATGCAGTCGCCGAAATCGCCGATCGATGCCTTGGCCCCGATGCGGGTCGACCAGAAGTTTTCGGAATCATCTGCCGTCCTGGACCAGGATGCAGGCAAGGGGCCACTTTTCAGCGGATTGTCCCGCGCATTCTCTACCTTGCGCTGCGGTGCGACGAAGGTCGCGGAGCTGTCGAGAACGTAATCGGACGGATCGAACAACAGATCGATATTATAACCGCCGCGCTCGAGACCGCCGGCCAGTGAAGGCGTTACCGCCGCGATGCTGACTGCGAAACATACCGCGCCGCGAAAAATTGCAGTTTTTGCCATCTCTCTCCCCAATCAAGGCAATGTGATCATCAAAAGAGTGAAGCGCTTCGCGGAAAATGACAATCTGCCGCACACTGGCACAGTTCTGCGACACTTCTCCATTTTTTACGTAAGAATTTCATGTCGATCCCCTTGCATAATCATTTTAGGTTATTTTTCTAATTAAACGGAAGCGATCCGACACAAAATGAAACAATTTCCCACGCGTGACGGGAATTGTCGCCAAATAACCACACACGCGCGTTTCCCGAAGAAAGCCGCTTATCACGCCGTTTTTGTTGGCTTTTTTGACTGAATGGCGAGAAATGATCGCCCTCCAGCGAGCAACATGATTCGTCGTTGCAACGCAGCAATCGATAGACGGCGACCTGTCGCTCCATAGCAAAAACGCCCCGTTTTTAGCGGGGCGTTTTTGTTCATGCAAAGCCGCAAGCGGCATGTTACCCCGCTTCGCTTACCCGCGTGAGCGCCGTTCTCAGGCTTGTGAGCTGAATTTCAAGCTCAGCCTTGCGCTCGCGTTCGGCGGCAACGACTTCCGGATCAGCATTGGCCACGAATTTCTCGTTCGACAACTTCTTGTCGATGCGTTCCATTTCCGCGTCCACCTTGCCGATCGCCTTCTCGAGACGAGCCTTTTCAGCCGCAAGATCGACCAGATTGCCAAGCGGCAGGCAGATGGTCGCCTCACCGACGATGATCTGGGCCGATCCCTTCGGCGCGACATCGGCGGCACGGATTTCATCGGCCCGCGCCAGACGCCGGATAGCGGCGGCGTGGCGATCGAGCCGTGCTTCCGTGGAGGTATTGGCGCCAACGACCACCAGCGAGGCAGTGGCACCCGGCGGCACGTTCATCTCGGCGCGCGTCGAACGAATGCCGGACACGAGATCGATCAGCCAGTTGATTTCCGCAGCCGCGGCGTCGTCGCGGAACTCCGGCTCCGGCCAGTCGGTAAGGCAAAGCAGATCGTCGCGCTCCTTGCCCTCACCGGCCGTATGCGCCCAAAGCTCTTCCGTCATGAACGGCATGAAAGGATGCAGCAGCTTGTAGATCTCATCCAGAACATAAGCCGCGCAGGCCTGCGATTCCGACTTGGCCTTTTCATCGTCGCCGCCGAAGACCGGCTTCAGCAGTTCCAGATACCAGTCGCAGAACTGGTTCCAGACGAAACGGTAGAGAATGCCTGACGCATCGTTGAAGCGGAAGTTCTCAAGTGCCGCCGTCACATCGCGGGCCGTGTTGGCAAGCTCGGTCAGGATCCAGCGGTTGATCGTCAGCGAGGCGGTTTCCGGCAGGAAATGCGGGTCACGCTTCACGCCATTCATCTCGGCAAAGCGCGTCGCATTCCAGAGCTTCGTGCCGAAATTGCGGTAACCCGCAATACGTGCCGGATCGAGTTTCACGTCGCGACCCTGCGCCGCCATGATGGCAAGCGTGAAACGCAGCGCATCGGCACCATATTCATCGATCAGTTCCAGCGGGTCGATGACGTTGCCCTTGGATTTCGACATCTTCTGGCCGTTCTTGTCGCGAACCAGCGCATGAATATAGACCGTGCTGAACGGCTCAACCGGGTTACCGGCGTCGTCCTTCATGAAATGCAGGCCCATCTGCATCATCCGCACCACCCAGAAGGGGATGATGTCGAAGCCGGTGACAAGCACGTTTGTCGGATAATAGCGCGCCAGTTCCGGCGTCTGTTCCGGCCAGCCGAGCGTCGAAAACGGCCAGAGCGCAGAAGAGAACCAGGTGTCGAGCACATCTTCGTCGCGCGTCAGGATTTCGCCCGGAGCGAAGTTCTCAAGCTTTTCCTCGACCCAGGCCTTCCACGGGCCTTCATGGGCGATGTAATGCTGGATGGCCGCCTGCAGCGCCTCTTCCTCGGTCTTCTCGACGAACACCTGCCCGTCTGGGCCGTACCATGCCGGAATCTGGTGTCCCCACCACAATTGCCGCGAGATGCACCAGGGCTGGATGTTCTCCATCCATTGGAAATAGGTGTTTTCCCAGTTCTTCGGCACGAAATTGGTGCGGCCTTCGCGAACCGAGGCAATCGCCGGCTGCGCCAGCGTCTTGTTGTCGACCCACCACTGGTCCGTCAGGCGCGGCTCGATCGGCACGCCGCCGCGGTCGCCATGCGGCACCACATGCTTGTGCGGCTCGATCCTGTCGAGCAGGCCGGCTTCCTCAAAAATTTCGACGATGATCTTGCGGGCGGCAAAACGGTCCTGACCTTCCAGCCGGTCCCATGCGCCGTGCAGCGCCGCCGGATGGTCGAGGCCTTCGAGGAAATCCTCGTTCTCCTTGATGGAGATGGTACCATCGATATTCATGACATTGATGGCGCGCAGGCCACAGCGTTTGCCGACTTCGAAGTCATTGAAGTCATGCGCGGGCGTGATCTTGACCGCACCCGTACCGGCGGTCGGATCGGCGTAGTCATCGGCGACGATGGGAATCCTGCGACCGACGATGGGCAGGATGACGTGTTTGCCGACGATGCCCTTGTACCGCTCATCTTCCGGGTTCACGGCAATACCGGTATCGCCAAGCATGGTTTCCGGACGCGTCGTGGCGACAACGATATAATCGCGGGTCTCGAACTCGGTGGGCTTGCCCTCCTCGTCGAATGCGGTCGGGTACTGATAGGTAACGCCCTTTTCGAGCGGATAGCGCAGGTGCCAGAGATTACCCTTGACCTCGATCTGCTCGACTTCCATGTCGGAAATCGCAGTCAGCAGCTTGGGATCCCAGTTGACGAGGCGCTTGTCCTTGTAGATCAGGCCCTGCTTGTAGAGCGTGACGAAAACTTCGAGAACAGCCTCGGAGAGACCTTCATCCATGGTGAAGCGTTCGCGCGACCAGTCGCAGGACGCGCCGAGACGTTTCAGCTGGTTGAAGATCAGGCCGCCGGATTCGGCCTTCCATTCCCACACCTTCTCCACGAAGGCCTCGCGGCCCATATCACGACGGCCTGGAAGCTGCTGCTCCATCAGCTTGCGCTCGACGACCATCTGCGTGGCGATGCCGGCATGGTCCATGCCCGGCTGCCACAGCACATCCTTGCCGCGCATGCGCTCGAAGCGGACCAGAATATCCTGCAGCGTGTTGTTGAGCGCATGGCCCATGTGCAGGGACCCCGTCACATTCGGCGGCGGGATGACGATGGTGAAGGTTTCCGCGCCCGGCTTGGCGTTGGCGCCGGCACGAAAAGCGTTAGCCTCGTCCCAGGCTTTGGCGATCTTCGGTTCGACGGTGGCGGAATCGTAGGTCTTTTCGAGCATTTCCTGACCTGAATTTTAGAGTTCTTGTGTGGATTTTTTAAATAAGGATGGACAGTCGAGAGTCAACAGAAACCGACCCTCAGGACGCTCCGTGAGCGACCCGATGGCCGACTATGCCCCGATAACGCTTTCATCTTCAATAAAAAAGCCGCCCCTGTGCCGGGCGGCCCCTGTTTAACGCCAATGCCACGCCTCCCGAGGCGGGCGGGAAGCACCAGGCCCTGCGGCCAGCGTAAAATCAGCGGCGCGAGCCGCGCGCCACGCGCTCGATTTCTTCGCGCACGAGACGCTCCACCAGGGTTGGCAGATTGTCTTCCAGCCATTCCTGCAGCATCGGACGCAGCATCTCGGCCGCCATGTCCTCGATCGAACGACGTTCGACGCCGTCGAAAACCTCGGCCAGCTCACTGAAGGAACGCGCGATCTGCGCGCCCGCGGCGGCCGAGATGAGGTTGAGCGACAGGTCGGAGCCGGCCTGTGCTTTGTCTTCCGGCTGCGGCGCAACCAGATCGAGTGACGGCGCCTCGGCAATGGGTTCCTGCACGTCGATGTCGAAAACTTCCTCGGCTACGGCGGTTTCAATCGCACCGCGCAGCGCCATATGATCAAAATGGTTTTCCGGTACAGGCGCGCTTTCAATGGCAGCGGCAGCGGCCCGGTCCTCGGAAGCGGCGGGCGCCTGCTGTTCAGCAGCAGTTGCCGCAGCCGCCACCATCAGCGGCCGTACATCCGTCGGACGCTGTGCCGCGGGCCGTTCGGTCTGCGGCACGGCGGGAGAAGAGGAAGCTGGAGAAGCCTGCATCGCCGCGCGCTGGCCCTGCGAGGCGAAGGCCTGCGGCCCCATGGCGGCGTTGCGGTCTGCGGCAGCGCGAACCCGCGCGGCGACATCGGCGAGCGACATCGTCTTTTCGACGGGGATTTCCTGGGGCTCGGCCAGGGACTGTTCATAAGCCGGTGAAAAATCCTGTGCAGGCCGCGCGCCAAAGGCCTGGTTTGCCGGCGGAGGGACGCGGGCCGGCGGGCTGGCTGGCTCCGTCATGTAAGTTGCGTCGCCTGCCGCCTCGTCCTCATCGTCATAAACCGGCGGTAACTGGCCGGAAAATGCGCCGGCGGGCCCTGGCTCGTTGCTTTCGATGATCCGGCGTATCGACGCCAGAATCTCTTCCATGGACGGTTCACGCGCTACGCTTGGCTGAGCCATATCAATCCCCGGTTTCCACTCTCTAGCACCCGGCCTCGCATCCCTTCGGATGCCAGGGGCACTTCGCACCTGTTCAATCTGCACATCACGGCAGCGGCAGCCGAAAACAACCGCCGCGCCGACAGTCTGCAACAGGCCTGAGAAAGACGCTCCGCATCTTCGCAACCCGCTGCAGGGGTCATGCGGGGCAGAAATACGCACACCCCGAATCACCTTAGTTTAGGGTAGCACGGCCACGAACTAAATCACTGATTCGACAAGTTTCGTGATGATACACAGCTTTGTGGGCGCGATGTTCTCGAAGACGCACACGGGATGAATTTCCAATCCTCACAAAAACGCCGGGGTGGAAATCCCACCCCGGCGTCAAGAACAGAATGATGGTACGGTGATCAGAAAACGAATTCGGCCGCCTTGGCGAAACCCGGCAGCGGCTTGACCGAAGCATTGAAGAAGGTCGCGGCCGACGTGCTGGCGCCATCGCGGCGATAGACGGTGGCCTTTGCGGCATTGCCGTATCCGACAACGACGACGAGACGCCCGCCGTCGCGCAACTGTTCGGTAAGTGCCGCCGGCACTTCCTCGACAGCGCCGTTCACGAAAATCAGATCGTAAGGCGCTTCGCTCGCATAACCCTTTTCGAGATCGCCGGTGACGACAGCGACATTGTCATAGCCAAGCGAAGCGAGCGTTTCGGTCGCCTGTGCGGCGAGCGCTTCATCGCATTCGAGCGAAACGACGGAGCCGGCAAGCTGGGACAGGATGGCGGCCGCATAACCGGAACCACCGCCGATTTCCAGGACCACGTCCTCCCTCGAAACGGCCGCGAGCTGCAGCAGCTTCGCGAGCGGCGAGGCCTTCATGACATAACGGGCCGGGCGGCCATCCCGGGCGGGACAGATCTGCAAATCCTCATCCACATAGGCAATCTGCCGTGCACCCGTCGGCACGAATGCCTCGCGCGGCACACTCAGAAACGCCTTCAGCACCGAATGCGAAGTCACGTCGGTCGTACGCAGCTGGCTGTCGACCATATTGGCGCGCGCGGTTTCGAAATCCATCATGTCGTTATCGCCTCAATTTCACGGATGCCGGTCGGGAAGTCCCGGCTCCAAAAGCTCAAAACGGCGCGGGCCTCCCCTCGCCTTTGAATAATCTCATAATTGGCCAAGAGCGCGCTTTCAAGCGCGGTAAGACGGATGTGGGGTAAAAAGCAGAATGGCAGCGGTTTTCTTCGCGGAACGAACGGCGAGACGTCGCCAATCGTGACGCGGAACAGGAAAAATCATCGTACCGTGGGAGAATTTTGGAGGCCTCGCCCGGAATTGAACCGGGGTACAAGGATTTGCAGTCCTCTGCGTCACCACTCCGCCACGAGGCCTCACTGACAGCTTTTTCGCTGTCGTGGCGGGGATTTAGAATAATCCTAATCGATGCGCAAGAGGCTCATTCTGAATATCGTCCTTTTTTTATTCTGAATAGCCGTTCTGCACACGTTCGCCTCTCCGGGCCTTGGGCAGCACAACCGTATCGCCAGAATCAACACATTGACTCCGCGCAAGGCGTGAACATATTAAGAACATGCTCAAGAGTGAGATCGATAAAAATTTTGAGAAATGGTGGGAGACTGTGAGGGGAGCAACCGAGCAGGACAAAGCCAAGATGCGCCTTGCGTTTGTCGCGGGATGTCAGTTTGTCGAAAGCGCTAAGCCGAAGACATATCGGTTTCAGTCCGGCCGGTGGGTCATCAACGTTCAAGCGACGTCGAAACGTGAGGCAAAGATTATCGCCTCAGCAAAGCTCACACAGCGCGCCACCAAGCTGCAGGCTTCTCCACCTCCGGGAGGCTGGAAGCTGCGGGAACTGGATATTCATCAATGAGCGACCAGACCAGCAAGGCCGGCGACGGCATCCACGAGAACCACTGGTGCGAGCACCCGGGGTGTAAGCGTTGGGGCGGCTGGGGTTTTAGCCGGTCGAAGGTTGAGAAGCCGAACTGGTGGTGCCCGGAGCATTACCCGCAGCGGGATATGTTCAAGGCAAGCTGACCGCCTTCAATTGGCGGCCAATCCTTTCGGCGCCCGGAAGCCTTTTGTCTCTGCTTCCTGAGAAGATGAGAAGCACCACGACGGAATCACCATGCCGCGGTATGGGCTTTCCAGTGTATGGTAGATCCGGCGATCGGTTCCAAACACAGGTTCGTCTTCAGGGCAGATCGGCCGATTGACCAGCCTCCCTTTGATGCTGAGCCAGTATGATGCCTGCTCTGGCTGGGTGATCCGGCCCACGAAGAACGACGCAACGGCGATCCCGACAATCAACATGATGATCATCAGGATGTTGGCCGGCCGAAACGTGCCGCTCGCAATCGTCGGGCTGAACGCCATAAGCACGAACCCCGCGCCCGAGACTGCCCGGCCGTAACCAGAATAGGCAGTGCCGAGCCATTCCTGAGGCTGGCCAGCAAGAACCCACAGGAAGCCGAACAGCCCCACATAGCAGGAGCCCGCGGCGATCAGTGTCGCTCCATAGACCCCGACATGGCTACCTTCTCCACCCTGCCCCGTATCTCTCTGCTGATGGATGAGAACGTCATAGGCAGTGGGGAAGTAGCGCAGGAACATGATCGCGCTGGAAACCAGCAGAAAGAGCGAAGAAGCGCTGGAGATGAAAGGGTTCGGGCTCGCAAAGCCAACGGTCCAATAGAGGATGTTCGCGGCCACCGTCCACAAAAGAAGCGGATTATTCATTGTTCTGATCAGCCCTCTGCACCATCCGCAACATCCCGGTCATATTCGCCAGAACGTCGGACTTCATTCTGTCTATGGCTCGTGCCCCCGATTCGACGGCGATTGAATTGAGACGCAAGCTTTCCCGCGCCTCGCTGATCTCACTGTCGAGTTGTGCGTGCCGATTTGGCCGGTAATTCCCACTCATGCGGCGGATGAAGGTTTTCAGCTTCATGTACGCCCCCTATCCTGCAGGGTCTCAAGCGTCATCTTCATGAGTTCGGCTTGGGTCTGCATCTGGTTTTTAAGGACTTCCGTCATGGTTGCGAATTTGATCGCGTCGTCCTTATGGGCTTCCTTGGCTGCCAGTACCTGGTCTTGGGTTGCGAATAGCTTCTTCGTCAGCCACATCACCGCGCCGATCAGGAAGACAATCGCTATCCCGAGGACGCCATAGTCCAGAAGCTTGTCGAAGGCGGACAGCTGAACAGGATCAGGCATATCCGCCCTCCTTTTAAAACGGTTTCTCGGTCTGCCTGATCAGGTCAGGGAGTTTCGAGAGAATGATTTCCTCAAGACCCTTGGCGTCGACGCCGAGCTTCTGGAGAGCTTCTGGGTTCTTCTCGATCACATATTTCGAAGCTTCTGTCAGAATCGTGTCATTGATGACGCCGCCGACGTTGGGCAGGCCCGCCTTGCTCAAGGCAAACCGGATGGCGTTGGCTGCCGACTGGTGAAGCGCTTCACGAAGCTTCGCTTCGATCTCAACCCGCTGCTTTTCGTCCGTCACTTTCAGAAGGGCAATCAGCCGAGCGGCGATCCACGTCACCAGCACGGGGCCGACCGTCGACACCAGCAGCACCACGATGGGCTGCACGATAGTCCACACTTCATAGAGCCACGAGGAAGGCGCAATGGCTGGCACGGCGTCCTGCGCTGACACATTCGTCACGAAGAATGCGAGGAAGCACACGAGCGCCAGAATGGAGGCGATGATCCAATGAATAGGTCGCATGATCAGCCTCCCACCTTCTGAGCTTCGCGTACAGCGATGCTGATCGTCAGATAGGCGCTAGAAGCCGCCACCAGCGTGGATGCAAGCGTTGCGGTGTCTTTGTTCGCGCACAGCGCCTGAAGGCTCTGGTAGGCCGCCTGAGCGGCTGCTGCGGTCTTCGGCTTGAGCTTGTCGGCCACGATGAATGGCTGAAGCACGGCAAAGGCGGTTTCGCCGGCGGCACATACCTGCGGCAGGCTGTTGCGAATGCCGGTATCGATCGATCCGGTGGATTGGCAAGCAGACAGGCCAAATGCTGCCACCGCCACAATGAGCAGAGACTTGAACATGATCGGTCCTTTGATGAGAATTTTGTTGAATTATGATATTGGCACTTGCACTATGGGCTATGAGCAAAAGACCCGAAGCCGCGTCCTTAGAGGACGCTTTTGAGTTTCACGTTTCTCCCGAGCCAAACTGTGGTTGCTGGCTGTGGACTGGCCCAATTTTCAAGCTACGTGGCGGTTATGGTTGCTTCACGATGAGACCACTAGGTGTTGTGCAGGAGCGTGCACACCGGTTAGCTTGGTCGATTTATCGAAAAGAGCCCCTCACCAGAGAAACCCACGTCCTTCACAAATGCGACAACCCAGTTTGCGTCAATCCAGATCATCTATTCCTTGGTGATCAACGAACGAACATGACTGACAAGGTTCGCAAGAACAGGCAGGACAAGGGTGATATTCACGGCAGGCATAAGCTCTCTGAAAGAGAGGCGATCGCTATACGGTCAGACCCGAGACCTTACGCCGAGATTGCCACTGCCTTCGGGGTAACAGTCCCGACCATCAGCGACATCAAATGCGCAAGAAGTTGGAAGCACCTCGGGCCTCCTGTTGGTCGCTACAATCGTGCAGCTTGAACATGCATAAAGTCCATGTTGCGCGCGCGGCCGAGTGACAGCCAGCCTTCACTTTCCCACGCCACCCAGAAGGAAACGGCGTCTGGCTTTGCAAGGCGTGCTTTGTCTCGGCCCCATTTCAGTTGGTTGCGCTCGGGATCGAAGTCGATCGCAATGCCCCAGCTGTGCATCGAGTAGCTGGAGCCGCCGCGCATCTTGCGGACGTTGAGAGATCCGCCGAACAGGTCGATGCCGATGTTCTTGCGCTCGGCCGCGGAATAGGTGCCGGCAATCTTCTGGAAAGCGCGCTCGGCGGATTCGGCAACCCGCTTGTGGACCGTGATCTTCTTGATCCGGGTGCCCTTGTCCCATGCCAGCCACATGTCAAAAGGGATTTCGATACTGGTCTGGTTCTGGCCTACGGCGCCGAAGAATGCCGGGACATCAGCCTGACGAGGCCACACCGTTTTCGATGGCTGGAACGTTTCCTTCTCCGGGACCTGCGCACGCTCGGGGATAGCAGGCACCGACGCGGTCGCAGAGAGGCGCAGAGCGCCAACTGTCGCTTCATTGGCAATACCGCTGGCCGGGATGCCCTTCGCGCTCTGGAATGCTTTGAGAGCGGCCACAGAGATAGGCCCAAGCTTTCCGTCTATTACGCCAACCGGATAGCCGTGTGCCGTCAGCCGGCTTTGCAGCCACTGTTCAAAGTTCATAGCGATGTCCTGATCGTGGGTTATGGGTGGTGGGTTACGCTACCGGCCAAGCGATGGGCGCGATTTCCGTAAGGAACTGCTCGACGGTCGGCTGCTCACGCTGGCCCGCCTGAACCTTGGCCAATTCGCCGTAAGCGTAGAACCAGACGTTATCGCGCCACGCGACGAAAGCTTGAGCCTCCGCCGCCCACTTCGGCTTTGTAGAACCGATGTAGGACGCCAGCGTTACGCCGTCTCGGAACTGGCGCTCGCGCGCCGTGCTGTCGACAAGGTTCTGAATGGCGTTCTCGTAGTCGGTGACTGTGGCCACCGGCTGCGACGGCTCTACAGCAACGACTTCGCCGTCAATCCACTTCCGCAGGTCGGGGTTCTCGATAAAGTCTCGCCACTGCGCCACAGTGATTTCGACAGCATCCTCGGGCACGTTTTCGCCATGAATTTCCGAGGAATAAAAAGAGATCGGAAGCCCGTTCTCATCGAACAATGCAAACTTCTTCATGCTCAAACCCCTATAGCCAGCCAGCCGACGGTACCGTTGGTAGGCGCCGACACAGCCCCGCCATTAACAACGTCTCTGAATCGCACAGTGATGCTGTTGAGTGTGGCTACGTTGTCTATAGTCACAACGCGCGTTGCCGTCGGCGTATAGGCAAGCTCGCAAACTGCATGTTTCAGGAAAACGCCTGTCGGGAACGCTATAGGCAACGTTATCGCAATATCCGACGCGACGAATGAACGTCCCCATTGAATGATGATCCCATTCGGCAGTTTAACGTAACCCGGAGATGCGCCAATATGGGCGGCCCCCATGGTCGCGAACATTGCCGCGCCGTTGACGTCATCGAGGATTGTGCGCGCGAAAGCTGATAGGTCTGTCAGGCCAGCGCTGTCTGCCCCGGTGAAGTACGGGACTTTGTTTGCGGCAGGTGTAAGCGCGCCGAGTGCCGCGAGCGAAGCTGTTATACCAGACAGGCTGGCCTTGCTAATCGTCCCAAACACCCCCGGCCCAATACCGATCGGAATGTCATCCGTTCCGATGGTGATCTCTGCCAGGCTGTCGAGATTGCCATTCGACAACGAAGCCAGCAGCCGGCGCATGGCCTCGACTGCCGCAATCGTGGGCGACGTCAGCTCGACTTTGTAAGGCGCGTCTGTCTGCGCGGGACCGGGCCAATCATCGGCAAGCAGCAATTCCGTGTCGCTGATGATCTGCTCGATGACGATCGGGCGGCCGACGTGTATGCCGAACTTGTCACCAACCTTGATCGGGGTCAGGCCAGCAACGTCCGTCAGCCAGCCGGTGTCCGTGCCGGTGACAGTGCGAGAGCCGACAGCGACGGTTGCCGTACCGTCGCCGTACCAAGTGGTGTTAGCCATTATTCGGATGCTCCGTTACCGTTACCGGCGGAATCGCCTTCGCCTTTCGCAAGGCGCAGATCGGCTTCAAGTCCGTTGATCTTGTCGAGGAGGATCTGGTTTTCCTGCTTTTGCATCAGGACCTGTTGGGAGAGCAGAAGCGTTCGGTTCTTCAGGAAAGTTTCGCGCAGTTCTGCCTCATGCAGGATGACGGAGGCGTCAACCTGCATCTGATTTCCGGCTGTCATGGATTACCTCTTGAATGCTTGAGCAACGATTGTGGAGTTGACAGGGGTTGCTCCCTGCGGCGTTGCGGTCAGCCTGAACGTTGTCTGTGTTCTGCCGCTGGGCGGGTTGAACAGGTACGTCGTGGCGCCGAGGAGCCTTGCAGCGCCCGCCGCCGGTGTCGTTTTCGAGAACACCAGGAAGGTTTCGATGTCGGCGTTGTCGGTGACGTTTCGCAGAGTGAAACTCACGTACTGCTGATCGGTCGACGTTCCAGAAAACACCTTGCCGACCACATCCACCTGAACACGCGGGGAGCCTGCGCCATGTGTCAGAGTGATATCGACGGACCCGTTTCCGGGAAGAATACCGGACTCGGCCGCGGTGATTGCGCCGGGATCGATATTCGAGGTGCCGACAGTCAATGTGCCGATGTAAGCGTTCGATATATCGACATTGCCCAGCACACCAGACAGGGCCGACAACTGGTTGACCCTCACCTCATCGAGATAGAGGACACCGGACTGGAAAACGAACGGCCGCTTTATCGTGGCGTCATCATCGCTGACCATGACGACCTGACCGGCCTTCATGATGATGCGTGTCGGACTCGACGGGTTCGACGGCACGTCCATGAGGAACGATGCCGACCTATAGTTCTCATCGTTGACGGCTGCGGTGATGCCATATCTGGCCGCATAGCCAGACGGAGCGGCAACTGCAGCCCAAGCGATGTTGATCGACGCCGTGTTGCCGCCCAACGCCGCCGTGAGGGTTTCTACCCTTCCTGCTACTGCCTGGGTCTCGCTTACAGCAAGCTGGAGGTCTTGAGTGAATGACGCTCTCGCAGCGCCAAGCTCAACCGATAGTTCATAGACTGCACTACGAGTATCTTTGTAGGCGACAACAGAAAGCTCCATCATACCCGCTATCAGGCCGTCTATGGCGTCCTGTGCGGTTCTGGTGCTGTTGCGGAGCCAGCCAAGGGCATCTTCAATATTCGACAGATCGACCTCTGCGAACACCGTCTGATTGCCTGTGACGTTGGCCGAGGTAACCCACGGCGTGTAGGTCTTGAACCGATCAGGAACCGTGCGGATCGTGGCGCGAGCGTTATAGAAAACGCCCGAGATCACATCCTTGGACGTCTGGTACTCTACGCGCCCAAACTCGTTTACGACTTCCGGAACCTTGCAGGTGTAGACGTCGGTGTAGACCGTTGTCTGGCCGCTTATCCGATACTCGAATATGACTTCTACGATGGTCGGGTCATCGGGCGGATCCCACGAGAAACGCAGCACCGGGGTTTGAAACCCTTCTGCACCCTCGATCATTCCGGTTTCAACCGCGAAGTCTTGCACGGTTGTCAGGACAGACGGATTGATCGGCGGCGTTGGCGGGATGACCACCGGACCGGGGTCAATGTCTCCATCGTCGTAGATATCGGCGCTGGTCTCGGAAAGCTTCAACGTGACGTTAAAACTCTCGTCGCACAGCCAATCTGAGATCATCCAAGTGCGACCGTTACAGACAACCCACTCACCTTCCTGCACCTTCAGGCCAACGCGCAGGCTGACAGGCAAGGTAGCCGTGCCGCCCATGCGGTTCTGACGATAGCGAATGGTCAGAAGGTATTGCGCGATATCCGGGTCGGTGACCTGAAGGAAATCGTTGCTGGTCTGCCGATTACGACCGTCGGCTGCCACATCGGCATTCGAATAGACAGGCTTGAGGCTCTGCGGGTTCCAATTGTCCTCGATCGACAGGAACTGACCGGATAGATGGTTATACCGCTCGAAAGCAGACTTCTTGAACTGGAATTCGCTCGACCGGCCGGTATCGAGATCATCCTTTGTAATTTCAAGAACAGGAATCTGAGGCGCACCAGCGATGACGCCAGACAGGCCACGACGGTTAAGGCCGTAGCCTGCCATAGCGTCCTCAAACTCCTTGAGGATTTCCGTGTGGTCGTCAGCGCCGGTTACCCAGAGGCCGCATTCATACGTTGGCTTCCCCGCCTTGATGGTGTCGCAGACATTCATGGCGACGAAGTAGGTCGCCAGGTCGAGTTGACCGAGCGACTTGCCTTCACCAATCAGCGTGCGGCCTGAGTTCAGCGCCCTGAGGCCAAGCTGATAGTTCAGCCGGTGCACAGCCGGGTTGCGGGTAAAGACCCACGTAGCGGGATCGTTGATGCGCTGCGGGCCAGAGCCGCCGGCAACCGTCGAATCCTTTCGCGGGTCATACTCGCGGAGACCACGCATGACGAATTCGAAATCGGGCTTGCCTTTCTCGAACAATGCGCTGTCATAAAGTCGCTCGACAATCACATAGCACTGGCCAGCATTGACGCTCGTGCTCTTCCAAGTGTTGCCGAGAGACGCGGTGTCAGCAACGAGCTTGGCGTCAACCGGCTGACCCGGGCGGCCATCGTAGAAGCGGATCGAAATCTTGTCGCTGAAGCCGTCAACGCGATAATGCGCAGCCTCACCGCCTACGTTGCCAACCTGGATCAGCGCGCGGCGCTCACCATAGACGAAGCAATAATCGAAGAGACCATCGCACCAGCCGTTGGCCAGCACAAACACCTCGGCATTGTACTTGTTGCCCTGCCCCCACTTTGCGTAATAGGTCCGCTGGCCTTTGGTCTTGCCGTGGCCGTAGAGCGTCTGAACGTCGATATCGCCGCCATACTGTGTTTCACCTTGGACGGCGGTATACGAACGCTTCTTTGGCCTCTTAAGATAGCTGAGGGCAAGACTTGCGCCGAAGGCAAGGGCTCCGCTGATCAGGGTCGCGGCCAGCACAGAGCCGCCGAACAGCGCGCCGGCAATGGCGCCGCCGATCAGTGAAAAAATAGCCATTGACGATTATCCGATGTGAAAGGCGGCGATAACTTCCCCGAGGCCGTAATCCTGCCGGCCGTCCGGTGCTTTTGTGACGAAGCGAGTTCCGAGGCAGATTCCGACATGCTCGGCGCCATCAGCGAGGCGGAGAATGACGAGATCGCCCAGCCGCGCCTCACCGGCCCCCTTAGGAGCTTGTTCAAGCTCGGCCTCGAAGAATGTCACCAGAGACTTGTGTTTGCGCTTCCTGAGCGCTCTCTGAGCGCCTGCGAGGGTCTTGTAGGAGCCGAGATACTTCTTCGCCGTCTCAGCCCCTGTGAGAGCGTCAATCATCGCGCAGCCCAAGAAGAAGCAATCCGCTGTGCCATAGGCATACGGCTTCGCAAGCTCCGCGGTGAGCGTAGCTTCGACAATTCGGAAACGGTTCATGAGTGCTTACCGACCGGGACCGATGACGGCTTCGGTGATCTGAACGTTGCGCAGAACAGCCGTAATCTCGCTCAGGTTCTGCACTCTGACTTCGTCAATATGGAGGACGCCGTCTGAGATAACGAAGGGAGCCTTAATCTGATTGGGGTCAGAAATAGTCTCAGCCTGCTGACGACGGAAATTCCTGATCATCTCTTCGATGTAGTCGACTGTGCCTGCATTGATGCCATCGACGGTGACCAATGGCTGTCCTTCGTGGTCCTTGAAGACACCGACGGAAACATGCTCTGCCTGCTTGTGATGAAAGATCATGCGCTTTCTCCTCAACCTTGCCGTTGGCCCCATTCCTCGGGAATGCTGGCGTTGGTGGCCACATATTCGAGGCCGGTGTCTGTAGGGCTGTTGTCGAATTGCTGTTCTGCAATGGAGCGCTTGACGCCGGTGGAGCCGCGTGCAGAGCGCCCCGGCGGCTGCAGATCGATTTCCATAGTCAAAGTGCGCTCAGAACCGGAGACAGCACCTTTGTTGTAGCGCACTTGGTCGATCTCATAGATGGACGATGCGAGGATGCCCAAAACCTCGTTTGTGTTCGGCACACCGCAGAGGTGAGCGATGATGACCGGCGAGTTCTGGTAGTCGAACTCCTCGATCTTCGCGACCGCGTCGTCTGGATCGGTCACCGGGATATCCGAGAACGTGATGGTGCGCGTCGTGACAGCCGTTCCCACCGCAGACGTCATACTGCCGATGTCCAAGAACCTATTAGGCAGGTAGGTAAGACCGTTGTAAACGTAAGGTCGGCCGCCGCGATGGTAACCAACCGTTTTGCCGGGAAGGTCGAAGCGGATCAGATCGAGACGCGCAATGCGGCCCTTTTCAATCTGCGCTGCGACAACGGGATCAAGGCTCATGAGTGGAAAACCTCAGTTGCGGTGAATGATGTTTCCCGGCTCCCGAGCGACTTTGGAGCCTGAGCGCTGCCGGGATCAATCATCATCAGGCACGCTGGCTTTTCGAGGTGGCCCGTGCATGTCGATGGGAAATTCTGGGTATCGAGCGCATACATGATCTGAACAGCCGCGAAGCCATTTGCATCGGCTACCGTAGGCTCTACGATCCGATGCAGCGACCTGATGAGGACGGTTTTCCTGACCTCGATATAATCTCCGGGGGAGAACACGAATCCCGCCGGCAGGCCGCCGAGATAAAGGGTGTTTGCACTCACGGACTGAAAGAACACCTGGCCGTTGAACGCCCCGCCGCCGGCCTTCGTGCCTGATAGTGGCGCGCCCGTATCCATCGCGATTGGTCGAGGGCGCCAAACGTCATACCCCAGAAACGTCGTGCCTCTGGCGTCAGCCTTCATCATAAAGGCGTCGAATAGGCCAGACTGCTTCGGCAGAAGAGTTCCCGTCGAAAACTTTGCCGTCCAGTAAGGCGTTCCGAACGCCTGAACTTCCGTCCTTCGCCCCTCCATCCTATTTGCAGAAACAGGGCTTACTGGCGTGAAATCGACCTGGCTCCAAGGAATAACCGGGAGCGAAATAGGATCAGCCATCTTGCGCCTGTCCGTTCTGATAGAGGTTACGCTGGTTCTTGTTGTTCTGGGAAACGATCTTCACCGTCTGTCCCTGCGCCTGCTCGAGGATTTGGCCCACAAGTTCGGGTGAAAGGCTCACCAGTACCTCCGACGTGCCACCAAGTTGGCTTGTCGCAGACTGCCCCTTGGTGTGGTCGATAACAGTTTCATCGGGGTGCATCATCGCCCAGAAGCCACCCTTGCCATCGAGGCCACCCGCGCGCGCGCCGGAACCTGTGTAACCACCGCCATCGAAGCTCGGTCGCGCAATCGGAACGGGACCGACAGAAGGAAGCTTTGCAAAGCCACCTGTGCCGCCGCCAAAGATGCTGCTGAACAAGCTGCTAAAAAGACCGCCACCGCCCCCGCCGCTAGTCGACTTGTTGACGGAAAAGATTGCGTCGAGCAAATCGTCCTGAATGCGGCTGATCACCTTATCGAGGGCATTAAGCGCGATATCGGCCCACTCGTCCCAAGTGATTTTGCCATCGTCCATGGCCGAGCGGATGTCATCGAGAACACTACCGACACTATCCTTGTACTCTTCCATAGTATCGATCTGGCGGTCACGGGCCTCTTGCTCGGCGTCGATCTGAGTGATGAGGCTGGCAATCGCCTCCCTTTCCTGATCGGTTGCCGCGGCTCCTGCCTGGCGAATGGCAGCGGCCGATCGCTTGGCTGTTTCCGTGGCCCCGACGAGGCTCAGTTCTTCCTTCAGCTCGTCAATGAGGTCTGAGACTGCCTGACGTTCGCGCTCGTATCTCTTAGCCTCGCTGTTAGCGCTCCGGCTGTTTCGCTTTGCTTCACGCTCTGCTACCAGCTGGTAAAGGCTTTTGGTGTTATTGGCTCGCTCGTTCTGAAGCTGCATTTCATCTTGGAAAGGCGTGCGCTCAAAAGCGTTTAGCGTGTTGAGAGGACCGAGCTGGTCTATGACTGCCTTCGTGCGTTGAGCGTCGATTGCCGCTGCGATGTTGTTGGCCGCCCTGTTCGCCTCATTTGCCACCGAACCCATCGTACCGGCCAAGGTCGCTGCAGTATCATTCGCAGTGCCCAGCAGTTTTTCAAATCGAGAAGCCTCAAGGTATGTCCTCAATGCCTCTTTCTGAACGTCTCGCAGAGAAGGAGGGAGTTTAGCGCCCTCGTCCGCTGCGTCCTTCAGCATGTTTGAGAGGTTCAGGGCAGCGTCGGCCACCGCGCGCGGGCCGTTTGCCCTTTCAAGTTCGTTCAAGGCATTCGTGATCTCATGGGCCTGAATTGCTGTCAGGCCAAATTCGCGGGCAAGATACTGAGTTTCCTGCTGCGCAGCCATGATTGCTTCCCGCGGAAGGAAATTCAGAGTTGCGGTCTGAAACCGGTCTACCGAAGCCTCAATGTCCTGCAGACTAGCTTGGATAGCATCGCTGGCCTGACGCAGCTTGTCGCCATATTCCAGTTCACGAAGCTGCCGAAGTGCTTGATATGCGCGTTGCGCACCCTCTGCCTGTTCTCCAAACCGATCAACAAGATCCTTCGCTGAAAGCGATGCGTTCGAAACCGCCTCTTCGTAAGCTTGCGTGGCGGCTTCAAGAGCCTTGATTTTCTCAGCTAGATCAGCGGCCTCTTCCTGGGTCATTGCCAGATTTGCAACCAGTGGCAGGAGCGCACCCGCTGCGGCGCCAGCAAGAATGCCGACAGGTCCGAGAGCCAAAGCCAAGTCCGGCAACTGAACCGCAATGGCTTGCAGCCAGTCGCCCGTGACGGACGCTTGTTGCGCGACCTGGCTGAGTTGCATCGAAGTCGCGCGCATCTGGCCGTTGGCGTAAGTTGACTGCCTTCCAACAGCCGTGAACCCCTTAGCCATGTTATCGGTGGCTTTGTTGACGCGGCGCTCCGTGCGCTCAGCAGTCGATCCGATGCTATCTAGATCCCGTTCCCCGGCCTTGAGACTACGGGAGTCCGCAGCAAGGACTAGCGTTGCGAAATCAGCCATTCGGTTTTACCTGTCTTGTGGGCAGAATTTGAGCCGCACCGGAGGGGAATATGGATACAAAGACGAAGACGGTAGCAGCAGGCCTATGCGGCGCTGCAATTTTGGCCGCCATCGGGGCCTGGGCGCTTATCGGCCAAGAGCCGCTTACTGAGAGGCAAAAGGCTGAACAAGGCTTTCAAGCCCTGCAAGCCAAAGACGAAGAGATCATGCGAGAACGCTGCAAGGAGCCGTTCGGTCCGAACCTTACAGAACGAGAAGATCGTAACCGAAAGTGGTGTGTTGCTAACGGTCTTCTAGACTAAGACTCGACTCCCGATTGCGTCCGTGCTCCTTTTCTAGCGCCAAGCCAGAAGGGGGAATGCATGGAGTTGCTCGACCGTAACTTTCAACGTGAGATTTTGCAGGGGCTGTCGGAAGTTTATCCGCGATCCGCAGACATACGCGATTTTTATCAGGGCCGGGATGAGCGGCAGGTAAAGTACAACCTTTATTACCTGTGCGAGCACGGACTTGCGACCGCGAAGTGGCAAACGTTTATGGATGGAGAAATCCACGTCATAAACCCACAGATCACGGCGAAGGGCATTGATTTCATCACTGACGACGGCGGTTTATCCGCTATCCTTGGTGTTGTGACAGTCAAGCTTCATGAGGAGACTATAAAGGCACTCCTCATTCAGAAGGTTAGGGATTCCGCCGCTGACGAGACCGTGAAGGCGTCATTGATAGCCAAGATCAAAGCGGCGCCCGCAGAAGTTCTCGGTAAATTAGCTGAGCGGGCTCTGGACTCTGGCCTTGACCAGCTTCCAGATTTGGCAGAATCCCTGAGTAAATGGCTTGGCCTTTGATGCAGCAGACGAACTGAAACCAGACTTCACCGATACCCTGAATGGGCATAGCGAAAGGCTTTCCACCACCTGTTGGATCGCCTTGTGCCTGCTCATGAAGATCAAACGACGCGACAATGGAAGCCTCCTCGCCGGGTCTGATCTTCTCGATCCAGATTTCTTTTGCTAGGGGCAATATCCATCTCCTAAAACAGTTGAGGCGGCCGGAGCCGCCTCGATCTAGTTCATCTTCGGCTTCTTGCCGTCGATAATGAATTCCGTTCCGATCAAACCAAGCTGCTCGATCATCGTAGAAAGAAGATCGGCACCTCTGCGCAAATTTTCTCTGTGCCGATCGGCTTGCTCGGGAACGCATGTTAGGACATAGCAGGGCTCATCTTCCGAAACCGGACCCCATGTATCCACGGCGTCCTTTATCTCGGCTTCGAACCACTCTGCCTCTTTCGCAAAGCCACTCACGAGCATCTTCAGTGTTTCTGTGGCACTCGTGAGGATGGCTTCGTCAATCGGGCAAAGCACGCCTTGGTAGGTTCCTAATGGAAGACTATCAGTGTCGAAACCATCAGGCAGATAGACCATCGCCGTTTTGTTGTCGTTGCTCATCAGCGGCCCCTCTTCGAGGCATCTTTCACGATTTGCCGAATGCACTGCCCGACTGTCCACTTCGGATGTTTCTGCCATATCGGTTTCAACATTCTGTTGGCGTTGGCGTACTCTTCAAGAGCATTGCCATAAGCTTCGTGCTGCTTTCGCCTTTCATCGAAGGCTCGATCCCAATCGTCTTGCGACAGCGTTTCAGTGATCCGGATCGTCTGCGTCTCCCCATCTGGGATGGAAATAGCGCCGTCGATGTTGAACGGAAGCTGATACTCGGCAGTCTCGTACTTTGCCAAAGCGCTTTTCATATGCTTTTTGGCAGAACGATTGATGGCCCGGATCAGTTGGGGATGGCCGACCTGGAATTTCTGATCGTCATCGATCTGATCCCAAATGGCCCGCGCCAACTGTGACTGGATGAAACCCTTGCTGCGAACCTTTGGTTTCTCAAGCTCAGCAAGAACTTCCTTATCAACGATATCAGTGAAATTCGACATTCCGCTTACTCCTTGGCCTGCCATGCCGTAGCGAAAGCGTCGAACCACTTCGACACCTCCCGCATAGCGTTGATGTTGTCAGTGATAATATTTTCCATTGCCGCTGGAACGGATCGTGCCAGTTCCTCAGGCGACGGCAGTGTTGGGACAAGCTCCGATGTGGTCAGAACCTTAGATAGAAAGCTGCGGACCTCACGAGTGCCGAAGATGCGCTCGCGTTCGGCTTTCTCGTCCTCGCTGAGAGGATCAACCGGCACAAACTTGTCGGCTTGAGCATCTTGAGCCTTTGCGTTCTCCAAGCGCTTCAGAGCCGTCGATAACTCCTTCTCCTGAGATGGCGTTACGACGTATCGCTGTACCTCCGGCGTTTCCTTAGCGATGACGGCGGCGGCGGAAACCGATACGGCCCCCTCCTCTACTGCCTTCACCAATTCAGGAACGCCGGTCTTTTGAACCTGCTTGGCTGTGGCAACGCTGCGCGGAGATACGTTGAGCATTTTGGCCGCGTCGTCGCGAGAAACATGCAAATTTGCATCTTTTCCCGGCCTGCCATGTTTCATGGTTTCGAGTTTGCTCGCGACCATTGACCGCTGACTTTCCGTCAGATGCCGTCGTTTCAAGTTCAGGCTGATGACAAATCCAAGCGCATCATTGCCGTTGTACTCCTTGAAGCGCGGCGAGAAACCGAGCATCTGGCAGGCCTTGTAACGGTTCCGGCCATCAAGGATTTTGTTCTCGTAGATGATGATCGGCTCGCGCTGGCCGTTTTTTTCAATGTCCTGCGCAAAGTCGAGAAACGCATCATCGTCCATCATCGGAAACAAGTCAGCCAACGGGTGCGGCTTGAAATCCGCCGGTTTCACATCCTCCGCTTTTTGAAATTCAATAACCATTTGGTCTCCTTCGGCGCTCGGCCGGCCAAGCCAGAAGCGCACTGGTCCGTTCTCACGGAACCAAGCACCGAAGGAGGTCTCAGTGTCCGCGCTTCCCCTTTGGCCAAGGGTATTCAGATTTTCGGATTTCAGGCGAACCCTAACCGCTCATTGCGGAAGTAGATGCCGAGCCCGGAAGATGCTGGCGCTACCTGGGCCGTGAACTTCACGTTCGTGGCTGCATTCCACTCGTCCAGAGCGTGAGCCAATTCCTCGGCAATGCGGTGAACCTTGTCCACGGGAAGCTCCACGACTTCCGGCAGAGGATTTTCAGGAGCGATGGCGAGTGCCGGTGAGCATGCAGCGACGACGAGGCCGCCCTTAATGAAGGTTCTGCGAGATGTTGATTTTTTCGGCGCACCAGTGTTATCATGACTTGTCTGCATGTCGATGATCCTCAGATTGTTGATTATGCCTCAAAGAGCGGGACGGTTTCTCAGGCCGGTGTCCCGCTCTTTTCGTTTTCGGTCACGCCGTAAGCGCGCTTTAGGTGAAAGATCACCTCTGCATTCATTGTTCTCTCGTTCTCTGCCGCCGACACTTTGATCATTTTCCTCAAGCCTTCAGGCAAGCGGACCATCAGTTTGTCGGCGTCTTGCGCCTTTGTCATATAGCCTCCTATGCGTCATAGCACGATGCTTTATAGCGTTATGCTTTATTGCAGTCAATAGCATTTTGCTTTAACGGTGCCGCATGGCCAAAAATGATGTGCAAGTGAATTTCCGCATGCCTGCTGAACTCAAGGCGAAGCTCGAAGAGGCCGCCTTTGAGAACAATCGTTCTTTGACATCCGAGATCGTTGAGCGACTTCAACAAAGCTTCGATCCGCTCATCGTCAATGTGCGAAACGGCGCAGATATGATGGATGAAATAGCGAAGATTGCGGAGAAAGTTGTAAGGACGATTCGAGAGGAAGAACGAAAAGCCGGGTTGCCGCCACTCGAAAACGATCCAGTTAGCAACGAAGACTAACGCGCCTCCCGCTCCAACGGCGGAATGCTCAACGGCTCCTTGCCTGAGTTGAACCCTGACAGATAAGCCGAAGCCATCTTCCGAATAAGCCGGAACTCCCAAGGCTGGAGTGCGAGGTCATTTGCTGCCGCGAAGGCCACCAGCTCTTGCCAGTCTGGCGTGCCGAGGCCCATTCCATTCGATCGGATAGGCCCGAGTTCCTTCAGGGCATCGAGCAGGTATTCCCCCGCGTCCAAATCGGGCATTGGCGGGGTGACGCCTGAGACGAGGTACTTTTGCCCCCGGCTCATCTTTTCATTGGTGATGGTAGATGCCAGCCAGCCGAGTTGCTGGGCAGCTAAGACTAGCTGGCGTTCTCGTTTCCCAGGATAGCCGCACGGTCGGTAGCGAAGTCCCTCACCTGCTCGACAAAGGATTTCTGAGCCCGATTGCCGTTGACGACCTGAAGGTTCAGGAACCACTCGACGTCATCAGGTGCTTTCGCTGCCTTGTTGCCGCGGCTGATGTTCTCGAAGCCGACGACCAGAGGAGCGAAATCCTTCACGAGATCGGCATGGATGGTTTCGACGGTGACAGGCTCGCCGGCCGATCGATCCTCCTTCATGCGCGCGCGCTGGCTTTCGAGGATGGATGTCTGACCCGTTGCGCCCTCGATGCCGAGGATCAGGACGCGGCAAGGTTTGTCGCCGTCATAGAGCAGCTTGCCCGTACCAGGGTGCTTCAGATGGAGCGACCGCGGTTTCTCAGATGCCTTGCGGCTATCGAACTGGTTGAAATCCATCAGGGAGCCTCTGCAACAACGCTGTCATAGTTCGCACGGATGCTGAACGTGTATCCGGCATAGCTGGTGGTGGAACGCTCGTTGCGCTGCCAGTCGTGGCAAATGCCGGTGATGTATTCGACTTCGCCGCTGGCGCCAGGCTCCACGATCTTGAACGAATAGAGGTTATGCGGCCCTTCCTTGGCCGCCGCCTTAACGGCCGCCTGCCCTGCATCGCCCTTGATTTCGCGCATGGAGATGGCGGTTGCCGAGCCGGTCTTGGCGCCCTTGGCGCCCATGATCCAGCCGCTTTCCAGATCCGGCACGTCGATGATGGCGTTGGTGCCGCCAACGGGCCCGATGGACTGGATGCCATTGACCTTGATTGCGCCAGTAGTGAACAACGCCTCATAGCCGGCTTCGTCAAAAGTGGCTGGTGCGCCTGCCTTGAAAAACAGCGTGTGGCCGATGTCAGAAGTAGACATGCCCTGATCCTTTCAGAGTTAGGAAGCTTCGTAGTCTATGATGACTGGCGTTCGCCAATCCGCGTCTTGAGGAAAGCCCTCTTGAATGTTCGGTGGCGCGATGATGACGATCTCGCCGTTGATGATCGGTATGCGCCGCCCCATGGGATAGTAAGCCGCGATCTGATCTGCCTTCGTATTGGCATCTTTGCTTTTGGTGCCGATCTCAGTGACAACCGTAGCCACAATCCTGCCCTTGCTGATCGGGGCTTGTCCCTCAAGGGTGTCATCCCGATTGGAGACCCGCACGATTTCAAACCGGACGTAAGGCTTGGGTGAACGGAACGGAATGTTCGGGAAGGCAACCTTCCACCCGCCCGCTGCGGCGTTAAAGTCCGCGGCAAGGGTCAACTCGATATTCGTCTGGTTCATTTTTCCAGCCTTGCTGCGTTGGCCGTCACGAACTGCGGCCACTGTGCGACTGCTGAGCCGAGGAAGTGCGCGCCAGCCTGTTCGTAGGTCCGTCCCAAGCTATCCGTGCCAGAAAACCCTAGCTCGATCCTTCGGGCATACGGAGCCGTCCACGCGAATTGAGCGATATCACCCAACTCCAACTGAGAGAGCGTGACGACGTAGGAGGTGGCATCTGGAGCGCCAATGGTGCCATTCAAGCCGCTGGCCAGACTGTTCCTAAGGTTTCCGGTGTCGACCGGTATCCTTCCTCCCTTGGCGCGCGGAAGCTGCGCAGCGTCAACGACATCCTGCACCGATTCCGCAAACACGTCCCGCATTTGCATCTTGGTCATATTGGCGAACTGCCGGACCGATGCAGAGAGGGTTTGCTTCACCATTACCTGATGTACCTTATCCTGATGCGCTCGATGCAACGGCACCTGATGGTCTGTTTGGCAGAGGCTCCCAGCGAGGTGTCGCCGGGAAACATCAGCCGAGAACCGTCTGGGGCCACAAATGGCGCCGACAGGCCGGTTACCTTCTGGCCTTCCATCGCCATGTGATCGGGGCGCGTGCGCTTATCGCCGGTGGCGTCCCATGTCCGCTCAATCTGGTCTTCAGATACCGCGCCGCTTTCGAGGAGCTGCTGATAGCCTTCGTGTCGGCCCGCCCGGAGGGCCGTCAGCGTCTCGTTCTCCGCAATCAGGTCAGCACGGAAGCGCAAGGCGCGGGACTTGTGATCGGCCATAAGCGTGGCGATCAATTCAGCCTTCGTGACCTTGACCGTCCGGCGCTTGTTGTAAGCCTCAAGTGCAGCGTCCCAGCCATTCCGCCGCACAGCCTCAACAACAGCCGTATAGCGCTTGTCGCGGAGCTTCATGCCCAGATAGTCAGAAAGCCCCTCACGGTCTCCTGTAAGAAGCGCATTGCGTATCTTGAGCGTCGTTTGTGCCTGGGCGGGCGTAAGGCCGATCAAGCCATTCTCGCGGAGGCCAGTGACCTTGCTTTTCCGCCCCACCAGATCGAGCGCGATGGCCTGCGGTGTCCGGTTCTGCGAAATGCCTTCCACGATTGTCTCGCGGACTGCTTGCCTCACTCCTTCGGTAATGGAGGTGATGAGGTTTGCGACGTGTGATCTTGCCCACAGGTCGGCGCGGTCATGTCTTCCATTGAAGCCAAAAACCGCTGAACCGCCCGAAAAGGGTCTGGTATCTTCGGGAGTGCAGCCAGCGCCGCCACTCCTCCCCTGTAGTAAGCATCAGAGAGCGCGCGGTCCAACGGCTGGAAGAATACAGGATCGACGCGGAGAGCCGCCACAGCAGCTTCTATGTTGCCGTTCTGGATGTGGCCAACCACCGTCTGCAATTGCGCCTGGGAGGTGATCCGGCCGATAGCGTCGAGAAACGCCTTGCGGACCTCAGGCTCCAGCGCGTCAAGGATGGCCTGCACTTCTGATGGAAAAGCCATTAGGCCCTCTAGCTCTTGATGATGGTGTACTTAATCGGTCAAACCGTTCGGTGACAACGGTTCTTGATCTCTGCCTTGTCGTTTTGTCGCCGTGTTTTCTTTGAGATGGCCTTCACCTCATGGCGCCTACCGCGTTTGTCGCCATTTTTTGCGCCGTTGTGCTCTGTTTTCATGCCTCACCCGATTATCCAGCCACCAGCGGCCCAGCCAAGCCTTGCGGCGCATGCGATTAGAAAGCCTATGATCACGCCACGCACGAGGATGCGAGCAGCGATCGATGGCGGCACGTTGTCGTTCAATGGTTATTCCTTGAGGGCCGCGTCGATCATGTCGCGGAAGGTGTTGCCCGGCATGCCCGTCGTCTCCAGACCGGCCTCATGCATGGCTCGGGTGGGTTCGCGCATTGCGTTGATAGCCGCGCGGGCCTCTGGCAAGTACTCATGCCATGCGAACTCCTGCGGCTCCGTTTCCTTGCTGTAGTTCGAGGATGAGAATGGCCTATCGGGGTCAAGCCCGGAGGCGACACAGATTGCCCTAGCCACTCGTTCAATCATCGTTTCAGCCATCTTACCCTGCCTCTATCGCCTGCCTTGGACCTCGTAATAAACCACAATACCAGCCGGTGACAGCGGCTTCAGGTTCTCGATGGCGTAGACATCGCCGCCAGCGACCACCTTATCGCTCTCGGCCAGCGTAATGCTGAGCCCAGCAGTCGAAACATAGATCATTTTGTCCGTCTTGCGGATCAGCGTGCCATCGACCTTGGCGTCGTCATACTCCAGCGTGACCAGCGTACACGGGTAGTCCGTCTCGGTGATCTCTGGATCGTAGTCTGGCCCGGTCTTCACCGCCCGGCGGATTGCTCCGGTCGTGCCGAACTTGGCGATCAGGCGTTCAGCCGTTGCCCTTGCGCGGGCGTAGTTGAAGCTTGCCATTCAGCACCCCACAGACCAGATGCCGATGTACTGCAGGTCTTCATCCTTCAGGAAAGGCGCCAACATGCCATCGACAATGGAAATCAGCGGTGTGATCGAAACAGCCGTGCCATCGCTTTGGGCATTGGCATACTGCACTTCCAGAGACCCGACCTTTTCACGCACAACGGCGCCAGATGCTGAGCCTACCACCGTCAAGCTGCCGGGGCTGGTCGCTTCCTGCCACGCTGCCTGATACGAGGCGTTGATGACGGCGACCGGCACCACATCGGAAGGCAACAGCTTGCCATTCACGATAGCGCCTTCACGCGGCCACTGCCGCTCCTGCGTGGCGTCTACAACTGAACCGAGGAACCGGGAGCCATACACCGCATCGATGTACTGGCTACCACGGTTGCGGAGAACGGCAGGCGCTGGCGCATCGACGGGCAAGGTATAGCCGTGTTCGGCCAGCCAAGTGGAGAACCCGCCATCATCACCATAGCCTGCCATGTCTCGTTACTCCGCCTTCAGGGTTGCGACGTGCGCGGCCTTGTCTTCGTCGGACAGGGCATTGAAGATTTCCGCGTCATCCTTGCGGAGCGACTTCACTTCCTTGCCGTCGGCGTCATAGATGGCCCACCAGCCGCCGCCCTTGTCCTTGGCAACGAATGGCGCCTTCGGGCCAGCCGGGTTGGTGATAGCGGCCTTGTCTTCGTCGGCACTGTCGCCGTCGAGGATGTCATAGCGACCGGCCCAGCCCTTCGGCTCCTCCTTGAGGGTCAGTACATGTCCGACCTCCATTTCCTTGCCGTCTGCACCGTAAATGCCGGTGGAGCTCAGCCCTTCCGGTGCCTTCAAACGAATCTTCATTGGTTCGGCCTCCTTACAGCCGTTGATGATGTTGGCCCCGCCCGAAAGCGAGGCTCATAATCAGGTGTTGGTGCTGTAGAAAACGCCGCTCTTGCCGTTGTAATCCGCGCGGATTTCAAGGCCCATCGCACCCATTTTGAGGAACTGATAGTTCGCCGTCGGGTACAGACGCGGCATCGCCGTGGTGTTCACCGCCATGCCGATCAGCGGGCGAATGAACTCCGCGGAGGGAACGAAACCGAAGAACTCGTTGCCCGAGAGCTTGAAGGTGACCTCGATCTTGTTGATCCGGCGGTTGGTCAACAGGTACTGCAGCAGCGTGCCGCCCTTGAAGCCATTGGCGCCGGAATAAGAGCGGTCGAGGTTGCGGCCGATCTCAGGCGAGACGTAGACGTTCACCTTGCCAGTGATCAGGTTGGCATCGAGTACCGCACCCAGCGTCTGGGTGAAGAACGTGTCGATCGCATCCGAAGTGGTCGATGGCGAAGACAGGTCGATGTTCGCACCGGACGCGCCGATGTTGATCGCCTTGGCCAACGGGTTGCTGCGGATGCCAGTGCCTGAATATCCTTGGAAGACGATGGATGTATCGCCGTTCAGGACATAATCAGCCTGATCCTTCTTGATCTTGGCGTTTGCGGCTTCTTCGTCATCAGCGATGGCGTCGAAGTTTTCCGACTGGAGGGTGTTCCATTCACGCCATTCACGGCCGTAACCGTCCTGGAATATCGGGATCGGCGTGCCGCGGTAGGCGTAGACGACCTTATCCATCGGAACCGGCACCTGCCCAGACATGGATCGGATAACCGGGTTGGAGGAATCCGAGGCCACGCGGGTCATGCTGACCAGCTTGCCGATGTTAATCGGGCGAGCCAGGGCCATCAGGTCACGCATGTAGACTTCGCCTTCGTCGTCGCGAAGAACGCGGCGGGTGATGCTGTCGATATCCATCCACGCATCGCGCGGCAGGACAGCGGCGGCATTCGAGAGCGATGCCATATGCTCTTCCACCTGATGGAAGTGCTCGCGGTTCATGGACACGTCAGCCCACCATTCCGCATGCGGTCGGGAGTTGGCGACGAGCTGTTCGTCAAAGTAGCGCATGTCGTCTTCTCCTTATGCCTGGACCGTGCCGGGCTGAGCCTTGCGGGCTCGTACCAGCTGGTCTGCGCCAGACGTGTTGTTGTAGGCCTCTTCGGCCACCATCTTGACGTTCTGACCAGTCGTCGCGAGAACGAACTTGCCAGAGCCGTTGGTGGTCAGATTGGCGCCGCGGGTGATATTGGTGCCGGTAGGAACGCGGACGTTGAAGAACTGCTCATCGAGCGGCTCCATGCCGACGATGCGGTCATTCGCGGGCCATGCGTCGTCAACGCCCTTCATCGCGAGGTAGTTATCCTGCGCGATGTAGATTTTGCCTGCAGCGTTCGCGCCAGCCTGGGCGAAGCTGGAGCCGGATTCCACGAGAGCTGTGCCGGGAAGGATAGCAGCAGCGCAGATGCGCTCCTGAACCTGCGGCAGGACCTCGGAAACAGGGCCGGCGTAGATCTTGTTATAGCGGGCCATGGATTAGTCTCCCTTCGGAAGCTTGAAGGCTGGCTTTTCGTTGCCTGCGCCCTTGAATGCGGAGTTGAGGCCGGTTGCCTTGGCGACTTCAGCCTTGGGCGCCAGTTCCTTGAGCGCGTTCAGCGTCAGTTCCTTGGCGACGGGTTCGGTGAGGAGGTTCGCCTTCACGACCTTCTCGACCAGTTCAGCCTTTTCGGCGTCTTCCTTGGCCTTCTGGTTGGCAACAAGTTCGGCGTTTGCGTCGAGCACCGGCTTGAGAGCCGCCGTCACCGCGTTTCCGATCGTGTCACCGATTTTGGCCATACCTTCCGAGAGGGTCTTGACCTCATCGGAAAGCGCCTTGAACTGCTCATCAGAGACAGGCATGTCGTCTTCCTTTCGATTGGTTGAGGGTTCCCGCTCGGAAAAGCCAAGGGCTTCCAGTATCGCGGCTTTCATTCGATCCAGAACGCCGGCTTTCTGCCGACGGTCGAGAGCACGGGCGAGATGTTCCACTGCCCAATCCAGGTCACGATCCGCATCATCGACGGCGGAGTTAATGACCTCGATTTCTTCTTGCTCGCCTTTGGAGTTGACCATCATGCCGACGCCTTGCTCAGGTGTAGCCGCGCCATCCTCATCAAGAAGGATTGCGTCATGGTCGAACTCGATCTCGCGAGCGATATTCTTGTACGGCACATCGCCGTTTGCAGCCTCAAGGAGAGCGAAGAGGCCCGTTGAGGTATGGACAGGCTCGCCCTTCTCGATCGCGTTCAGGACGCGCTTGCCACCCTCTGAGCGGCTTGCCGTCTCCACGTCGATCACCTTGTCGAGGAACACCCGGCCATTCTCTCGGCGCAAGTTCTCATTCCAAGCACCGATCCAGCCGAGGTTGATGCCCTCCGGGTCTTTCGCAGAGACAAACTTGCCGTTGATGGTCGGATGGCCAAGTGGCGCGGGCGTGCGCTCCAGACCGGCGAAGCTCTTCTCGATCTCGTCGGCCGGGTACATGATCCCGTTCATCACAATGTTGTCGGGCAGGGTTGCGCTGGGCACGATCACCACATCACGACCGTTGCGCTTTTCTTTGCGCACCGATTTCGTGTTGGCGACCGAGCGAACATTCACTCGGACGTGGGGCATGATTGGTTATTCCTCTTCCGTGGGAGGCGTGGTCGGAGGGTTGCCGAGCGCTGCCTGCGTCTCGTCGTCGCTCTCGTCCCGATATTTTTCAGTATCCGTCAACGGCTCGTAGCCGACGGCAGCGCGGATCTCGTCGTCAGTGAAGACGTAAGTCGAGTTGCCCATTTTCTGGTTTGTGTCTGCCATCTTATTGGCTCGGTCCACCTTCTCTGACATCGAGCTTTCCGTCAGGTCGGCTTGGTCGATGAACCAGTCCTTCTCCGGCAGGATGCCCCATGTCACCAGTCTGGTGACAAGCTCCATGACGTTCGGGTGGGTGATGTTTGCCCGCCGCGCCATGTTGGTCTGGTTCCACTCGTCAGAGTCCTCAGTCGAGGCGCGCTCGCCAGTCTGGTTGCCGACCAGTATCTTCAACGGAATGCCGACCGAGGCAGCGAAAGACTGAAGCGGCGCCGACCAGAAATGCTCCGGGCTGGGCAGCGTGACGCCGAGTGTCTTGGCCTGCATGCCCTGCAGCATCAGCATCTGGTCGAACCCCTTCTGGAAGTCGGCCACCTGCTCATTCATTTTGTCGGCAATGTCCTGGACAGTGACGCCCATGGCCTTTGCCATCTCGGCAATCTTCACATCCGCTGGCATTTCCAGCACGGGTGCGCTTTTGGCGTTTTTCCAAAACCCCTCACCGCCAGCGCCCTTGATCTTCTCAAGGTCGATCAGGTCGTTATAACCCGGCTCCAGCAGAGAGCGTCCGTTTACCGTGCCATCTTCCGACCAAATCAGCACCCGGTCAGGATGGATGCGCAGGTTCCGCTTGTTCGGGTTATCGTCGGCAACATTCGCCTCGTTGAACTCGTACATAGTCGGCTCGCCGTAGGTTTCCGACGTCGTGTCCGTGTTCCAATCCGACACCTTCAACTGGCCAGCCCAAACCGGGTCAATGCGATAGAGGCCTTTGAGACCTCCACCCACGAGGTCAACGGGCTGGTCGAACCTTTTCCCGTCCCTCAGCCTCAGGATGACGCCGGAGTAGCCGCCAACCATTGCCTTCCGGTCTGCTTCAGCCAGCTTGGCCCACAGACGCATGGAGGCGAACTTGAGGCGGATTTCCTTCTCTAGTTCCGTTTCCTTGCTCTTGCCCTTCTGTGAGCCGTCACGCTCCTGTTCGAGCAGGTATGGCGTGTCCTGCCATGTCTTGAGGGCAGTTTTGTCTACTGCGGCCGTCGCAATGCCGTTGCGTCGATACATCCGGTAGAGCAGTTCGAACGTCAGAGCCTCGGGATAGCCGAAGTCCTTGTTGTAATCATGCTTCTGGCCTGGAAAGAAGCCGGGGAACATAGCGCCAAGCTGGCGCACTGCTCGGTTCGCCAGCGTCACAACATTGTTCATCGGTGCCTCTTATCGGTGACGTGATGTCAGGAACATGGCGACGCCGGAGCTTGCGATGTTCACGTTATCGGCCGCGATCAGTGCGTCAGCCAGGTTATGCGATTTGACGCCCAGATCCTTCTTGAGCTTCACCTTGGGCACGACACGCTTCTTGCCTTCCGTCTCGACCCACCAAGGCACACAGAGTTCCGTGAAGAGCGCGTCCAGCTTTTCCTTGCCCATGGACGACGAGAACGACAGAACGTCCTCAGTGCGTATTGCCTGCCCTCTGGTGACGGCGTTGAACGTCAGCATGGCGCGCCGGGCTGTGTTGGCCCATGCCTGCGCTTTCAGGTTCAGATACTCGTGTTTGTTGAGCGGGCTGTTGCCGTTCAGCGTGTCGCTCGGTTCATCCGGGTCCATGACCGCGCCGCCGGCATGGAAAGCGAAGTGCTCCACGCTGGCGCCGTTCTCTTCGTTCTGCTCATCGATGTAGCCGCCGACGAAAGCGCCAACGCCGATGGTGTCGTACGATACCGTCGCGCCTGCATGCTTCGCCTTCGCCCAAACCCGCTTGGCATTCTGCACCAGTTGATCCTTGCCAGACGACCAGTCTTCAGCATCTGTGAAAATGCCATCGATCTTATCGACAGTCGCGCTCTTGTCCTCGCCGTCGTCGGCGGGGTCAAAGCCGATGATGTTTCGGCCTGTAAGCTCGATCTTGAGCACCTTGTGAGCATCCACGCAGGCATCCAGCCAGCGCCGCTTGAAGATGGATAGCTCGCTGTCACCAAGCGGGACGCCGCCATAGATGTGTTCGAACGTCTCTTTGTCGCGCGCCTGCATTGCCGCGATATCACGCTTTGCCTTCTCCGACAGGAAAGGGTTCTCGGTGTAGTTGATCTGGTGCACCACGCAGTGAGGTGGCGTGTTAATGACGAAGTTCTTCCAGACGTAATCCGTGACCATCTTCGGATTGAAGAGTAGGATTGCCAGGCTGTCTTCCTTACGGATCGTCGGGCCGATAACCAGCCATTGATCCTCTGTCAGCTTCTCCGCTTCTTCCACCCAGAGGATATCTACGTCGGACGTGCCCTTGATGTCCTCAAGGTTTCGCTCGATCCCGTAGAAGATGAACTCCGAGCCGGTTGCCCGGTGGATGATCGTTGTCTTCTGGATCTCGTAGGCATCTGTAAGACCGAGATGAGCGATCGCCCATTTCAATTCGGTGTAGACCGATTCCTGAATACGGTTCTGAAAGCGCCGGATGCAAAGAACACGCATCCTAACGCCGACGTGGTTTACCAGCCGAACCAACTGGCAGGCTGTGTCTCGCGTCTTCGAGCTTGAGCGGCCACCGTGGAGAACGGCGATGTCATTCTCCCCGAAGAATACCTGCTCCCAGAAGTCGAATAGCGCCGGGTTGGTAAGCGTGGCGGCGGCAATTAGTCCTTCGTCTCTTGCCGCAGAACCTCTCGCCATGTCCTCGTCTCTGTCTGTATGGGGCCACCCTCGGGGCCGGAGTGCTCATGGCGCTCTACGAACATGCCCAGGTGCTTGCCTATGTCGACAAGAGCGCCCTTCTTGTCGTGAAGTTTGATCTTGATACCGCCCGTTGCGTTCTGGCTGATCTCAGCGATGGCGCCGGCCGTGTCGTCGTCTATCTCGTCACTCGAAATAAGCTGGACGTTGTTCGTCACCACATTCTTGATGACCAGCACGTCTCCCCCGTCGGGGTTGTCCTCTTCGGTGACCAACGTTCCTTGCCATCTGATGGCCTTACGGATGTCTGCAAAGCCGATCTTCGCAAGCTCTGCTAGAACACGCTCCTTGGTGATGGCGAGCTTCTCTACGGCCTTCTCTGTGGCTCTGCGCTCTACTATTTGCTCCCATTCCAAAAGCTCGGACACGCGTTGTCGAATGCTGTCATTCTGCTGTAAGCGCGAAGCATTGCCGCGATCAGGCTTGAACCCCGCCTTCTGGTACGCCTCATCCGCTGTAAGTCCCTTTGCCAACCCTTGCGCGAATGTCTCGTGCCGTGCATTCTTGAGTACTGGCATGGGTAACCTTGGGGGATGGGATGAACGGTTTCACCGAAGACAAAATTGCCGCCGAACTTAATCGGCGCGGCGATAGCATTAAAAAGCGCGACGAAGCCTATCAGGAGGCATTGCACCAGGAGTATCTGAGCGAATGCGACACCGTCTGCTTACATTGCGGTACCCCGGTTAAGTCATACTTGGTCACCGACCCAGAAAACCCACTTTGCGACACATGCATGGATTACTGACGCTCTTGCTCGGTGGTGGTCATGGGGTCAGTAGCCACGCGCCGGGTTGTCGCAATAGCCGTCACGATCATAGTGGCGGCTGCGCTCAACTGGGGCCGACGCTTGCTGCATGTAGGCCACCGTCATTGCATATCGTGGGTCGGTCTTCATCCGTTCGTCGTGGCGATCTGCGATGTCCTTCAATGTTTCCATCAGGGTTGCCATCGCTCTCTCCATGTGGGCGGGTGAATGGGGTTAGGCGGCGACGGCAGGGTTAAGCAGCACCACCGCATAGGCCAGCTTGCATGCGATATGGATGTACTGATCCGTATTGTAGCCGAACCGGCCCTTGCATTTGGCGTAATCGGTTGCCCAATGGATGATCAGTTCCAGCGAGAACAAGAACCAGTTGCCGGTGATGATCTGCACAGCCGTCGCATGGATCAGCGCATGCCCGAACAATGCCAGCGGCCAGATGCGCTCACCCGGCACCAGATCAAGCGTTGCGTTCTTCGCCTTGCTCATCCAGTCGCCTTGAAGGGCGTAGTCGAGCAGGAAGTGCGCCGCGATCATGTAGACCAGCATCTCGAGAATATGCATCGTGGCTCCTGAAACGTATTCAGCCCCACCTTGTTACGGGCGGGGCTGGTGAAATGTATCGGGCGCACCATAATCGGCCCCGAAGGGGTGGCAGCCTACCTGGGCTTTCGTCTGCCGTTTAACCGACTAGCAGGACTGTCTTTACCTCAAGATTACATCCCGCTCGGATGAGGACCGCCGCCCGGTTCCGTTGCCCTGTTGGGCGAATTGGCGGGACCGCCGAGCGCATCAATCTCAGCCTATGCGGGGCGAACCGTTACCGTATCGCCAGTCCAAATGGTTACGCTGCTTCCAGCTTGGCGCGCCGTCGTGCTTCACGTTCGGCGGCCGTTGTGATATTTGCGGGGCTATTCATCGGCGATGCATGCCGGTTTATCTCTTCATCCCGCCCACAAACCGTTGACGTTATCGATTTGCATGAGTGTTTTGCCTCTTCGTGTGACACATGTAAACCGGCGCAATCACGCAAGATAATTGCACGCTTGCGCAACTTCATTTCAACTTCTTGCAGTGTTTTTGTAATTTTACGCAATATCGTTCGTTTAACCCATGCATTTTTGTGAGGGAGACGGCGGTTTCTGTTCTCGATGAAGCGCTTAAACTCCCATCCTTTCGCCTTCACTTCTGCATAGGCGAGCAAAACCTTACGGTCTTCATCATCAAACACCAGCGACACCCAGGAGAACGCCTCTTCCATCCGCCCGATACGAGGCCTGCTGCACTTCGCCCTGCGCTCTGTCAGATCGTTGACCGCTGCATGGCGCTGGCGAGTAATATGCTCTTCTCCTGCAACAAGCTCCACCGTTTCATGCCCACGGGTTTCTGTGCTGGTTGATGAGGTTTCAGGCCACGCATTTCCGAACAGCTTAGGGCCGGTGGCGATAGGGAGCGCCATATCCGTCTCCATGGCTTCGATAAGCCGCTCCAGAATAACGGCCTGCGGCTCCGTTATCGACATGCCGATATCGGCTTCCCGGATGATGTTGCCATCCATGTCGCCGGTCCAGTCTCTACCGTCTGACTTCCACCCGCGCGGCTCGCCAATGCGGTTCCCATCTCGGTCCACCTGATAGCCGATGTAGGTCCAGAATTGATCCTGACGCCGGGTAGTTTGATCCATAAGCTTTTCTCGCCTGACAATAAACACTCGGCGCCCAGCCATATCGAGGTAGGTCTGTTGCTCGGAAATCTTCATGCTGCCTGCTCCTGTTCGATCATAGCGTCGGCCAACAGCGTGCCGATCTTTTCCCATGTCTTGCCCATCCGCCCGTAGCTTCCATTTACGAGGCGGTGAGCGCGTTTCTTGATTTGGGCAAGGTCTACGCGCCCGAACTCCTTGATTACGTCTGGTGCCTTCCTGTGGGCCATATGAGCCGATATGAACCGCCATACCGACAAGATCACCACGTCATCAAAGCAGGTTGGGTTGCTGGTCTGAATGCAGCGGACCACCAGCCCCGTCAATTCAATGTCTCTGCGCATCAGGCGCGCTACTGTCCTGCCTCCATAGACGACATTGGCCGGCCGGTCCTTCCACCCTCTGGCATCCGTGTAAGGAAGAACCTTGATTCCATATCCCTCAAGGAAGCGATGCACATTGATGCCGTTAGGCGAACGCGGGCGCTTCGCAATTGTCTCTGGAAACAGATCGGATGGCGATTGGTCGATCATTCCGCCCTCGCCTCAAATTTCTTTCTCCACTTGGAGACATAGCCATTCTTGACCGTGCCCCGCATGTAAAGAATCGTGGTGTGGTTCTTGTGCGCCAGCTGGCCGAGATAGGTTGCCTTCAACCCGGGGAACTGAGCGTCCGTTTCCAGAATGATCAGCCGGCGCGTCATTGATGTTTCCTGATCACGCTTTTCCGATTGGAAATGTTCGTACGTCATGCCATGGGCGATACAGCGGAGTTTGATGAACTTCCGAACCTTGTTCGGGTCGCGCTCTGCGTCTCTGATCGCGCGCTGGTGACAATTCCACGTGTTGACGTGCTCTCTGGGCTCCTGCTTCTTCATCTGCCTGGTCGGCGCGAGATAACGGACCACACCAACATCTGTCCTAGTGGCCTTAGCGTGCACAGCAATGTTGACGACCTTCCCCTTGCCCATCAATCGCTCACGGACGGCCTTGGCCTTGGCTTTCAGTTGCTCCTCATAGGAGATTGTCACCATCTGGTTCATGCTGCCTCGCTTTCCGGCTCAGGGCCGTCGATAAACGCGACACGCGGCAGAGTGACCTTGGCACCGGTGAATGTGGTTCTGACCACACAGCCAGCCTTGAGAGGCGTTGGTGCCGGTGCTTCTTCCACCTGCTTAACGATCGGATTTGAACGCCGCGCGTTGCTCTTCCGATACGGGAATATACCGCGGCGCGTGCTGGTCATGTGCTTGGCCGCGCTGGCGGTTATACCGAGCTTTTCGGCCATGGCGTGCAGCGTGTAGCCATCCCGCCATAGGGCGGCAGCAGCGGCTATCTGTTCCTTGGTGTATAGGGAGCGGTGGTGGTTCATGCCATTTCTCTCCTTTCCACGCTGATCTCTTTGCCCTTGCTGAAAATGCGCTCTGCCTGGGCTCGCCGTACCTGCTTGATGGATGCGCCTTCTATCTCGCGAGAGCAGACGAGATGCCCGTTGAAATATGCCAGCACATGCCGAAGCGCTGCCTTGGTGGCGGCGAGCTCGTCTGGGAAACCTTCTGGTTTGTCGCCGGCGCCCATAATCGGCTTTGGCTTGGCATCGCGGGCAAATCTAACCATTGCCCACCACTGGCCGCCGCGCTGGACTGCATAACCTGAGAATTCATTCATCGCGGAAACAACTCCCTGCTATTCATCGACTTCTCAAATGCCGGTCCAAAACTGGTGCTTGAGCCGTTCCATTGGATTTCCTGGCGCCGGGGGAACTCGTTCTCGCGGGAAAGCGCCAGAATGAACTCTGCCTTGCCCTTGACCTCAGCCATGGTGTCTTCCCACAGGCGGTAGTCGTCGGTGCCTTCCTCGGGCTCCATACCGGCGACTGCCGGATAGGCCTGATGGACGATGATCATGTTGTCGACGTCCTTGTCGATGTTGCCGAGCATGCTCTTGTAGGTCGGCCGGCGACGCTTGGCAGCCATAAGGCGGTCGCGGTAGGTCTTGCCCCATGTCCCGTCGTTGCTGTTCTTGTTGATGTGTGTGAGCGCGATGATCGGTATCTTCCGCTTCATGGCGATGTTCTTGAGCGTCGACGTGGCCCGGTTTGCCTTCTTGAAGTCGTCGGCGTCTTCCATCTTGCCGGTCCACAGCAGCTTTAGAATGTGGTCGACTACAAAAGCCTCGATCCCGTGCTCGCCCTGCAGGCGGTTGATGCGCTCGTCCAGTTCTTCGAGCGTGATCTGCTTGGAAATGATGTCGATGAACTTCAGGCGCTTGATATCGGCCCCTGCCTTCACCAGTTGCTCGACCTCATCCTGAGACACCTGACCACGCTTCTGGCGCTTTGCTGATATGCCGGTGCGTCTCGCCTTCTCGCGCATGATGATCTGATCGGTAGGCATTTCGCCGCTAAGGCCGCCGACCGGGTGCTTTTCGGCCAGATTGAAGAAACACTGCCAGGCAGCCGCAGACTTGCCGGTCTTCACGTCGCCGCCGATCACCAGCAGTTCACCGGTGCCAAGCGGGCCCATGAGATTGGTCAGTTCAGGAACACCAAGATCAAGACCGGCCACACGGCGACCAGCAATCGCGTCAGACGTCACTCCGAGTGTTCGGTCCACCGCGTCAAGAAAGCTCTCCTGCGGCTCGTTACGGGCCTCTATGTCGGCGATGATTGCCGACAGTCGCTGACGGCAGTCCTTGATCTGATCGATGAACTCCAGTTCGTCTGCTGCTCGAGTTGCCGCGGTGCTGGCATCGTCGCCAACTGCGATGGCTTCCCGTCGGTGATAGTACTCGGTCACAGCGTCGGCAAAGTCTGGAACGTTGACGATGTTCACCGTGTTGGCGGCAAGATGCGCCAGATACTGCGAAACCGTCATGTCACCGATTTTCACCGATACCAGTTCCGGCGACATGTGCGACCGGACGGTTACTGCGTTCGCATCCTTGTTGATCGCCCGCAGCTTCAGGATAGCCGTGTAGATGTCACGGTGGATCCGCTCGAAGAAGTGCGAGACGTCAAATGTCACCGGCACGCGACTTACGGATTCGTTGTTCATCAGCAGCGCGCCAAGCAGGGCCTGTTCCGCCTCAATGTTTGCCGGGATGAAGGTTTGGTTCATGGCGTTCATGCTGCCTCCCCTTGGTGATCGAGATAATCTTCTGCTCTTTCGAGCTTCTTTCGACAGGGAGCTATCCAGCGCTGGCGCGTATCTTTTTCGCCCTTGACCCATACGACCCACGAATAGGCGGTGGCGCTTGATGCATCTGGGTCAACCCGACCCTTGACCATGGCAACTCGCTCACAAAATTGGAGAACCAAAGCCGGTGGGTTGTCGCGGAATAGCTGGTCATACCGACCAACCCCTTCGAGGAATGCAGAGCGGACAATAATGGCGCAGCCAATGCGGCTCGTTTCAAGCGCGCGTTCAACGAAGCGATCGGCAAGAGTGAACGGAGGGTTGGTTATGGTCCAATCAACCTCCTCTATTTGATAAGGGAAAAGGAAATCCTCGATCGGCCACCCATAACCGTAATCAGCTATGTCGCTTGCCCTCACCTCTGCGAAATACTCCCTCAGAGGGCGGACCATGAACCCGCGATTAGCGGCAGGCTCGCGCACCGTGAGAGTTGAAAGATCGTGGCCATTTTTCTTGAGCGCGTCACAGAGCGCTCTTGTTGCCCAAGGTGGCGTTGGAAAGTCATCAAGGGAGCGTTTGGGCTCAGAGCGTTGCTGCATTACTGCAGAGGAAGTGTTTTGGCTCATGCGGCGCTCCCTGCGAACAGATCGCCCGATGGCGCGCGCTCGTTGCGCTGTTGAAGAAAGTCTTGGAATGCTGGTCGATACCGTCCCGCGTGGATCTCGACGCCACGCCAGCAGACAGCGAGCGCAGCGGCTTCGGCCGCATTGTCTCTGGTGGCCTTCTTCGCCGGCAGGATGATGCCTTCAAGCTCGCATTGCTCGATGGCAGCGCGCTTCCAGTCGTTCTTGCCGTGATTGTCGAGCGGCGGCTTATATCCAGCGCCGAAGAACATTTTGCGCCAGGTAGCGGCGCTGATCGTTCCCCATGGCTTTCCCCAATTGCCGAGCGTGGCATAGACGGCGCCGTGCAGCATGCAAGAAGATACCGTTGCGGCCGAACCTTTTGGGCTCATCTTGAGAGCGGTTTCCAGAACGATGAAATCCGGCTTCTCGTCCTTGATGAGCTTAGTCACCTTGAGGCCCATCTGGTCAGCGCAATATTCGATGGATGCTTTTGCCGGGAACTCCATCACGTCGCAGCGTATCGAAGCGAGAGCATTCTTGGTTTCCCAGAGAGCCCATCCGGCGTGTTTTGAGACGTCGAGACCGAGAACTCTCATTTGCGATACTCCCTCACCGGTTCAGAGAAAGCGCGCTCTTCCGTCCAGTTGTCGCGATAGATGCGTGTCCGAAGCGTGACCAATGGAATGCCGGTCTTCTTCGATATCGCCGCCAGTGACATCCTCTGGCCCTGATACGTATGCTTCGGTGACGGGTGTGGCGTTCCGCGCTTGCGATCCTGATAGGAGACGACGTCGACACCCTGCAGGACATCCCGCGTCAGGCCGCCGACTGCCACCCTGTCGATTATCGCTTTGACGAGAGCGGTCGGGGTGACGCCGTAGAACTGCGCCTCGCTGGCCAGCACGCTCTCTGCTTTGGCTTGGATTTTTACTTCAAGGCTCATGTTCACCTCGTGGAAGAAAGAACCCGGTGCGGGGTCCGCTTTACATTCTCGCACCGGGTTAGTTGGGCCAGCGCTTGGGAGGAGCTTGCTGGCCGGGGAACTCAGTCGTCTTGCTTGAGGGTGAAGGGGTCATCGCCATCGATGTTCGCCGGCGGCTCCTCCTTGCTTTTGTTGGCGTTGCGCTTTTCCATCGCCGCCTGCAGGTTTTCGAGCATGACCTTCTGTGCGTCGTCATACCCGCGGAGCCATTCGCGATCCTCGTCGCTGCCACCGTTCTGTTTGGACACCCGGTCCAGTGCGGCAAGACCAGCCTGGAATCCTTCGGCGTAAATCATCTCGAGTTTGCCGACGCGGTCGGTCAGCAGATCACCCTGCCTGTCATCGGGGATCAGACCCGAATTGATCATGATCCGCTTCCGGCGGGCGAACTCGTCAATTTTCTTCTGCTTGTCGGTCGTGAAGGTCAGTTCGATGAAATCCTTCAGGTCCTTTTCGGAGACGCCATCGTTCTTGGCGTCCGCCTTGTATTTTTGCTCCTTGGCCTTCAGCTCCTGCTGCTCGTGATAGAGCTTCACGCGCTGCCGGGTGTGGTGGCCCCATAGGGCTTGGCTTTCCGCCTCTGTCAGTTTTGAGTTATGCCCAACTGTCACCGCCTCATCCTTTCCTTCGCCAGCCGGACTTTTTCCACCAGCGCTTGAGTTTCGTTTTCCAGATTGAGAAGATCGTCATTGTCCTCGTACCGATCCCGATCCTGTTTGATTTCCTCCTGCAGAGCCCGGATCTCGGCTTCGCAATATTCGAGGTACGCACGGCGTATCTGGGTGAAGGCGTCGATCGTCACCGACTTGGCCCGCCCGGCCCGAAGGTGCATGATCTGCCAGAAAGAGAGATTGTGACGTCTTGCGAGGCGTCGGACGGCGTTCTCGACGTCGCCGTTACCGGACGTCTCACGCTCCACCATTTTCCTCACATACTCGGACGCAATTGCCGTACTCATGGCATTATTTCCCTGTTTTCCCTGTTTATTAGAACCTGTCGGTTGAACGCCGTACTCTGACATCGTGAATGCGATCCTTGCTGGTTTAGGTAAGTTGAGGTCAGCAAGGATGTGCGGGACACGAAAGGAGCTACCGCCCCGCGTAAGCCACCCGGCCCTGAGGCCAAGTGGTAGTTTTCAAAGGATACGCAGATGCAAGATTTCGAGCGGCGCAGCGTTCGGTGGTGAGAGATTTGAGCGCAGCCGCTTCCGAAATTCCGAGATATTCAGCGATCTGTTGCGTGTCGTAACCACGCTTGAATAGATCATATGCAGTTGGCTTAGAGGCCATCAGCGCCTCCCCTGCACGAATGTGAGAGCAACGAGTGCCAGGATGATGCAAGCCGCCAGAAACACCACAGAGCCGATGAAAACCGTGTAGCCAGTCATGCCGCCACCCGTTCATCGTTGATGCGGGCAACCTCAGCCATCAGTTCAGCCTCAAAGGCCTCCATATCGATGACGATCGGCTTCTGCTTGGTGACCTTCTTCATGATCAATTCCCCTCACGAACTTCGACCGGCCGCTTCGGGTCGGATTTCTCGTATCCCTCGATCTGATGCTGGACGGAGAGGTCGAATAGGATTTCTCGGAGCTTGGATTTCGGGGTGGTCATGCGCCTCCCCCAACGTCTTCGAGAATGAAATGATCGGACGGCGACGGTTCAACGCCAGCGGCGTTCGCCAGTCGGTCTATGACCTTCACTGCAGCGATTTCGCCGCCGTCCGTACCCTGCTGGCGCTGGGTTTCTACAAATGGATGTGCCGGCACAACGAAGGGCTGCCAAGCTATCGGCAATTCACCGTTGGCAAACCCAGACCAGCGTCCAGCAGCCTTGCCGACCGGTTGAATCCAGTAAGACTTGATGACTTTGCCGCACTTGCTAGCTGCCCAGATGTGGTCAGGAACGAAATCGCTAATCTCGTGGACGCGATCACCAACTGTGCGGGTGCTGTGCACCATCTTGCCGCGCGGCGCCTGGGAGAGATCGTGGTTCCAGTTCATACCGCGCTCTCCGACGTTGTGTTGAAGAATGACTTCGGCTCGACCGCCCCGCCGGTAGCGCGGCAAATCTCTTCGATTACGCTCTTGCTGAGATTCTCACCGCGCATGTACCGGTGCACTTGTGCCCGGCTCTTGCCCAGCATTGCCGCAAAAGCTGTTACAGTGGTGTGCTCGTGGATGTAATCTTCAAGGGTCATGTCGCAATTAATGCTACATTATTCCGAGCCTGTCAACAGCAGTGTGGCATAATATGGCATAGAAGATGCGCCAGAGTTGGCGGATAACATGAGCATGTCAAAAAACTGGCTCGATCCGTTCATAAAAGCATCAAAAATTGGCTCACAAGAGGCCCTCGCTGACGCAATGGATTTGTCGCGTGCGACAATCAATCGTCTGGCGAATGACCATTCCTTGCTGAAAAGGGAGCGCGCGGAAAAGCTTGCCGACCTACTCGGCGCGCGCGTCGAGGACTTGATGCTCAACCGCCCGCCTTTGAAAAGCAGGCTGGTATCCTCGTTCGATCCAGATGAGATTGAGCCAGATCAGGTAGAGGACACCGGGAGCTATAGCCGGGAGCACTGGACGCCCGCGGTCGATGGCGCCTTGCCAGAAGTGGACATGAAGCTGGGCGCAGGCTCTGGGATCGTTGGGGAAACGATCAGCATAGGCGTTGGCGCCGAGAGCATAAGCGGTCACCCTGTGGTCGCGGAATGGCTTATCCCGCTCCAGTACCTCCGCAACGAAGCGAAAGCATCACCAAATCATACGCTGGTAATGGAGGTCATCGGAGACTCCATGCAATCCACCTACATGCCTGGCGACCGCGTGCTGGTGGATCTTTCGCAAAACACCATGACCACGGATACGGTCTATGCCATCAGCGACGGCCAAAGCGAACCCCAGATAAAGCGACTGCAACGCATCCCGTTCAGTGACCCGGTTGAGGTTCGCATCATCTCTGACAATCCGAACCTTGAGCGCTTCACGGTCGAGCTCGATCGATTGACCATTATCGGCCGTGTCGTCGGTCACATAGCTCGAAAGTAATCAGGAGAGCCGGCGCTTGGTATTTGTGACATCAAACCTTCTGCAGACCTGCACGATGTCATCGAGCACCCAGCGCTCCGGCATTTTGCGGACTTCGCCGGGATTCGCCTCGTCGCCAGCAGTACCCGCGATAGGAATGATTTGGAAGTCATCGCTTTCGAACGGAGATTCCTTGTGAAGCAGGAACTCGTATGCCGGAAAGCTTTCATTGAGGTGAGCCGTGAACAGCTCCTTGTTCTGGGCCACTCCCTCCATGCGATCATCAGGCGGCACTACGATGAACTGGTTTACCGCTTTCTGAGCCATCTTCTTTCTCCCGTTTGTTCTCATTTCGTTCACGGTAAGAAAGCAGGTTCTAATTCAAGAGTCGAGTCGTTTTTGATTCGGGAAGGACTGCGTCAATGAAGAAGGACCAACCTCCCCGCGAACGCGCCGCCCGTGCACTGTGCCGCTTGAGCGACGTGCCCGAGAACACGAAGTTCGACGGCCGGCCAATGTGGGAGAGCTTCTTGCCGGAGGTGGATGCGGTGCTTGAGGCCGCGCTGGGAGCCGAAGAGCTTGAGAGAATGAAACGGGACGAGGTGAAGAAGCAGTGAGTAAAGCTGGGGGGCTTGAATGGGTGAATTAATTGCTGGTGATGATGGGCTACCGGCCGAAGAAGTCGGTCCATGGGCGAAGGAGAAACAAGAATACCTCTGTCGTTATGTGGATATATCACGCGCGGCTCGAAAGAAATATTTGGCACCATTAGGAAGAGGTGGCGCAACGTATATCGACCTATTCTGCGGCCCGGGACGGTCTCGAATAAGAGACAGTGGGGAGTGGATAGATGGCAGCCCTGTTGCGGCATGGAAGAAAAGCGTCGAGGGCGGCGCTCCATTCTCAAAAGTAATCATCGCAGATATCGATAGTGTTCGCCTCGACGCGGCGGCAGAGCGCCTTACTAAGCTAGGCGCGCCGGTTGTTAAAATACACGGTGCGGCGAAGGACACAGCGTTCCGGGCACTCCAATCTGCGGCCGTTTACGGGCTGAACTTCGGCTTTTTGGATCCCTACAGTATCGGCGCGTTAGACTTTGGAATGTTCCGCACGCTGTCGCGGTTAACTCGAATAGATATCCTAGCTCATATCAGCAAAATGGATTTTCAGCGCAATTTGCCTGGTAACATATCCGAAGAACAAGATGAGTTCGAGAATTTTGCGCCAGGCTGGCGGGAAGCTGTTAACCTGAACCAGCCCCACCCCCATGTTAGACGAGAAGTCTTTGAATATTGGAGAGAGGAGGTTGCAAAAACCGGAATAGACACTTCCAGAGACACGAAGTTAATTACTGGAACGCGCGGCCAGCATCTCTATTGGCTCTTGCTTGCGGCAAAGCACGAACTGGCCCACGCGTTTTGGAAAACCTCTAGTAAGAGCGCCCAAGGAACTCTCGATCTTTAAGCCGCGAGCTGCGGCATTTCATCCCATGTCTTACCACGATAAGACCGACCCGCTGCTTTCTTGTTTTTTCCACCCCACTGCTTGAAGAAGAAGGCGGCACCTGCATCCGTGCATTGATCGAAAATCTCATCGATCCATGTAGGGTTCATCGGGCGAGCATTCGGTCCGGACTCCCCGCCAACGATTGCCCAATGGATGCCGTCGAGCTTTCCGCCCTTCACTGAACCGATGAGCGGTTCGTATGAGACGAAGCGAACGGCGGCCGGAACATTGCGCAAATCATCAAGACGGTGAAGAACGCGCCCATCTTCCACGCTGCTCCCGAGCCAGACATTCGGCAGGATGTCGAAACCATCGCTCAGGATTTCAGCCATGCGATCCGGGCGCTTGGTCAAAATCTGATACGTGTGCCGGCGCGTTTCCTTCATCGCTCGCCAAACTTTGCGAACGAAATCCACAGGCACGTCAGGATGGAACAGGTCAGACATTGAGTTAACAAAAACGTTGCGCGGTTTTGACCATGTCGACGGTATCGACAGCGCCTTTTCATCGAGAGAAATCGCACCCGTCCATTTTGCTCGACCGCCGCTCTTGCGCGTGAGACCCTTGTACTTCTCAACGCCCATCGCCTCAAGTCGAGCAGCCATCCTCATTGCATAACAATTGGTGCAGCCGGCGCTCATGATGGTGCATCCCGCTACCGGGTTCCATGTAGCGTCCGTCCATTCGATTGAAGTCTCAGCCATTGGCAAACCCTCTTAAAGATTGTCGCCATTGTACCAAACATCGTTAATTTTTCGATAAAAATCATCCCAAAATCGGGAAATACTTTTCTATTTCAATCTCTTAGCTATGCGTTCTAAGCATTGCTACCGCACGCCAGCGCGATCCGCTCCGTTTGATTTTTTCGGCCGGGTCCTTATTTCTCGCCGTCCGGAACAATCAGCCAGAATAATTGCACCAGGTCATCCCAGAGCCGTCCTAGATCCTCGATCATCGCAATGATTTCCAGATACGCGTAGATACCAGCGACGATGAGCAAGACCAGTGCGCAGGCCAGCAGCCATGGCCAGATTCTGCGTTTCCGCTTTGGAACGGATTGCGCTTCTTGCTCTACAGTCATCTAGCATCCTCATCCTCACTCCATACACCAAGTACCATCTCTTGAATCTTTCGTCTTGAAGGATGGTGAGGGAGGGTTCCAGCCAAAGCTTCCCCCTACCCCACGGACCAAGTCCAAGAGGCGGGGAAACCATGGCTAAGTCCTGAAGGCCGGAGCCGGGATGGGACACATGCCAGAGGGGCTATTCGCTACCCTCGCCCTGATTTTCTGACAGCACACTTAAGAGCTTTCGCTTCCCGCGCCGTGGGCTTCATCAGCTCGGGAATTGCACCCGGTCGCCCATCACTTGCGACAGGGATAACTCCACTCGTGCTACAATGTCAAATCTTTTGCGTCATTTTATGCTACATTGCAGTTGACAGTGTAGCATAACCTGTTACATTCATCTCCAACAGCAGCGACGAAGCCTCACCCGCCGATCTCGCTGCCCCCACAAGAACCGGAGATGACGACGATGGCATTCGTAACTCGATACAGGATTGAAGACGGTGCCCGCTTTTTCAACGGAACCGAGTTCACGACCGACGAGAACGACGTGTTCGAGTATCGCAGCGAAGGTGAAGCGAACGACGATGCCGATGAGTTCGGTGGCGAGGTCGTCAAGTTCTCTCGGTATGCCCAGCGCCCCGACATCGTTCTTCCGTCGCAGTGGGTCGAGCCAATCGTCATCGGCGCAAATCTGCAAGCCGCAGAATAATCGGAGCAAATTCAATGACCGCTTTCAGAATCCCCCTCCCGACCGACGTTAGCCTTGAGGCTGCAACCCGCGCTCACGCTGGCACCAGCCACACGCCGGAGCGCCGTGGCGAAAGCGAAGTGGCGTCGTATGTTTCGGCAATTCAGGCATTCAACGACAAGCTCGCGGCGGTCGCAGACAACGAAGAACGCATGGCCGAAGCCGTCGCTCGGTCTGAACGCTTCCGCGAAGGCTATATCCAGCGCCAGAACGCCGTCTGGGCTTCTCGCAGCCGGATGATGTCCACAATGATCACCGGTCCTGCAAACTTCCCGGTTCGCCGTCAGGAGAAAATCTGGGCGGCATTCGAGAAGAAAGCAGGCGAGTTCTACGCTTGGCAGGATCGTGCGCTGGCTGCGGCAATCAAGGCGGTGAAGCTGGTCGGCTATGTCGCACCGCCGAAGCCCGAAGGCGCCAAGACCGGCACGGAAGAAGTGATCGTTGGTGACGTCAAAATCGTGGTCAATCACGACCTCGAACGCGTCCAGATCGTCTTCGACGGCAAACCAGCACCGCACATCATCACAGAGCTTAAGGGCGCAGCCTGGAAATGGTCGCCGCGCAACGCCGCATGGCAACGGATGATCACGTCCAACTCGCTCTACTCGGCAAAGCGCATCGCCAACAAGGCGAACGCTCCCGTCGCCGCCGAATAACAGGCCTCCAAGGCTTCAAACAAGGGGTGGAAAGAATGAAAGCCAGCGCGCTTATCAAAGAACTGCAAAATCTGATCGCGGCTCATGGTGATCAGCCTGTCAAATTCGACGGCCGTTCTGGTGACGTACCAGTGGGCGAAATCATTGCTTACGATCAAAACGGAAACGACCCGTCAGTGGAGTCCCCAGCCGCAGAGTTCTATATCCACCAAGGTCCCCGCCTCTCCACCCCTCACACCCCAACGGGAGAGTAAGATGAGCCAGTGGAACACGATCAATTCCGACAAAGAGGAATTTTCGGTCGACGCTCATGAATTTGTCGAGCGCGGGAAAGGAACTCGTTTTGGGACACCCGACGAGGCCTACGATGTTGCGGTTGAACTAGACCGCGAAAATTTGCGGATCGATCTGCACACCAACTTCGACGGCACAATCAGAACATCGACCGTCTATCGGTTCTAACCCCATCCACCAACTGAACCCACCAGCGGGCTGTGTACCGAGTACCCGCGCATTAAAGGGCAGGAATAATGGCAGATACAGTGAAGCATACCAAAGGACCGTGGTTCGTCGGTTCAATGAATGATTGCCTGTTCGTTATCGACCAGCCACCGCGCCCGTCGAATGACGACATTAACCCAGAGCATCAGACCAATGTTGTCGCGAAGCTCGACTACAGAGGTGCGGAACATAACGCGCTCTTGATCGCCGCCGCTCCTGATCTTCTGCTGGCTCTGCAAGAACTGCTCGAAGCATATTCCAAGCCAGACGAGCGCCTATGCTGCGACGGACGCGATTGCGGATGCATGGGGTCTACCGTTCACCAGCAGGCAGAGCATTACGCCCGTGCTGCCATCGCCAAATCGACAGGTGGCCAGTGATGCCCCCTTTCTCCACCACCAACACACAAGAAGCGGATGACCCGACGGAGATCATCATCCGGCTCCGCAATTGCGAAAAGCAGATCGACCAGTCGACCAGAGAGTTTCGCAGAGACGTGAACCGCCTCATCACCGGGCTTCTAACGCTCGGGATCATTTCAGCCTCCTTCCTGCACTTCGGCATGCCGGCTGATCGGGAGATGGCGAAAGCAAATCAGGAGATCAATGTCGCATGGAAAAGATAGTCGACCAGGACAAGTTCAAAGCGATCGGCGGCATTGCTGGAAAGATGCTCGGCGGCCTTCGCCGGGATCGCAAGTGGGATGGCTCACAAATTAAGCTGGGCGCGGTCTACAGCGGCGTACCGATTGAGACCTACCATAGCGACACCGAACTGTTTGACGGCTTCTCTATCTCAAGCTCTGGCCTCCGCGCCGTGCTCAAGCGTCCGTCCGAATATTGGGGCTTTTCGCCTTACAATCCCAATCCGTTCGAAAAGCCGGAGAAGGATAACCTGGAGTTCGGTAAGGCGGCTCATATGCTGCTGCTGGGCGAAGAAGGCTTCAAAGAGCGCTATGTCCTGCGCCCCGAGAAATACCCAGACGACAAAGGCAACGAAAAGCCTTGGAGCGGCAATTCCAACTGGTGCAAGAGATGGCTTGCCGATCAGAAGGACGCCGGCCGCGTCGTCATCACCGATACCGATATCTCGCATATCCGCCATATCGCCAACTCGCTCCAGAGCAAGGAAGCGATCCGCCTCGGCATTCTGAACGGTCGTATCGAGCGCAGCATATTCTGCAAGCATGGCGATATCTGGCTGAAGGCTCGGCCCGACGTGGTGCCAAACGACAGCGGCGACTTTGTTGACTTGAAGACAGCGGCCAGCGTGGATGACGAAAGCCTGTCCAAGGCGATCTATTCCCACGGCTATCATGTTCAAGCTGGTCTTCTCCGCATGGTGGTTCGCGAGATCCTCGGCGCCGACGCCTTCTCCAGCTTCACCTTCGTGTTTGTCGAGAAGTCACCACCATATGACGTGCGCGTGATGCAGTTGAAAGACGAGGATATCGACCTCGGGGAAGCGCTCGCCCGCAAAGCCATTGCGACCGTCAACGAATGCCTGAGGCGCAACGAATGGCCAGGCTACGACGGTTTCGACAAGGCCATTTCCTATGCCGAGATGCCCGCATGGGCAAAGACCCGCATCAAGATTGAACTGGAGGCCGCAGCATGAACCAGATCGCAGAACGCACCGAACGCCCATCAAAGCCTGCGCTCGTCGCCGGCGGCGCTATTTCAGCCATCGTCCCTCAGTCGATCGAGGAATCGTTTCGCCTTTCCGAGGCTATCCACATGTCCGGTATGGCTCCTAGCGGTTTCGATAGCCCGCAGAAGGTGATGATTGCCATGCTTGCGGGGCTCGAAATCGGCCTGCCGCCAATGGCCGCGGTTCAATCAGTCGCTGTTATCAATAACCGCCCCTGCATCTGGGGTGACGCTCTTATCGGCGTCGTCCGCAAGTCGCCCCTCTGCCTCTATGTCACCGAATGGATTGAAGGCGAAGGCGACGAGATGATCGCTCATTGCGAGACGCACCGAAAAGGTGAGCCGCGACCAGTCAAAATGTCGTTTTCGGTGGCCGATGCCAAGAAGGCTGGGCTTTGGCAGACGGAAGCCCGGATCACAAAGAAGTCACGCGACGGCGGCACTTACCAGAAAGACAACGATAGCCCGTGGTACAAATACCCGAAGCGGATGCTGCAGATGCGCGCCCGTGCTTGGTGCCTTCGTGACGTCTATGCCGACGTGACCAAGGGCATGCAGGTTCGCGAAGAAGTCGAGGATTACCAGCACGTCGGCCCCGACAATGCCCGCGATATCACACCGGCCCAGCCGTCGGTCATGGCACGGCTTCGCGCCGCTCAGGAAGCCCCGCAGCATCCCGAGGACGAGCGCGAAGGCTTTGACGCCGCATTCGTCCATTCCGAGACAGAAACCGCTCTCACGGGCGAGATACTGCCCAACACCAATTCCGACGATGAAACCCCTGCCCCGTCGTCGGATAACGCTGGCATGAAGCCAGTAAATGAGGCCGGAGCGGATGATGTCCCCGCCTCCGATGCTCCGGCCTCGACCATCCCCGATGACGTGCGGAAGCATTTCATTGACTTCGCCAGAAAGGCACTGACGACGGCAACCGATGCTCAGCTCGGCGTGGCGCAGCGCATACAGGCGATCGACAATATGGAGCTCGACTATCGCGACGTGGTGCCGGAAGCATTCTGGGGCAAATTGGAGGGGCTCAAAATCCCGGCTCAATATGTCATCAGCGGCCAGCGGACGGTTGATAAGGCCCGCAGCTACATCGCCAAGGATGTTTTGTACTGTAACGAAGCTGAGATCGGCGGTGCGGCATGAACTCGGTTGAAACCCACATGAAGCGTTATCCAAAATCACGGCCGTCGAAACTTGCCGAATTGGCGAAGCGTGACGAGACGACCCAAAGGCTGCGGCGCGAGATAAATGCCCGCCTGCCTTGGTGGAAACGCCTGACACGCGCGCTGGGAGGGCAGAGGTGATGAAGAACCCTGCCGAATACACCACCACTCCATTTCACGGTATGCACGTTATGCAGGTCGATCCTGGCACCGTCATCACCGACGAGCGCACCGGCATGGAAGCTACCGTCGAAGACGATACCTTCGTCACCAAAGGAAACGTGATCTTCTGCACCCAGAAGGTCTTCGACGCGCTCAAGGAGAAAATCCAATGAGCCGCCGAGAGTTTACGCCTACCCAGCGCAGGGAAATTGTCGCTCGGTCGAAGAACGCCAGCGGTTTCATCTGCTGCGAAGGATGCGGCCAGGTTCTTGGCGCTAAACCTTACGAGATAGACCACATCATTCCGGAAGGCCTCCGTCCAGAAGTCGATAAGCAGCGCAAGATCACCATCGTGGAAGGCCAGTTGCTTGGAAAAGACTGCTGTCACCGCGGCGAGAACGGCAAGACGAAAAAGGACCAGAAGCAGATCGCGAAGTCAAATCGTCAGTTCGACAGCTCTCAGGGCCTGAAGCGCCCGAAGCAGAAGATCCCCACGAATAACTCGCTGCGCACCCGGCAGCCCAAAAAGGCCGTCGTCTACCGGCCCGTCACGTTCTATCGCGAGGATACGCCATGACTACCAGATATTGCCGGCGATGCGATTGCCCAACGGATCATTCAAAAATCCGCGTGAATGTGATGGGAGATACAGACGAGGGTGTCGTCTCAAGGTTTTTTTGGGGGGTGCTCAGTCTTGGCGCTAACGAGGCACTGGCTGATCGGTACCTCGAATGCAACGAGTGTGGCGCGAGGAGAAAGCCATGACCGCATTGGAAGAGATCAAGAAGGCGCTGAAGAAGGTCTACATCGCGGAATGGTACATCTCCGGGGTAAAGACCAACGGCTTAAGCGTTGTCCATAATGCCGCTGACAGCAGCATGTTTGGCATTACGGCTGAAACATTCGAAGCTGAATACTTAGTCGCCGTCAACCCTGCGGCCATATCCGAACTCATCTCCACCCTCGAAAGCTTGCAGCGCGAGAACGAGGAATTGCGCCAGCGGCTCGACGTCGGACCATGTGGTGAAGACGCAATTGACGTTGCCGAAAGCGCTGCGGACCATCTTCTTCATCGCGCCGAGGCAGCAGAGGCCGAGGTGAAGCGGCTGCGTGAGAACCAGTTGACGTGGCGTCCAATGGGCAGCGCCCCGAAAGATGGGAAGCATTGCATCCTGTCCATACCATCGGGCGGGTTTGCCTACACGGTCCAAGGTGCTTTCATGGGCGGCAAATGGATCAACGCTCTGAACGTCGATGCCGAACCTCTCGCGTGGATGCCAAACGTCATGCTTCCAGACGCATACTGCCCTTGGAAAAGACCTTTCTCCGTTCCACTCGCCAGCACAAAAGGCGACCCTCTCAAGGCCTTCGACTCCCTAGTTGAAGGGCCGAGCTTTACGGAAATCGCCAGCACAGGAGGAGATCACAATGCAGAGTGAAGCCTTTGAGTTGATCGATCGGTTTGAAAAGGCTGTTGACGCTAACGGTTATCGGACCCGCGACAGGCACACAGAAGAAGAATACCGCGCCGCTAAGGCCGCCCTTGAAGCCGCCCTGTCCGCTGCGGAGCCGGTAAGCAGCCGCAATGATGAAGCCGGATATGTCGAGTTCCTGAACCAAGACGTTCCCTACGTGGTCCGCGATATCCAAGGCGCTGTGGCCATCCTCATGGGTTTGGAGACGCGCAATGTCATTGGCTATCGGGTTTACGATCCTGATTCTGTGTTTGCCCCTCCCGCCCCATCCGTGGCCGTGAAGGAAGGACAGATGATCAACAATATGCTTCTGTCTCAAGTTCTACAAAATGCGTTCTTCGCAGGCAGAGGAACGAGTGGCACTGTTTCACGGGAAGATATGGCGGCTTGGCAGGATTACGACCCGTACCGCCTCGAAGCATTCAAGCGCATTCGCTCCGCCATCTCCGCACAGGTGCAGGACGTGGCGGGGTGGCAGCCGATTGAGACCGCGCCGAAGGATGGCGCCATTCTGAGGCTGTTGGTCAATCCAGATCAGGAAGAGTTTACAGCGTTTGATGACAGCCTGACGCCTTTTGAAACTATCGGCTTCAATAACCTTGAAAACACGAAAGAGGATCGCTGGGAGTTCGCTGGATGGGATTGGCAGCAGGACTGCTTCATCACTGGTCGTGGCGAAGTCATCGCATGGTCTATTTTTGACGCGCTCAAACCGCTTCATGACGTTGCCGGGTATGAAGCCAGCCAATCGGCTAAACTTTGGCCGGGACAAAACGCTGGCACAGTCATCAAAGAAATGCAGGACATCGCGACCGGCGAATACGACGGCTATGAAGACGCATGCGACCCTTGGACCGCTGACAACCGAGCCGACATAGACCGCTGGCAATCAATAATCAGCGACACTCTCCCAGCAGCACCCGCAAAGCAGGAGGGCGGCACCAATGAGTGATATCGTGGAACGGGTTCGTGAATTCCTCGCCTTGGAGGATGATTTGAAGGATGTCGTAGTCGCGTCCCTTACCCCCGAACAGGTTGACACTCTTCGGGCGTTCCTTCACCTGGAAACCTCTTCGGAGAAGATCAACCGTTTAGAAACGGAGAACTCTTCTCTCCGCCAACTCCTATCCGAAGCCGAGACGCGCGAGCGGGAGGCAAAGGCGAAGCTGCAAGCGATGCACCGCCGTGCACAGCAATCTGAGCGCGTCGAGAACATGCTTCGTGCTGAACTAACATCGTGGCTGAAGATTTTCGAAACATCTCAAAACGTCTGGTCGAAACCTCGCCGTCTGCTGATACGCGCTATCATTCGCAAGTTAGACCGTCGCGTTCGGAAGATTGCTGTTTCAAGCGCCCTGCAATCGGAGGAGCGGTGATGCTGACCAGAATGGAAAAGCATGTTCTGCGAGTGCTCAGAGAACACGAAGCCGAGGAAGAAAAGGGATACGAGGACGCCTTTGTCGTCAGCCTTGCTCAAAGAGGGTACGTGGCCACCTCGCCCTACACGAAGCATGAGAGTGGCTTCGTAAGCAGAGTAATCTCAATCACCGACGCCGGCCGAGCGGCGCTTGAAAGGAGCGTTGGATCGCCTGTGCATAAACCCGCTGTGGATAGCGGGGAAAGCGGGGACGAATGACGAAACATGCTGTCATCCCTGCCGGATGCTGGCCTGCTGTCCTTAGAGATGAGCACGCGGCAGCCTATGCCGGCGAAAAGACGGTCGATGCTTTTATCAGCCGTGTTGGAACCGTATGGCCTCGGCCGTTCATCGAGACCGGAACCGGCAAGGGCAGATTCAGAGCGTGGCGGAAGATAGACCTGGACAAGGCTATTGGCGTAAACGACGGCGCCGATCTGGAAGCGTGGTGATGATACCTGTCACCATGCCTCCATATACCTCGTTCAAGACGCTGGCCAACGGATCGACCGGCTACTATTGGACGTGCCCTACCCTGTACCGAAAGGCTGGCTGCCCCTACCGTAGCGCGGCTCTTGGCGTAAACCTCTCTCAAGCTGAACTGGTGGCCGCAGCAAAGGTCTGGAATGATCGGCTGGAGGATTGGCGCCGGGAGAAAGAAAACCCGCGTCATGAGCCCGATACTAGCCGATACGGCACGGTCGAATGGCTCGTGAATGTCTATCTCTCGCACAATTCATTTCTAGAGCGCGTGGGTGAGTTCAGCCGCCCAGACTACAAGCGTGTCTTTGACCGGGTCTGCGCTATCGAGATCACCAAACCGAACGGAGATAAATCCAGGTTCGGAGACGCAAAAATTACAAATGTTGCCGTGAGCACCGCCGAGAAAGTCTATCTCCATTTCTCTGGGGAAAAGGCCAATCGTATGGGAGAGAAAGTAGTCACCTATTGCAAGGCTATGTGGAAGCGCATGCGGCCGCATCATCCCGACCTGTTCCGACCGGACACACCGAACCCGTGGGAAGGCGTCACCGTCAAGAGACGTCAGAAGGCCACCAAGGGATATGTAGATCGCAAAGCGGTCTATGAGTTCGCTGACGGTGCAATCGAGAAAGGGCGTGGGGAGTTGGCTGCAGCCGCCGTGCTGGCCTTCGAATGGCTTATGCGCCCGTCATCAATCGGGGCAGGCTTTGCGCCTTGGACCGGCTACAGAGCGTCCGACCATCCCGATAAGATCCGGCTGAAGCATCGCAAGAACGATGCGTTGGCACTGCACCCGCTTGAGTTCGTCGACGAAGATGGATCGACAGTCCTGCTCTATTCGCAAGCGGAAGAGGTTCTTCGCAAGGCGCCGAGATATGGCACATCAATCGTGTGCAAGAAGAACGGCCAGCTTTTTGGCGATGGCACGTTCTTGGCTCATGAAGTCAGGGAGATGGCAGACAAGCTCAGAGAGGCAGGGAAACTGTCGGCGCCAGAGTTCAGCCTGGATATGTGCAGGCATGGCGGCATGACGGAGCTTGAGGAGAAAGGCCTTACCGAAGGGCAAGGCAGAGTGCTGTCAAAGCACAAGACGGCTTCGGCTTATCGCGGGTATGCGAAAGAGACAGAGAAGCGCGTCCTAGAGGCCACGAAAAAGCGTTTTGGCCGTTCTGAATAGTCAAAATTTGTGAATGAAATCAATGGCCGTATTCGGCAGAAAATGTATCGTTGCGGGGCGACTTATTCAGAACGCCTACTGAAAACATTACATTTTGTCGGGATTTGCAGTCCTCTGCGTCACCACTCCGCCACGAGGCCTCACACGCTCATCAATGGAGCGATGGCGGGCATTTAGAACGAATCCATTTGGGGCGCAAGAGGGATCGTTCCGAATGTCGTGTTTTTTCAGCCGGGTACGTGGAGTTCAACCGCCCACCTTGTCTAAGTCACTAAGATGACATGGCTTTTGGCGTCATACCGTTGCTCCGGACGAAAAATTGCCCGCAGCCGAAGCGTTTTCGACTGCGGGCAACCCGTGCATTTTCAGGAACGGTCGATCAAATCCGTCCCATCAGAACCAGGATCAGCACGATGACCAGCACCAGTCCGAGACCGCCCGAAGGGCCGTAACCGTAATTATGATAACCCCAGCTTGGCAGCGCGCCGATGAGGAACAGAATGAGCAGGATGACAAGGATGGTGCCGAGCATGTTTAACCCTCCACTATTGGCATGTGTCCGACTGCTTCAATGACGCAGCGCGTGAAAAGTTCCCTCTTCCGGCCTCTCCAGCAGGCTGAAAGAATGACGGCAGACGTGCCGTTTCAACAGGTTACACCGCTTTTGCCCAGACATGATGGTCCGGCCGGAAGGGGCGTGCCGTCCCCCGCGCCTGGCGGATTAATGTCCCGGACAGTGAAGATGAGGAACTGTGCATAGTCTCGCGCGTCGCATCCATCGCGAGTTCTGGATCGCTGCAATTTATTCGAGGTAATTTCTCGCTCTATGTCTATTTTCGGTTGTCCGCCATAGTGAAGACAGTCCCCCGTACCCTGAAACCGGCGGGAGACGGAGAGATCCGGCTTCGCTGGCAGTGCGCCGGATCTCTCCCGCCCCCTCCCTCGCTCCGTCCCACTCCTGCCGCAGGCAGGTCGGCACACGTACATGTGACCGACGACCATGCGTGCTACCCCTTGCCTCGTCTCAGCCTCTCCGGATAGACCCCCGTGACGGGAGGGAGAAACGAGAATCATATGTCCGGTTTTGCGAACCTCATCCCGCTTTTCATCTTTGGCTTCCTCGTCTATTTTTTCTTTCGCTGGGTCGCGCGCGACATTCAGAACCCAAAGCGCAAGTAGTCGGAAGGAATAATACTGCCGCATCCGCCGCTTCCGGGAACCTCCGCGCCTCCATATCGTTTTTGCAGATGGACCTCGGAGGACAGGATGAAAACGCTCGCATCATCGGCCGCAATAGCCCTTTCGCTCGCGCTTGCGGGATGCACGACCGCAGGTCCGGCACCCTATGTGGAGCCCATTCCCGGGAGCATCATCTATAAAGGCCAGCCGCGCACGAAGCTGACGAAGTCACCGATTGGCAGCACCTTCACTCATGAGTTCCGCATAGACAGCAGCACAAGGGCGGTGGAAACCTATCGCATCGCGCCGGACCGCTCGCTGGAACTCATTGACCGGCGCATCCTTCGCGAATGGCTGTTCGGACGCGACGACTGACCGCACCGGTCGGCTCCGAAACGGATTGCGCATCCCGCCTGCTTCGTTTAGAGCCGGGCGCGAAACCAACATGGATGAGCGATGAACACGCGCTGGCAGAAACCCGTCCTGATCGCCTTCGAAACGCCGGGTGATTATACGAGCATCGAAACAACCCAGGCCGCCTCCTGGGCCCTGATCGAGGACTGGCCGGTGGAGGATGGCGAGGCGCTAGACAAGGCGCTGCTGGTCTGCGCCGCCGTGGATGCCGGCAGGAAAAAGCCTGAAGACGCGCGCAAGGCCTTCATCGCCGCCGCGATCGAAGCGGGGCTCGACATCAAGGCGTAACGGCCCCGTCACGCGTCGCGACGGAGGCGCCAGGGGCGCTAACGTCAAGTTCATGGTTCGATGGATCGATACAGAGGAAAGCGTCCGGATATATGAAAAAAGCCCTGTTCATCTTTCTTCTCTCCTGCCTGGCGATCGGCCTTCTCGGCCACCTCGTCGTGGCTTTCGTCGTCACCGGCTGACACGCCGTAAATCAGGCGTTAAGAATCCCTAAATTTCATTCTGCTGTTATGGAACCGCGTTAAACTTTTTCCGTTCTCTTTTCGATCGAACAAGGAGGATTGAAATGCGTGACGGACTGAACGGTTTTCTTGAAATTTCGATGATCGGCTTCGTGGTTGCAAGCTGCCTCTTCATGGTGAACCTGCCGATCTGATCGGGGAACGAGCTTCGCAGGAGAGCATCGCGGTTAAGCTGGTGATGATGCCACCGGCACAGAAAATGCGGCCTTTTGGGCCGCATTTCTTTTTCACTGGACTTTCAGGATCAGGCAGAAAGCTTGGCGGCGATTTTCGCCACATGCGCGCCCTGGAAGCGCGCACCTTCAAGTTCGACTTCGGAGGGCTGGCGGGAGCCGTCGCCGTCGGTAATGGTGGAGGCGCCGTAAGGGGAGCCACCCTTGATTTCATCGACACCCATCTGGCCCTGGAAGGCATAGGGCAGACCTACGACGGCCATGCCGTGGTGCAGGAAGGTCGGCAGGAAACCGAGAATAGTCGATTCCTGGCCGCCATGCTGGGTGGCGGAAGAGGTGAAGGCGGAACCTACCTTGCCGACGAGCTTGCCGCCGAACCACAGGCCGCCCGTCTGGTCCCAGAAATTGCGCATCTGCGAAGCGACCGTGCCGAAGCGGGTGCCGGCGCCGACGATGATGGCATCGTATTCAGCCAGTTCGTCCACGGTGGCGATCGGCGCCGCCTGGTCGAGCTTGAAATGCGAAGACTTGGCGACCGCTTCCGGCACCAGTTCCGGAACGCGCTTGACGACGACGTCTGCGCCCGCCGATTTTGCACCCTCGGCGACAGCATAGGCCATCGTTTCGATGTGACCGTAGGAAGAATAATAGAGCACCAGAACTTTCGTCATTTTCTTTGTTTCCTTTGGGTTTATCGTTTCCGGCGTCCCGACCAGAAGCCTTTTCAAAAACGTGATGATGATTATCGGCGACCCGTTACAAGCATGTGATGAAAATCTAGCTCACAGGCTTCTTCCACGCCAGCGGCTTATCGGCATACGCACTGTTCACCATAAGTGAACGGAAAAGCGAAACGTCAACTATTTGCCGAAATACATTTTTTCAAAACCGCTTTGCAATCATCGGGCACGGGGCTAACGTCTGATAAAACAGATGACGAGTACACCCATGTCCAATCCCTCTTCCGCTCAATCCGTCGTGACCGCCGCCATGCTCGCCATTGGCGACGAGTTGCTTTCGGGCCGTACCAAGGACAAGAATATCGGCCACCTCGCGGACGTGCTGACCATGTCCGGCATCGACCTCAAGGAAGTGCGTATCGTTGCCGATGAGGAGGACGCGATCGTCGAAGCGCTGAATGCGCTACGCAGCCGCTATGATTATGTCTTCACCTCGGGTGGCATAGGCCCGACCCATGACGACATCACCGCGGATGCGGTTTCCGTGGCGTTTGGCCTTCCCTGCGAGCACGATGCCGAAGCCTTGCGGATACTTGGCGACATGTACCGTGCCCGTGAGATGGAATTCACCGATGCGCGCAAGCGCATGGCGCGCATGCCGAAAGGTGCTGTCCACATCGCCAACCCTGTTTCCGTCGCCCCCGGCTTCATCATCGGCAATGTCTATGTCATGGCCGGCGTGCCGCAGGTGTTCCAGGCGATGCTCGACAACGTCATGCCGACGCTCCGCACCGGCGCCAAGGTGATGTCGCAGGCCGTACGCTCACCGTATGGCGAAGGCGATATCGGCACGCCGCTGACGGCCATCCAGAAAGCCCATCCCGAAACCAGCATCGGTTCCTATCCGAAATATGACGGGCAACGCTTTTCGACGGAAATCGTGGTGCGCGCCCGGGATGCAGGCGTGCTGAAGGCCGCGGCGGATGCGGTCGCGGCCATGATCGAAGCCATCGGACAGGAGAAAAGACTGGCGGCAGGCAAGGGCGACGCAACGGCTTGAGCGAGAAAGGGCCTTTGACAAACGGGCTTTGACCAAAATCAAGGTGGCGGCCTGCAAAGGCGGCCACTCTCCCCACAGAAATTAGATGTCACCGAGGAGAGATAAATGGGTTACAAAACGATATTGGCAGTGGTCGACAATGTTTCGAACACACAGAAGCTCGGCGAATTCGTGGTGAGCCTTGCAGACCAGTTTTCCTCGCATGTCATCGGCCTGCACATGGAAACGCTGGCCGCCGTTCCCCTCGTCGCGCCGATGGAAATTCCCGATCCCGCCACCGTGCAGGCCCTGCAGGATGTGGCACACAAGGAAACCACCGATGTCGGCACGCTTTTCGAGCGTACGCTATCGGCCAACGGCATCTCGCATGAATGGCGAAGCTTCGTTACCTCGGTGGGTTACGCCTCCGCCTCTGCCATCGACAGCGCCCGTTGCGCCGATCTCGTCGTCGCCCGCCAGAGCAGTTCCTCGGCTTTGTCGGACAGCCGCACCGATATTGACAGCTTTCTCTATGAAAGCGGCCGTCCCGTTCTCCTCGTCCCGCATGTGCTCACCGTCGCCAAACCGATCAAACGCGTCCTGATCGCCTGGAATGGCTCTCGCGAGGCGACGCGCGCCACTTTCGACGCCCTGCCCTTTCTGAAAGCCGCCGACAGCGTCGAGATATTCTCCGTCGACCAGGCAGAAAGCGAAACGCAGTCCTCCGGGTTTGCCGGTACGGAACTGGCCGCCACGCTCGCCCGCCACGGCGTGAACGTGACGGTGACCTCACAGGAAAAGATTGCCGGCCTTTCGCCGCAGGCGGCCATCGAAAATCGCCTTTCCGATAACAGCATCGACCTTCTGGTCATGGGCGCTTACGGCCATTCCCGCTGGTGGGAACTGCTGTTCGGCGGCGTTACCCGCACGCTGCTCGATTCCATGACGGCGATGACGCTGCTGTCGCGTTGAATATGGATGCGGCGCAAATGGCGCCGCCAGCCCCCGCCATCTCGCTCGAAAGGAGCGTCCGCCACTGGTTTCTTCTCCCCGCCGGGGAGAAGTCCGCGGCAGCGGGATGAGGGGGCGTGGGTAGAGATAGACCGAGAGCCAGTCCCCTCATCCGACCCTTCGGGCCACCTTCTCCACCACAGGGGAGAAGAACCAAGCGGCATTCTCTCAGCCAAAATCACGCCGGATAAGCGCAAAGCTTGCCTTTTTGCCGGTCTTGCGGCTATTAGCCAAAGCCATCGACAATTTTGACCAGATGGTAGACGACATGTCCCTTCCCGATAAAGCCTTTCCCGTTTCCTGGGACCAGTTTCACCGCGACGCCCGTGCGCTTGCATGGCGTCTTGCCGGTCTCGACAAAGAGTTCCGGGCGATCGTCTGCATCACGCGCGGCGGCCTCGTTCCGGCGGCGATCATTTCCCGCGAACTGAACATCCGCATGATCGATACGGTCTGCATCGCCACCCGCCATGACTACGTCAACCAGGGTGATACGGTCCTCTTGAAAGGCGTAGCCCCCGAACTGACTGTTGATGCCGGCGAAGGCGTGCTTGTCGTCGACGATCTGACCGATACCGGCAAGACGGCGCTCGAAGTGCGCGAAATGCTGCCGAAGGCGCATTTTGCCTGCGTTTACGCCAAACCGAAGGGCGTGCCGACCATCGATACTTTCGTCACCGAAGTGAGCCAGGACACCTGGATCTATTTCCCCTGGGACATGGGCTTCACCTATCAGGAGCCGATCGCCAAGGGATCGCGCGGCTGAGTGCCCACAGGGACCCATTTCTCATCCGTCATTGCGGCCTTGAGCCGCAATCCAGCCACGGCGCGTCTGCGCCGTGAGTCTCTCGCGATCAAGGACTTGATCGCGCTGGACCCCGGATCTGGTCCGGGGTGACGGAGTGCGGATGCACCAACCGCGCAAGACTTCCCCCAGCAATATACACTCTTTCGCCGTCCCACCCGGGGCGGCTTTTTTGTGTGAAAAGGCCTTTTTGCCGACAGCGGAAAACACGGAAAAACCGCAGTGTCGCCATTATGCCTCACCCCGGAAATGCGGGGTTTTGCCTTTCCGTTGCGGAAACCAGCCTCGCGCAAGCTTCAAATTTTTCCGCCAAGTCACTGATTTTTCTGAGAGCTTTTCCTATCCCCGTTTTCCACAGGCACTCCACACAATATCTTGTGGTTAAAAATGGGTTTCAATCTATGGCTTGACGAATCTGTGCCGCGAGAGGAAAGTGACAAATATGTTGCGGCGGCAACGAACCGGAAAGTAACGAGGCCGGTTCTTCTCCATCTTTAGCGCGCATGTCCAAACGGCGTCCCGGCCATGAGGGGGCGGTTCGCCGATGGCTTTTCTGCGCCTTCGGAACCGCCAAAAACATTACACGGGGACTGGCAGCAAGAATGTGTTAACACTATATATAGTAGGCTTGCAGCCATCTTAAACACGAGATACAGGGATGACATCCAAGGATGAACATCCCATCAGATCGGCAACAACCGGCTGCGCGAAGGCATCGCACGGCTGGAACGAATTTTTGCGCCCTTCACCGGGCGCCCCAATGGACGAGGACAGAAACCATGCGCATTGAACGCCGCTTCACGAAGCCCGGCCAATCGCCTTATGCGGAGATCGACTTCCGCAAGGCCGTCAGTGAAATCAAGAACCCGGATGGATCCATCGTGTTCCGTCTGGCTGACATCGACGTTCCCGCGCAGTTCAGCCAGGTTGCCACCGACGTTCTGGCGCAGAAATATTTCCGCAAGGCCGGCGTGCCGAAGTTCCTGAAGAAGGTTGAGGAAAATGACGTTCCTTCCTTCCTCTGGCGCTCCGTGCCCGATGAAAAGGCTCTGAAGGATGTTCCGGAAGCCGAGCGCTACGGCTCCGAGACCGATGCACGCCAGGTTTTCGATCGCCTGGCCGGCACCTGGGCCTATTGGGGCTGGAAAGGCAAATATTTCTCGTCCGAAGAAGATGCCCTCGCCTTCCGCGACGAGCTTGCCTATATGCTCGCCACCCAGCGTGTTGCCCCCAACTCCCCGCAATGGTTCAACACCGGCCTGCACTGGGCCTATGGCATTGATGGTCCCGGCCAGGGCCACTTTTATGTCGACCCCTTCACCGGCAAGCTGACCAAGTCCAAGTCGGCTTACGAACATCCGCAGCCGCACGCCTGCTTCATCCAGTCCGTTGAGGACGACCTCGTTAATGAAGGCGGCATCATGGATCTGTGGGTGCGTGAAGCGCGCCTGTTCAAATACGGCTCCGGCACTGGCTCCAACTTCTCCTATCTGCGTGGCGAAGGCGAAAAACTCTCCGGCGGCGGCAAATCGTCAGGCCTGATGAGCTTCCTCAAGATCGGCGACCGCGCAGCCGGCGCCATCAAGTCCGGCGGCACGACCCGCCGCGCAGCGAAGATGGTCGTCGTTGATGCCGACCACCCCGATATCGAAGCCTATATCGACTGGAAGGTGAACGAGGAGCAGAAGGTTGCCGCTCTCGTCACCGGTTCCAAGATCGTCGCCAAGCACCTGAAGGCGATCATGAAGGCCTGCGTCAACTGCGAAGCTGACAACGGCGATTGCTTCGACCCGGCCAAGAACCCTGCCCTGAAGCGCGAAATCCGCGCCGCCAAGAAGGACATGGTGCCGGAAAACTACGTCAAGCGCGTCATCCAGTTCGCCGAGCAGGGTTACAAGGACATCCAGTTCAAGACCTATGACACGGACTGGGATTCGGAAGCCTACCTCACGGTGTCGGGCCAGAACTCCAACAACTCCGTCTCGCTGAAGGACGATTTCCTGCGCGCTGTCGAAAATGACGGGGACTGGAACCTGACCGCCCGTAAGGACGGCAAGGTCATGAAGACGCTGAAGGCCCGCGACCTCTGGGAAAAGATTTCCCACGCCGCCTGGGCGTCTGCCGACCCGGGCCTGCACTTCAACACGACGATGAACGACTGGCACACCTCGCCGGCGGCCGGTCCGATCCGCGCTTCCAACCCGTGCTCGGAATACATGTTCCTCGACGACACGGCCTGCAACCTTGCCTCGCTGAACCTTCTGCAGTTCAAGGATCAGGCGACGAAGCGCATCGATATCGCCGATTACGAACACGCCGTCCGCCTGTGGACCGTCGTGCTCGAAGTGTCCGTCATGATGGCGCAGTTCCCCTCGCGCCAGATCGCCGAACTCTCCTATGAGTACCGCACGCTGGGCCTCGGTTACGCCAATATCGGCGGCCTCCTGATGTCCTCCGGCATTCCCTATGACAGCGCCGAAGGCCGCGCCATTGCCGGTGCGCTCACCGCCATCATGACCGGCGTGTCCTATGCCACCTCGGCCGAAATGGCCGGCGAGCTCGGCCCCTTCCCGGGCTTTGCGCCCAACCGCGAAAACATGCTGCGCGTCATCCGCAACCACCGCCGCGCCGCCCTTGGCCAGTCGGAAGGTTATGAGGGCCTGTCGGTCAACCCGGTCGCACTCGTCCATGGCGACTGCCCGGATCAGGACCTGATCGCCCACGCAACGGCCGCCTGGGACAAGGCGCTGGAACTTGGCGAAAAGCACGGCTACCGCAACGCCCAGACAACCGTTATCGCGCCGACAGGCACGATCGGCCTCGTGATGGATTGCGACACGACCGGTATCGAGCCCGATTTCGCGCTGGTGAAGTTCAAGAAGCTCGCCGGTGGCGGTTACTTCAAGATCATCAACCGCGCCGTTCCGGATGCGCTGCGTTCGCTCGGTTACTCCGAAAGCCAGATCGCCGAGATCGAGGCCTATGCCGTCGGCCATGGCAATCTCAACCAGGCTCCCGGCATCAACCCCTCGACGCTGAAGGCCAAGGGCTTCACCGATGAGAAGATCGAGGCCGTCAACGGCGCGCTGAAGAGCGCCTTCGACATCAAGTTCGTCTTCAACCAGTGGACGCTCGGCGCCGACTTCCTCAAGGAAACGCTGAAGGTTTCCGACGAGCAGCTTTCCGACATGAGCTTCAACCTGCTCGAGCACCTCGGCTTCGGCAAGAAGGACATCGAAGCGGCCAACGTTCACGTCTGCGGCGCGATGACGCTGGAGGGCGCACCGTTCCTGAAGAACGAGCACCTGCCCGTCTTCGATTGCGCCAACCCCTGCGGCAAGATCGGCAAGCGTTACCTCTCCGTCGAATCGCATATCCGCATGATGGCGGCGGCTCAGCCCTTCATCTCCGGCGCGATCTCCAAGACGATCAACATGCCGAACGATGCGACGGTGGAGGATTGCGGTGCAGCCTACATGCTGTCCTGGAAGCTGGCGCTGAAGGCAAACGCCCTTTACCGCGATGGGTCCAAGCTTTCCCAGCCGCTCAACGCCTCGCTGGTGGAAGATGAGGACGAAGAAGACCTGATCGAAGAGCTGATCCAGCAGCCCGCCGCACAGCAGGCCGTGACGATCACCGAAAAGATCGTTGAGCGCGTCATCGAGCGCGTCTCGCGCGAGCGTGAAAAGCTGCCGAACCGCCGTCAGGGTTATACCCAGAAGGCAACTGTCGGCGGTCACAAGGTCTATCTGCGCACCGGTGAATTCGGTGATGGCCGCATCGGCGAAATCTTCATCGACATGCACAAGGAAGGCGCCGCCTTCCGCGCAATGATGAACAACTTCGCCATCGCCATTTCGCTCGGCCTGCAATATGGCGTGCCGCTGGAAGAATATGTGGAGGCTTTCACCTTCACCAAGTTCGAACCGGCCGGCATGGTGCAGGGCAACGACGCGATCAAGAACGCCACGTCGATCCTCGACTACGTGTTCCGCGAACTCGCCGTTTCCTATCTCGGCCGCCACGATCTCGCCCATGTCGATACGTCCGACTTCTCCAACACGGCGCTCGGCAAGGGTATCCAGGAAGGCAAGACCAACCTCGTTTCCACCGGCTGGACCCGCGGTTACAAGCCGACCATCGTGTCCCGCAATGACGGCGAACGCACCGCTTCCGAGCCCAAGGGATCGGCAACGGCAGCCCCTGCCCGCGCCTCGGCCAACGTGACCTCGTTTGCAGGCTCCGCAGCCCGCAAGCTGGAACCGACAGTCGCCATCGCAACCTCCGAAATCGTCTCCTTCAAGCGGGACTATGAAGAGCGCGCCAAGGAACTGGCCGAAGAAATCGCCGAAGAAGTGATCGACGAGGTCGTCCAGGAAGCCCAGCAGACGGCAACCGCCCTCTTCTCCGACAAGGCCGCCGCAGACGCTGCTTCGGCCAAGACGGAAGCCAAGAAGGTCGAAAACGAACGCCGCATGCGCTCGATCGCTCAAGGGTATACGGGCAACATGTGCTCGGAATGCCAGAACTTCACGATGGTGCGGAACGGCACTTGCGAGAAATGCGATACTTGTGGTGCGACGAGCGGTTGCAGCTAAAAACTACGCTTTATATTCTGGATGGCCCCCACTGAAAAGTCATAAAACGGGGGGGCCGGAGTCATAAAAGCCGACTTTGCTGAGTCATGAAACGACAGCAGATCTGCGATCATCGACTCTAAATCAAAAAATACTTATATTTTCCAGGCACTTATCTGCCTGGAAAATCCCTCACGGAACAAAACAAGAAACAATCGCGTCGGTGGCATGGATGCTCCGACACTACCACTAGACAATCAGCATTCAGATCTGCCGTGAGGCGAGCGAGAAGGAAAGTTGTAATGGGTTGGTCCCAACAGAAATGTCGGCAGCGGATCCGAGAATTCCGCGCTTCAGCACCCGCTGGAACGATTGGCCTCAAGACGTTCGACCAGAACTTTCTGAACCAGCGTCGTGCAATGATCGATGAACGGGTTCGGTTGGGTGGCAGACGTGAGCCGCTGATCTTCGACCTTCCACGCAACAGCGCCATCCGGGTAGATGGAGTTCACGTCTACATCCAGATGCTAGACTTCGCCGACGCGATGATGGAACGAGATCGCGAAACCGAAGCAAGTCATCGGCGCGTCCTCTCGATGTTGCATTTGAACTACGCGGCATGCGATCAGGTGGCTGACGAATTCGAAGCGCAGCGTGTCGATTTTCATGGATCGCGTATGCATGCCGTCATCGTTTCACCACCCGGGCCTGAGAACGCCAGAGAACGTGCCGAGCGTGCGCTGGCATTTGCAGATGCTGCCAAACGCGCGATCGAGGAGGTCGGACGGATAACTGAGGGCGGCCGTTATTCCACACGCATCCGAATAGGCCTGGACAGCGGGGCGGCGGTTGCTGTGAATTCCGGCACGAAGGACGAACGGGAGCCACTTTTTCTAGGCGCGCCAGCCAACTATGCCGCCAAGCTCGCTGAAGGCGACGAGGAAGGGGTGTTCATGTCCAACAGGGTCCGAAGGGACCTCGAAATCCGGACGCTCTCCAGCCTCGATGAACTATTCGAAGAACGCGCAAGTGCTGTCCAGATCAGCCGCTTTGACGGCCTACTTGGGCGACCAAGCGTCCAATCAAAGAGACTGTCGGAGATGGCTATCAATGAGGCTGCATCTAGCGCACGCAACCGCTTCGTCCTCGATGTGGGTACGGATGCCACCTTCTCGTTCCACAGGCACACTCCACCACTCAAAACGATCGACTTCTCACAGTTGATGCCTTCGAAATCAATCAGGATGGGCTTGATGTCAGTTTTCGGCGACATCGATGGATTCACGAAGTACGTAGACGAGTGCATCGCAGGAAATCGCATCGGAGAGATGGTTTCCAATCTCCACGTCATCCGCAGTGAACTGGCCGCCACCCTCTCGGATGACTATCTCGGTCGCAAGGTCCGTTTCATAGGGGATTGCATTCACGGTCTGATCGCGGAGGGAACGGCGTACGAGACCGACGGATCGGCTTCCGTGGTGGCCGCTGTAAAAGCGGCTGGCGGCATGCGCTCTAGCTTCGAACTCTGCCAGGAAGAACTCGACGGCATCGGACAACTCGGTATTGCGATAGGTCTTGAGTACGGCGAAACGCCGATCACGCGGATCGGGATCAGGGGTGACCGCAGCGTCCGCTGCTCTGTCAGCCGCGCGGTATCCCGATCCGAAAGCTTGCAAAGCAACTGTGATGGAGATCAGACGGCCTTAGGCCCGACAGCTCTCGGACTTGCCCCGGCAAGCGTACGCCGGCTCTTCGATGAAGGCGTGGCTTGGGGCCTTGATGCAGGGTCCGTAGAAGAACATCTCAGCGCTCCTCCCCAGGTGAGCAGCGGTGCCGTGACTGCCACGGCGGCACCCTACAGCGTCGGAGGACGATGAGTGCCACTAACCCACCTTCTTGCGGCGGTGCCGGACTGGTTCAAAGTCACCGGCATCACCGCTACCGAGATACTTGGATCCACCTCGCTCCATTTCGACAACGCCGTCGGTATTATCGAGGTTGACCTACGTATCCATGAGGATGAAGGCGTGATTGCAGTCCAGGAGCAGGAACCCGGCACGCGGTTTCCGAAGACATGTCATGAACGCCACCTGCAGTCGGACGAGCATTTCTGCATCGGTTTCAATGCGGGGTACGGCATCGTCTCCTTCGACCACGGCGTGGTCTGGTGGGGTTTGCTCAAGCACTTTCTCAGGCTGCAGCGAGTTGCGGAACGAACCAGACGGTGGCCGCCTCAACAAGAAGTCGCCCACGGTAGCGCGGGCCCCCATCAGCTAGCCGCCTTGGATGCTGCGAGACAACTCGGCGTCGAAACGGAGTACATGGCAATGCTCGCAGGCGAACCAGCCTGGTTCTCCGATCCGGATCTTCAGTTTGACATCGCCGGAACCCTCGGGGATGGATCTCTGCCATGCCCAGTTGGATGCGAACGACATGGAGCTCTCATCCCGCGGTCCGAGTGCTGCCGTCCGGACGCTGTCGCCAAGCTCGTAACCGAAGAAAAGCTCCGACGCGAGGAGGTCGAGTCCTACTACGCGTTCGCAAGAATACTGGGTGAGGAATGCTGCGGAACCATGCTGACCTGCGGACTCAGGGATCCGCAGCGGGTCACTGCCTCAGCCGTATCGATGAACATAGTCCCGAATCCTTAACGGTGATCAATGGCAAAGAACGACCAGCAAGAAGCCTACGAAAAGCTCTTGTCAGCAAACCACGGCAGGATGATCGATTTCAGCAAGTTTGCTGAGACAAAGAACGCAGCCCTTCTAACATTCTGCTCGGTATGGATGGGCGCGATCATCACGCTTCTTAGAGTGCCCGAGGAGCTTCCTCTCGGTTATAGCCATGCATTCCGAGCCGCCCTACCGCTGCTCTTCATCGCAGCGATCATCAGCCTCAAATCGCTAATGCCGAAGTTCCTCGATCAGATGCACAAGCGGGATGACGACTACAAGAACCTTCTCTATTTCGGCGATATCGCCAAGGGTGGGACAAAATGACCTTGCCCCCAAGTTTTATCCAGTTTTGAGTTCGCTCCAGCGGTTTTGGGTTGCTGTATTCGGGGCGGTAGCGGCGGGGTGTGGTGCGGAGCCATTTCGGCTGCGCAGCACCGCATCACGTCGCGGGTTGATTATCTGAGCGAACTCGGCGGGTGTCAGCCAGCCGAGGCCAGAGTGTGGGCGGTGATCGTTGTAATCGTAGCGCCAGTTTGAAAGCGCTGATCGAGCATGAGCTAGCGACGAGAAGAGAGTCTCATTCAGGAACTCGTCTCGCAACCGCCCATTGAAGCTTTCGATGAAGGCGTTCTGGATCGGCTTGCCCGGTGCGATATAGTGCCATTCCACCTTGGTCCGATCCGTCCATTGCAAGATCGCGTTGCTGGTGAACTCGCTACCATTGTCGCTGACGATCATCTTCGGCTTGCCTCGTCCCTCGATGATCCGGTCCAGCTCACGGGCAACCCGCAGACCGGAAAGCGACGTATCGGCGA